>CBDUKB010000037.1:0-18991 GCA_965367695.1 uncultured Putridiphycobacter sp.
CGCAAGTAATTACTTTTGGCAATTTGGAAACGGTGCAACTTCAATTGATGTAAACCCAATAAATATTTATTTAGCTCCAAAACTATATCAGGTTGTTTTAACTGCTTCCAATGCTTTTTGTTCTAGCTCCAAATTTGCATCTATTGAAGTGAGGGATGAGGTAATATTTTATATCCCAAATTCATTTACACCTACAGATATTGGTAGTGCAAATAGAGATTTTCAACCAGAATTTGTTTCGGGCTTCAATCCATATGAATTTCACATGTTAATTTTTAATCGATATGGTGAAATCGTTTTTGAATCATATGATGCAACACAAGGATGGGATGGGAAATACCAAGGAGAAGTTGTAAAACAAGGTGTTTACATCTGGAGGGTTCAGTTTGGCGAACTGGTTTCAGATCATAAAACTGTGGTAGAAGGCCATGTTACCGTACTAAGATAAATTTAGTTATTCGTAATCGTCGTATTTTTTACTGCCACTTTTAGGGTCGGCCCAATCCCATAATAAACCTACTACTATAGCAATTAATACAATGGGTATTAAAAGCCTTGCAATTCTTACGAAAAACCATCCTATTAAAAGGACAAAAAAGACGATTAGAATTTTAACTGTTGCACTTGATTTCATAATTTTTTTATTCTAGTTCCCAATTATTTTGAACTCAGTACGTCTGTTTTCTTGACGACCACTTTCATTTTTATTTGATGCAATTGGTTTTTCAGAACCATATCCTTTGGCTTCTAATCTTGAAAGTGGAATGCCATTTTTAACCAAATATTTAACAACGGACTCTGCTCTTTCTTGAGAAAGTTTGTTATTTAAAACTGCAGAACCAGTATTATCTGTATGTCCTGAAATTTCAATTTTTAATTGAGGAACATCATTCATTAACTTTAATAACCTATTTAACTCGCTATTCGACTCAGGTCTTAAGGTAGATTGACCAACATCAAAGAAAATGTTTTTTAAAGTGACTGTATTGCCGACTTTTACATTTTTCAACTCAATGGTTTTGTTTACTAAATTGTAGGCACTTCCCGAAGGAATGTCGAAGTTTTCAGAATGAAACATAAATCCTTCTGCTTTTACAGCAATACCATAGTTTTTTCCTGAATTTAGGGAAATTAAAAATTTGCCTGTGGCACTATTGGTCGTAAATGTTTCTATAATTTCTCCAGTTGAATTATCAGTAATTTCAATTTCAGCTTCTACTGCTTTTTTAGATAAATCATCAATTGTTTTACCTTTAAAAACGGTTAAGTTGATGGTTTCTGATACTTTGACAGCACTCGCTAATTGAGGGTCATTAATCGGTTGTGTTACTGAAGCAAGGAGGTAATCTTCAACACTCAATGCAGGTGTTTTTTCCTCTCCCCAAAATGTAACACGATAGATGTCATTCCCACCTTTTCCTCCTGCGCGATTTGAGGTAATGTAGGCGTACTTTCCATTGGCAGAAGCTGAAAAGAAAAGGTCGTCGTAAGGTGTGTTAATTGGATACCCCATGTTTACTGGGTCACCCCATTTTCCGCTTTCATATTTACACATAAAAATATCGAATCCACCTATTGAATTAAATCCCTCTGAAGCGAAATACATGGTTCTTCCATCAGGATGTAAATAGATTGGTCCTTCGTTAAAAGGAGAACTAGAATTCATAACTTTATTAGGTGTGCCATACCTTCTTTCTGTACGATTCATGACACCCGATATGTAAATATCGAATCCTGTGTTTCCTCCTTCATTCGCTTTTGCATAATAGATATAAACATCACCTTCGCTATAGGAAGCGTACATGTCGTTACTTTTTAAATTAATGTTTCTTGAAATTCCTTCCGGATCTGACCAAGTTTCTCCTTTAAGAAATGTTTCATAGATGTCATAATCTCCGTTATCATTTACTTTACTTATTAACATCTTGGTGCCATTGTATGAAAAACAATTAGAAATTTCATCTTTATCAGAATTGATACCGCCTTTAGCAATCTTGGGCTTCGACCATTTACCGTTTTCAAAAGTACTGGTGTAAATTTCATTGTCATAAAAACCAAGTTCATTTGGTTGATGTGAATTCGCTCTGTTTGAAGTAAAAACTAATTCTTCTCCATCCATAGTGATGGATGGGGCAAAATCATTTGATGCTGTATTTAATTCATCTACATTGTCAATCCATGCTCGAATTGGATTTTTTGTAATGTGCATTGCATTTTCACATTCTTTTTTTCTCTTTTTCACGAATTTTCCAAAGTCATCTGCTTTTTTATATTCGGCTTCAAAAGTGTTGTAATATTTTAAAGCTTCACCATAATTTTCTCTTAAATGATTAACATAACCCATGTAGTAGTTAATGAAAGGATCCACTTCTCTATTAAGAGAATAGGCAGTGGTAATAAAATCCAATCCTTTTTCTTTATGAGTGCTGTGCAAATAGCAAACACCTAGTTTATAATTTAAGTCAGCACTTTTAGGGTTAAAAGCGTATGCTTTTTCAAAGTGAGTTAAAGCGTATTCAAATTTTAATGCAGGACTTTGTGTGGCAAAAACCAAAGCTTGTCCTTCATCAAATAAAATAGTACCCAATTCTAATTGTTCTCTCGCCGCTTTAAATTCATCTTTCTGGTCTTTAAAGTTACTCGATTTAAAAGGCACATCTTGACTATAAGAAAAGCCAATTAATGTACATATAAGTGTTGTAAAAATTAATTTCATGTTAAATTAGTTTGAGCAATTTGTTGATTGATAATGTTTTCCTAATGGTGAGCCTAATTCGCTTGCTTTATGCCAATCTTCGCATGCTCCATTCATGTTTCTGAGCATTTCTTTTGCCATTCCTCTATTTACATATGCATCTGCAAATTCTTTGTCGAGTTGAATGGCTAAATTGGCATCAGCCAAAGCTTTGGAATATGCTTTCATTTTGAATTGAGCACCAGCACGGTTGCTGTAACCTGGCGCATATGAAGGATTGATACCAACACATTTGTCAAAATCATTTAAAGCTTCAACTGTTTTACCCATCTCCATCAAACAAACACCTCGGTTGTTATAGGCAAGGTAAAATGAATTATCAATGCTAATTGCCCTATTGAAAGCCTTTAAAGCGGCATCATAATCTTTCAGTTTTGTTTTGGTCGACCCAATATTATTAAGCACAAAAGCTAAATTTTCATTCATTTTAACTGCCATTTCGTAATCTAAAAGTGCTGCAGTATAATCACCTTTCATTCTTTTACATGATCCACGATCGTTGTAAGCAAATGCATTTTTTGAATCTAGTTGAATGGTTTTGCTAAATTTTTCAATGGCTCCATCATAGTTTTTTTGCAAAAACATGAGTGTTCCATAATTGTAGTAAACATTCGGATTGGTGGGTTCCGCGGTGATGGCCAATTCATAATCCGTTTCTGCAGCCGCATAATTATTGTCCATTTGATTTGCAATAGCTCTTTGAAAGTATGCCTTGGTATAAGAAGGGTCTATTTTAAGTAAAACAGAAAGTGTTTGAATTGCTGCTTTTGGCTTTTCTGCTTCATTTTCAGCCAAAGCTAGGTTGTAATATGCAGCAATAAAGTTTTGGTCGGCTTGTATAGCTGCCTTATATTTTTCAATGGCTAAAGGATAGTTTTTTAAATTAAATGCAGCAATTCCTTCATTGTAGTTTTTCTGTGAAACTGCAGTTGCTAAACTCGACTCATTAATTTTGATTATAGAGTCACGGTATCGAATTTCTTCTTCAGTCAATTCTTCTTGCCCGAATGCTTGCATGCTAAAACAAAGTAGTAAGGATATGAATAGGTATTTCATTTTTTTTTGTTAAAAGTAAGACTATGAAGTTAAGGTATTTTTTATAAAGTATAAAAGGAGTTTGTTTTTTAATTCAAAATTAAATTGAATTGCTGATGTGTTTCATTTTTTCTACGATCAATCACTTTTATTAATAGTTCATTGTTCCCTTTGCTAAGATGAATTTTGCTTCTTTTATTAAGGGGGATGATGTACTTTCCTTTTTTCTTATCATATTCTGTTATTACCCACTTATTATTGATGTAAGCTTTATAACTCGCTACCCCTGCAATGTTATCAATTAAATCGAATTCCAAGGTGCTATATTTACTAATGTTTTGATTTTCTTTAAAGTCTAATGGATTTATTTTGGGTGGAATAGTGTCAATTACTAAGGCAAATTTCCCAAAGTTTCTAATGCCAGCATTGATCCATCCATTTTCTTCATATCCCCCTTTAAAAAACACCCTTTCTTTATCATCAATTAATACCACCCCCATTTTATTAAGAGGTAGTTTTTTAAATGTTTTAGGAACTTTTATTCTAATTTGAATTTCATCTTGTACCGGAATGATAAATTCAAATAATTGATAAGTGGCACTGAGAAAGTTACTATTACTATCTCTTTCGGTCATTTTCACAATCTTTTGAACGGGTTCATAAAATTTATTTTTCTCAATTAATGCCTCAAACCCATCCATTGAAATTGCGTTGACCCGATCAGGGAAATAATAATCCTTTTCATTGAGTATATTCAATTTTAAAGTGTCTTTTGGTTTTTTAATACTAAATGTCAACCAACTTACATTTTGATGCACATCCATTACTTGCAACTTGTATGAACCTGCAACAGAATCATTACTTATTTTCCCACCTTTTACTGGGTATATTGGCAAAGGATTGATGTTTGTCAAAAATTGTTTATGAATGTGCTTTCTTTCATTTTTAAAGGCAAAATAGTCTTGGTGAGAATTAATAAATCTATTGACGCCGAAGTCCATGTAATTAATTTCTTGATGGTGAATTAATAAGTTTTCCTTAAAAAGTCTGCTACTGTGAATGCCACATATGTTGTATGCGGCATCTAACTTATCGATACTATAACAACCAAATGCAATCATCCCATTTTCAACAAGTAGTTCATCAATTTCAATGGGTTTGTCATTATTCACCATGTATTGGTCTCCTTTTTTTTGGGTGAAATAATATTTTGATTTAAATGGTATCAGGTATCCTTTGGGAGTAATGGCATATATTTTCAATCCTCTGATTTCAGGGGGTTTATTGTCTTTTATTTTTTGCTTGTATACTTTGAATAATAAGGGGTTAATTGCATGTTCTGTCACCGTTTCCCTTATTTCAAAATGTAAATGTGGGGCAGAAGAACTACCTGAATTACCAGAGTAAGCTATGACTTCACCTTTTTTTACTGGAATTTTTAAGTTGATTACGTTCTCATCTATAATGGCAGATTCTTTTTTCATTTGTAAGGTGTATACCAATGAATCTAAAAGAGGTGGGAAATCGCTACAATGAGCAAAAACACTGTTTAGTCCATTGTTGTGTTGAACATAAATGGCCTTGCCATATCCCCAGGGAGAAATTCTAATTCTCGAGATAAATCCATCTTCAATCGCATATAAGCGATAACCTTCCGTGTTGTTTGTTTTGATATCTATACCAGTATGAAAATGATTGGGACGCATTTCGCAAAAGTTTCCGGCTAATGCAATGTCAATTTTAATTGGCATACCCAACTCCAAATCATAATCTATGTTTTTTTTAACTTGCGCATTGCTGATAAAAGGAAGGATTGAAAGTAGAAAAAGGAATGTGATTTTTTTCATGAAGCATACTTGTTATAAAGCCATTGCAAAATTAATGCCTTTAACGACGAGTATTAAGAAAATGGGATTTAATTTTTAAAAAAATGTTTTTAATAATTCCTGACCGATTACTTTGATAATGATTTTGCAAATTGTATTTTTGTCTCTTAAAATTTGATTTAGATTGATGTCAAGTTCGAATCCCAATTTAGCTAAAATAGAAAAAGGTGTAGATTTACTTTTAGAAAAGATTTCTTCACTATCGCTATTGGTTAAAAATCAGGAAGAAAGAATTGACTTATTAAATTCAGAAAATAAAAAATTACAAACTGAAATAAGTATTTTAGAAGCAGAAGAGATCCGTTTGAAAGCTGAAATTCAGCAAAAAACTGCTACTTCTGCACCTGATGTATTTGATAAGTCAACATACAATCAAAAGATAAATGATTTGGTCAAAGAAATAAACAGTTGCATTTCTTTACTCAATAAATAAGCAATGGAAAAAGTATCTTTAAAAGTAATTATTGCAGGTAGAACTTATCCTCTTACTATAAAAAAGGAGGAAGAGTCGGCTATTATGCAAGCTGCTGAAAAGATAAACACAAATATTAAAAAATTACAAGGAAATTATGCGGTGAAAGATATGCAAGATCTTTTGGCCATGACAACTTTGCAATTTGCAGTTCAAGCTAACGGTGCGCAAGCCCCTAGTCATTCCATTGACCCTTCTTTTGAAGAAGATCTGAATCGAATTTTGGAAAAAATAAACTCACAATTATAAAATTAATTGTGCATTAGAAATCTTCAATTGGACCCTGTTCAGTTGAGCCAAAATTTATTATATGGACACAACAAGTATAATCGTAGGATTAAGTATAGGTATTTTAATTGGTGCCGTAATTGCATTCATTTTTCAAAGAACTGCATTAAAAGCGAAGTCAGCATCAATTTTAAAAGAAGCTGAAAACGAGGGTGAAGCCTTGAAGAAAGATAAGATTTTACAAGCAAAAGAGAAGTTTTTAGCTTTGAAGACAAATCATGAAAATGAAGTGAGGTCAAGAGAGCAAAAAATTCAAAGTATTGAAGATAAATTGCGTCATAGAGAAAAGACCATTAATCAAAAGGTTGGTGAGTTCAGTAGAAAGGAAAAAGATTTAGAAAAATTAAAGTCTCAAGCTGAATTAGAAATTGAGGTAGTAAAAGGCAAACGTACTGAAATCGAAAAGTTACATCAGAAACAAGTGACCGAATTGTCCAAAATTTCTGGATTGTCTCCTGAAGAGGCGAAAGTGGAAGTTAAACAAGCTTTGATTGATGAAGCGAGAACGGATGCCATGGCCTCTATTAAAAATATTGTAGAGGAAGCAAAGATTAATGCGAATAGAGAAGCAAAGAAAATTGTTGTACAATCTATCCAAAGAGTCGCAACTGAGCAAGCTATTGAAAATTCAGTATCCGTGTTCAATATCGATTCTGATGAATTAAAAGGTAGAATTATTGGTAGAGAAGGTAGGAATATTAGGGCGCTTGAAGCGGCTACAGGAGTAGAAATTATTGTAGATGATACACCAGAAGCTATTATATTGTCTTGCTTCGATTCAGTAAGAAGAGAAGTTGCAAGATTGGCTTTACATCAATTGGTTTCAGATGGCAGAATTCACCCTGCAAGAATTGAAGATGTAGTTGCAAAAACAAGAAAATCGCTCGAAGAAGAAATTATTGAAACGGGTAGAAGAACTTGTATCGATTTAGGAATTCACGGATTACATCCTGAATTGATGAGAATGGTTGGAAGAATGAAATACAGGTCTTCATACGGTCAAAACTTATTACAACACAGTAGAGAGGTTGCAAATTTATGTGCGATCATGGCTGCAGAGCTAGGGTTAAATGTAAAGATGGCTAAAAGAGCTGGTTTATTGCACGATATTGGAAAAGTTCCTGAAGATGAGCCAGAATTACCACATGCTTTATTGGGGATGAAATTAGCGGAAAAATATGGTGAAAAACCAGATGTTTGTAACGCCATTGGTGCCCACCACGACGAGATAGAAATGACCACCTTGATTTCACCTATTATCCAGGTTTGTGATGCTGTTTCTGGTGCTAGACCAGGAGCAAGGAGAGAAATTGCAGAATCTTATATCAAGAGAATCAAAGAGCTTGAAACATTGGCGCTAGGATTTGATGGTGTATTAAAGTCATTTGCTATTCAAGCAGGTAGAGAATTACGTGTTTTAGTAGAAAGTGAAAAAGTAACCGATCAACAAGCAGATGAGTTATCATTCATTATTTCACAGAAAATTCAAAATGAAATGACCTACCCTGGTCAAGTGAAAGTGACGGTGATTCGAGAAAGACGTGCAGTGCATTATGCGAAGTAAAAACAAGTAGCTTGCTTTTTAAAGAGAATCCATGAAAAAGTTGGTAAAGTCGGAATTTGGAAGGAATGTTTTGACTTTGATGACGGGCTCTTCTTTAGCACAAATATTACCCATTTTATTAATTCCAGTCTTAACAAGGTTGTTTTCTCCTGAAGAATTTGGCTTGTATGCACTTTACATGTCTATCATTACTTTTTTATTAGTTCTGTCGGCTGGAAGGTATGAGCAAGCCATAGTGTTACCTGTTGAAGACCGAGATGCGATTAATGTGTTAGGCTTGGCATTTAAAATCTTATTTTACTTTACGGGACTTTTAATTTTAATACTATTGCTGTTTAAATCTCAGCTTGAGCAATTTATTAATAAGCCAATTTTAGATAATTGGCTTTGGCTATTGCCTTTTTGCGTGTTTTTTGCCAGTGCATATAAAATATTATCGTTCTGGAGTATTCGAAAAAAACAATTTAAAAATACATCAGCTTCGGTTATTACACATACTGCGGGTAGAATGACTACACAGGTAACTGCTGGCGCTATTAAGTTGAGTGTAATCACTGGTAAAGGTCAGTTTTATAATTCTTTTAAGGCTATTTTTGATAAAAATTATCTAGTTCCTGAAGGAATTACTAAAATTGGAATTGGGGGACTTATATTAAGTTATTTAATAGGTTTCTTTTTAGGCACAATATACTTGCTGTTACCATTTTTAAAACAAGATAGAAAATTGCTTGGAACAATTTCAAAGCAAAATATGAAAGCAGTTGGAAAAACTTATGAGAATTTCCCAAAAATTAATAGCTTACATGCTATGGGAGATGAATTTAAAAATATTGGTGTAAACACCACTATTTCCTATGTGTTTAGTGATGTTGTTTTAGGATTTTATAGCATGACATTTCGGGTATTAAGAGCACCACTTACCGTGATTGGTAATTCATTTGGACAGGTGTTTTTTCAAAAAGCAGCTGAAATGCACGGTAAGGGAGAAAGTATTGAATTATTGATTAAGAATACAGTTAAAAAATTAACCATAATCGCATTGCCAATTTTTTTAGTCATTCTGTTTTTTGGACCCGATTTATTTGCTTTTGTATTGGGAGATAATTGGCGTGTTTCGGGCGAGTATACCCAATATTTAACCCCATGGATATTTTTAAACTTCGTGATTGCTCCTGTGCAACAAGTGGCCATTATCATGAATAAACAAGCCAAAATATTTTTGCTTTCAATTATTGGCAATGTGCTAATAGTCGGTTCTATTCTAATGGGCGGTTTTATCTTTGATGACATAAAAACAGGTCTGTTAATGTTATCATTGCTTCAAGTGTTTTATTATTTATACATATATTTGTGGATTAAATCCCTTGCAAAACCTAAGTAAATTTATAAAGATTATGCTATCATTTTTAAGGAAAATCAGGAATAAATTTATTCGGAAACGTCTAAATAGATTAAGCCCCAAAATGATTGCTGGATATCATAGAATGAAAGATGGAAAGTTACTGACTCGGACAAGGATAAGTAACTCTACATTTATTGATCACCCAAAAAAGTTTGATGTTGGCGATAATGTTTATATAGGACATCATTGTTTTATTGAAGCAAGTAATGGTGTTAAAATGGGTGAAGGCTGCCAATTAACGAATTTTATCACCATCACCAGCCATTCTAGTCACGATTCAATTCGGTTGTATGGAGACGCTTATCATGGAGGTGATTTAAAAGGTTATGTAAAAGGTCCTATTGAAATAGGTGCTTATACTTTTATTGGACCCTATACGACTATTATGCCTAATACAACCATAGGTAAAGGTTGTTTAATTTCTGCCTACAGTTTTTTACAGGGACATTATCCCGATTTTTCAATCATCAAGGGTAGTCCCGCTAAGGTGGTGGGTGATACTAGAAAACGTGATGAAAGAACAATTTCAAGAAACCCGGAATTAAGAGCTTACTATGATAAATGGGCAAAAAATGATTAAAAAAATAAATTTTTTATTCGCTTTATTAACGGTCCTCAGTATTACACTGATTCCATCATTTACCATTTCAGAAAATTTACCAGCTTTTCAATTACTTGATATTTTATTGCCTTTTTTAGTAGTGTTAATCTATGTTCAACGGGCTGAATTAGTTGTTCATAAAATTTATAAGTACCTTATTTTATTTAGTGTTTACATTTTATTTACCATTTTTTGGAATGGTAGAATGGCTGAGATTAGGGATTATTTTGAGATTTATAAAATCTTCAAGTTTACTTGTGTTATATTATTCTTTTCAACGATTGATATATCGAATTTTTATAAGAAAATTCTCTATCCAATTTTTGGAATGTTGGTGGTGTTCAACATATTTCATTATTTTAATTGGTTTAATTTTAACTATGTGTTGGAACATTTTTACAATGGTGGAATTCATATTCAAACATTTGGGCTCAATAGCATTGGAGGCGAGGCAACAAGGAGAATGATTGGCACCATTGGAAATCCGAATAATAATGCCATCTTATTCCTTGTATTAGCTATGTTATTCCTGCCGCGCCAAAAACAGGATTTATTCCGTTTAGGCATATTTTTCTTAGCCATTAGTATGTTTTTTTTGTGCCAATCAAGGACAGGATTAATCGCTTTGTTTGCAATGATAATGGTATATATGATCATTGCCATTCGTAAAAAAGAATTGAAACTTCTGAACAAATATTCCTTGTTTAACTTGGGAATTATTATTACATCTTATACCATTGCACACCTGTTCTCTGTGAATGCTGTTTCAGCAAATCCATACTATTCAGATGTTGTTTTAAATGGACAAGCTATGGAAAATGGTGGGATGACGCCTTCTTATTTAAATTCCATTTTTTCGTCTAGTGTATATCAATCAAATTCAGTTCAAGGTCGTTTGATTATATGGAAGCACCTATGGGAAATGATTCAACTAAAACCTTTATTCGGATACGGTCCTTATAAGGAGTATTTTTATGAAAACGAATTGTATGCCGAGAGTGAATATGTACTCATGACCTGGCGATACGGCTTTTTAGGGTTAATAGCTTATTTTGGTTTTTACGGCTTTCTTGTTTATGAATCTATCAAAAATATAAAAAGTAAATATGGACTAACAATGTTGCTTGTAACAGTAATTTATTCGATAGCTGCGTTGACTAACAACCCGTTAATGAATAAAGATTTGTTTATATTAATTGCAATTGTGTTGGGATTATTTTACAATAAAAGCAACCTGTTAGAAAATGGATAATCGAAAGAAATTATTATTGGTAGGACCGACGCAAGGGTCTATTCATTTGAAAAATTACTTTCATTTAATTAAAGATTATTTTGATGAGATTTTAATAGTTTCAGGTGCGCCATTTATGGATGAAGAAACTGTAATATGTGATTTTTCTCTTAAAAACCCTTTTAAAGTTTTAAATGCTGTAAAAAAAATTAAAAAGGCAATCGTTAGTTTTAATCCAACTGTGATTCATGTACATCAAGCAAATTCTTATGCATTTATTACTGCAATGGCCAATAAAAAAGGAATTCCTTTTGTGGTTACTACCTGGGGTAGTGATGTACTTGTATTACCCAAAAAGGGATTGCTATATAGGTTAATGGTGAAGTTTTCTTTGTCACGCGCTGATTATATCACGGCTGATGCTTCACACATGATTCAAGCTATCAGAAAACTAGGGATAAAGCAAGAGGTTATACTTGCGAATTTTGGGATTGAAATACTGCCTAATATAAATACAACTAAGCAAAATATCATCTATTCCAATAGATTACATAATCCATTATATAATATTGAAACTATCATTAAAGGATTTGCTCAATTTTTTAAAAATCACAACGATTGGAAATTAGTAATTGCTGCGACTGGTAATCAAACTAATGATTTAAAACTGCTCGCAGAAGAATTAATCCCAAAAGATGCTTTTGAATTTATTGGTTTTGTCGGTCCTCAAGAAAATGCAGAAAACTATGGGAAAGCTAAAATTTGGATTTCCATACCATTTAGTGATGGTACTTCAATTAGTTTGTTAGAAGCCATGGGATACGGATGCATACCTGTTTTAAGTGATTTACCTGCAAATATTGAATGGGTTGAGAATAATGTGAATGGAGTGATATTAAAAAAGGAACAATTATTTGCTGCCTTTGAAAGGGCTTTGAAATTAAATGGTGAATCAGTGGCCTTGATGAATATTAATATAATTGAGGATAAGGCTACAAAAATGGTGAACCAAAAGAAGTTTGAAGATATTTATAATAAAATAATTAATCATGACTAAAGTTTGCCACATCTCAACAGTCCATCCGCCTTTTGATGGTAGGATTTTTTTTAAAGAATGTAAGTCTTTGTTAGCAGCTAACTATGATGTTTCTTTGATTGTGAGTCATGATAAAAAAGAAGTTGTAGAAGGTGTGAAAATCGTCAATTTATCAACCAAATCCAATCGACTTTACAGAATATTTATTAAAACATTTTTCGCTTTTTTTAAAGCGCTTAAAACAAGAGCTAAAATTATACATTTTCATGATCCAGAATTAATACTTGTCGGCATCATATTAAAATTGTTCGGAAAAAAAGTAATTTATGACGTGCATGAATTGGTTTTTTATCAAATTAAAGACAAGCAATGGATAGGCAGTATGACCATCAGAAATATTATTGCTAGGATGTATAAACTTGTTGAAAGTATGGGTATTTCAATTTTCGATAAAGTAGTTTTAGCGGAAGAAGGTTATTATGAATATTTTGAAAAATATTATCCGAAAAAGCTTAATAAGGTTGTGATTTTACAAAATTATCCCATCATAAGTTTAATAAATTCATCAAAAAAAATTGACAAACCTGGCAAGGTGACAAGGTTGATTTATGCAGGTGGCTTAACCAAAATAAGAGGGATTGAAGAAATATGCAAAGCGGTATCATTATTAAATGATGAGGCAGAACTCTTATTGCTTGGACCATGGTCCAGCGAAGAGTTTAAACAAAAATGTCTTGGTTATTCTCCTAGAATCAAATACGTTGGACTTTTGACACTAGATGAAGTATTTCCATACATAAAATCGGCAGATATAGGTTTAGCAATGCTATATCCGGTAAAAAACTACACTGATACCTTGCTAACTAAAGGTTTTGAGTACATGGCTTGCGGCGTCCCAATGCTGATGTCAAATTTTAAAGTTTGGGAAGGCTTCTTTAAGCCATACTCATTTTTTGCTAATCCATTAGATGTAAATGATATTGTAGCTAAATTGAACGAAATGATTAAGCAACCAGATTTACTAAAAAGCATTAGTGAAAAAGGTGAAAGAGATGCAGCATTAAAATACAGTTGGGAAGCAGAATCAAAAAATTTAATTGCCATGTACGAAGACATTTTAAAATGAGACAGCTTCAAGAAAAATATGCAAATATAGAATGGCTAAGATTACTACATGTCTTTTTTTTACAATGTATCTTATTTCTACTCCCCATTTCCTTCAAAATAATTAGTCCAATTATTGGACTATTATTTTTAAGTGGAATCATTCTCATTGTGTATAATAAGCTTAATTTTCAACCCAGTAAACCGCAGTTATTACTGGTTGGTTTTTCCGGCTTGCTAATACTAGGTGTCCTCTGGTACGATAACACAAAAATGGCGCTTTTCGATTTAGAAGTGAAAATGTCTTTGATTCTATTTCCACTTTTAATGTCTTTTATTCAATATACTGAAAAAGAAAAAAAGAAGGGATATCTTTCCTTTATTGCTGGAGTGATATCAAGCTTTGTCTATTTATTAGTGATGAGTTGTGTAGCTTATTTTGAAACTAGAAATCTTGACACCTTCTTTTACGCTAACTTTTCCACTATCATACACCCTTCATACCTCTCAATGTATGTGATATTGGCCATTATTTTACTTTTGTATGCGCATCAAATTAAAACAACTTTCTCAGGCAGTCTAATGTTGCTAATTTTGGTAACACTTTCCATATTCAATTTACTGCTATTTTCTAAAATTGGATTGATAGCATGGTTGATTGTAATTTTTTACGCAATTTTCAAACGTTTTAAAAAAAGCACTTCTTTTTTATTGCTTGCTTTGTTGGTATTAATCAGTAGCTTGGTTTATTCGAATTCTAAACTTGTGCATGATCGGGTGGATGAATTAGTTTTAGGATTGACAACAGAATATGGTGGTGATAACCAAGGTTCAAGTTCTGTGAGAATTAAAATTTGGGAATCGGCTGTTGAGTTGATAATAGAAAAACCTATGTTTGGTTACGGTACTGGTGACGTTAAAGATAATTTGATGAAAAAGTATGAGGAACATGCTGTCAAAAGTGCCTTTGATAAAAAATTGAATGCACACAATCAATTTTTACAAATGGGGATTGCAGTGGGGTTAATTGGAATGCTATATTTTATATACATTTTTTCTCAGAATATTTATTTCAACTTTCACCATCAAAATTGGACAGCCTTTTGGTTTATCATTGTTTTAATTATTTATGCCATCCCGGAATCAATTTTAGAAAACCAAGCAGGGTCCATATTTTTCGGGCTATTTTTCGCTCTTTTAAATCAACAATCACAAATTCCTTCAGCTAATTCATGAAAATAAATACCAAATATGCTGTTTCTGTTATCATTCCATGTAGAAATGAGATTAACTATATTGAAGGTTGTTTACGGTCAATTTTGTCTCAAGTATTAAGTGATGGAAAATTGGAAATAATTGTTGTGGACGGCATGAGTGATGATGGTACACGTGAGGTTGTGAAAAGAATGATGAAAAAAGATGCTAGAATCAAGTTGGTTGATAACCTAGCAAAAACCACGCCTCAAGCAATGAATTTAGGATTGGCAACAGCTGAGAGCCAACTTGTTTTAAGAATTGATGCCCACGCTGAAGCAACGCCTGGTTTTATTGAAAAAAACATGGAAACTATTCAATCATCCCCGGATGTGATGTGTGCGGGTGGAGCTATTATCAATGTGTATCAAAATAAAACTGCAGAAGAAATAGGATTAGCAATGGGCAGTGTATTTGGAGTCGGGAATGCTACTTTTAGAACAGGAGGTTCAAAACAATTTGTCGACACCCTTGCTTTCGGTGTTTACAAGAAAGAGATATTTGATAAAATTGGAAATTTTAATGAAGAACTTATACGTAATCAGGATGATGAGTTGAATTATCGGATTACTGAGGCTGGTTATAAAATTTTATATGATCCAAGCATTCAATCTAAATATTTTGTACGGGGCTCAATTGAAAAACTAAATAAACAATATTATCAATATGGATATTGGAAAGTATATGTAAACAAACTGCATAAAACCATCACTACTTTGCGCCAATTGGTGCCCTTGCTGTTTGTAATTAGTTTATTTATTGGGGTTATTATTTCAATTTTTTTCCCCCCGTTTACATGGTTACTTATAAGTGGCTTATTGCTATATACTCTTCTTTCAATAGTTGCTGGATACAAAGCCGCAGGCTCATTTTCTCAAGGATTGCGCGTGGCAAGGGTTTTTCCCGTACTTCATTTTAGCTATGGTTGGGGATACCTAAGGGGTATTGTCGATTTTTTAATACTTGGTAAAAAGCCTTCCAATAAAAGTAAATCCCTTACGCGTAATTAATCTTTTCGCCCAATTGGATAAATCAATTGCTTCCAGAAATTAGATTTAGGAAATTTTTCGTCATTTTCAAAACCTAATTCAATATGTGAATCATCACTCGGAATGTAATTTGTTTTAAAAATATAATCCCACAAACTTAAGCTAATTCCAAAATTTACCCCGTTTCTGCGTTCTTTAGGTAATGCCTTTACATGATGCCACAAATGCATAACAGAGTTATTAAAAATGTATCTCAAAGGTCCCCAAGTGATTCTAACATTCGCATGATTTAAATGACCGATTGTAATGGCTATGAAATGAACGATAAAAGCATCTGTTGGCTCTCCTCCAATAATTATCAAAACTACCAATGTTTTCAAAGGTTTGTAGACAATGTTTTCCATCCAATGATAACGTAAATGCGCCGCAAATCCCATTTCTTTTACTGAATGATGTACCTTGTGAAATTGCCATAAAAAATTGTATTTATGTAGAATAACATGGGTAATCCATTGTACAAAATCGTTGAGTATAAAAAAGATGGTTAATTGCCCCCATTTAGGCAAAGTACTCAAATCTAAAAAGGCGAGTGATTCATATGAAACGGGAGAATATTTTCGAATGATTGCATACAACCCACTGATCACAGCTGTAAAAATAAAGAAGTTAAAAAACATGTAAAATGCATCTAACCAAAAATCTTTTCGAATTATTTTTTGATCTTTTCTCCAAGGGAAAAGTACTTCAAGACCAAAAACAAGAAGTGATATGATTGTTAATCCCCAAAAATAATTATCATTCCAAGCAACATCAAAGGTTATTTGACGCCAGACCCAATTAAAACTGCCTGAAATTGTATTGAATATATATTGAAGCATGATTTTTTTCTTTTAGCAAAGTTAAAGTAAATTTAAACTTTAATTGTGTCATTTGTCACAGAGTCAATAAATAATAAAATTAATCGTATTTTTGGGCAAAATTAGTATACTATGATTCCATTTTCTCCACCAAGGATTGACCAAGCGATAGTTGATGAAGTTTCAAAAGCCTTAATGTCGGGTTGGATTACCACTGGACCGAGAACAAAATTGTTTGAGAACAGACTAACAGATTATGTTGGTTGTCGAAAAACAATATGTCTAAATTCGGCTACTGCAGGTATGGAATTAATTTTAAGATGGTTTGGAGTTGGACCGGGTGATGAAGTTATCATTCCCGCATATACTTATTGTGCCACAGCAAATGTGGTGTTACACTGCGGTGCAAAACCAGTAATGGTTGATATCAATGAAAATGATTTTAACATCTCTGTAGCGGCAGTTAAAAATGCGATTACTTCGAAAACTAAAGTAATCATGCCTGTTGATATTTCTGGTTTTCCAGCTGATTATTCGGCATTGAACGCATTGGTGACATCAGATAAAATAAAAGCTGTTTTTCAGTCAAAAACAAATGAACAAGAAAAACTCGGGAGAATTTTAATTTTGTCAGACGCAGCTCATAGTTTTGGTGCAAGTATGAATGGTAAAATAGCAGGTGCCTTGACAGATATTTCAGTTTTTTCTTTTCATGCGGTAAAAAACTTGACCACTTCAGAAGGAGGAGGTGTTTGCTTGAACTTGCCTGCACAATTTGATGTAGAAGAAATTTATCAGCATTTAAATATTAATTCATTACATGGGCAATCGAAAGATGCCCTAGCTAAAACTCAAGTAGGAAACTGGCGTTATGATGTACTTTTCCCTGGTTATAAATGCAACATGACTGATATTTCAGCTGCCATTGGTCTGATAGAGTTAGAAAGATATGCTTCCAATTTGGAAAGAAGAAAGTCTATTTTTAACCAATATGTTGAAGGATTTAAACATAAAGATTGGGCGATAATTCCACCTTATTTAAATAATGAAAAAGAAACCTCTTATCATTTATTTTTATTGAGAATCAAGGGAATTGAAGAACCAAAAAGAGATGCCATCATGCAAGCGATTTTTGAAGCAGGCGTTTCAGTAAATGTACATTTTCAACCATTGCCATTGCTAACCGCATATAAATCGCTTGGTTATAAAATGGAAGACTATCCGAGGGCTTGGGAGAAATACGAAAATGAAATTACGTTACCAGTCTATTTTGATTTGAGTGATGAAAATGTGAAGATAATTATTAAGGCCATAATTGAATCAGTAGAAAAAAATATTCAATGAAAATTCTTACAGTAATTGGTGCACGTCCTCAATTTATCAAAGCAGCAGCGTTAAGCCGTGAACTTGCAAAACACCATGATGTTGAAGAAATAATTGTGCATACAGGACAGCATTTTGATCCAAACATGAGTGAAATATTTTTCACAGAAATGGAAATACCAAAGCCCAATTACAACTTAGGAATAAATAGCTTAAGTCATGCAGCTATGACTGGTAGAATGTTAGAAGGAATTGAGTCTATTTTGCTTAAAGAAAAGCCAGATGTTTTATTGGTTTATGGAGATACTAATTCAACAATTGCTGGAGCATTAGCAGCCAAGAAAATTCATATTAAAGTGGCGCATGTTGAAGCTGGGATGAGAATTTCTAATATGGATATGCCAGAAGAGATCAATAGAATTTTAACAGATCGCATATCAGATTATTTGTTTTGTTCAACGCAAATTGCAGTGGATAATTTAATGAAAGAAGGATTCGGAAATGTCGCATGTCAAGTTGTCAAATCGGGAGATGTGATGCAGGATTCCGCTACTTTTTATGCTGGAATTTCTGCACAAAAATCGAAGGTGGTGAAAACGATTGGCTTGGAAAAATATGCTTTGGCAACATTGCACCGAGCCGAAAATACGGATGATATTGAAAGATTAACGGCCATAATTGAAGCACTCAATTATATTCATGTTAACATTTGCCCCATTGTTTTGCCCTTACATCCTCGTACAAAAAGTAAATTAGAAAATGCCAATTTGCGTTTGAAGGTTCAAACCATTGACCCAGTTGGTTATTTCGACATGATTGAATTAATCAAACATG
This sequence comes from uncultured Putridiphycobacter sp., assembly GCA_965367695.1. Classification (GTDB taxonomy): domain Bacteria; phylum Bacteroidota; class Bacteroidia; order Flavobacteriales_D; family Crocinitomicaceae; genus Putridiphycobacter. The sequence continues at coordinate 18,632 of CBDUKB010000037.1, forward strand.
CTTCACTTGTTGTGACTGATAGTGGTGGATTGCAAAAAGAAGCTTTCTTTTTTAAAAAGAATTGTGTGACTATGCGGGACCAAACTGAATGGGTGGAATTAATTGAGCATGGTGTAAATATGCTGGTAGGAGCTGATAAAAATAAAATCATCAAAGGATTTGAAAAGATGTTAAATAAAACTTCAGATTTTAGTATGAATTTATATGGAAATGGAAAAGCAAGTGCAAACATTATTAATGCTTTGAAAAAAGACTTAAAAAATTGATATGTATCTTTTACTTAAGCGTGTTTTTGATATTCTCTCCGCAGTAATTGTCTTGGTTTTATTGGCTCCATTATTGGTTGTTATTGCCCTTATT
>CBDUKB010000038.1:0-18634 GCA_965367695.1 uncultured Putridiphycobacter sp.
TGTGGAAGGTGGTAAGAAAGATTATTTAATCGAATCATATTTATTATTAAAGCGCAAAAGTAAGGATAATAAATAAAAAACGGGAAGCAAGTTGCTTCCCGTTTTAAATAATGTATTTCAAATAGATTTTAGAAACTCCACAAATCGTGTTCGAAAGTAAAGATATCTTCTTTAATTCTTTCAGATTCAAGCAAGGCATCTACACCTGCTTTATAAGTATCTATATCTCTATCATATAAATTTGATTCTTTTGTGATATAAGAAGTAAACTTTCGTTTCCAAAATAAATCATCAAATGACATTCTTTGAGCATCATTCGTAGAACTTTGAACAAAGAAGTTTTGGAAAACGTATCTACACTGTGGGAAATACAACCAGAACAACTCTCTAAATCCAGTGATATTATCGTTGTTGTCTCTTGCATAAATCATAGGAGCAATTCCTAAGATTCTACATTCCATTACCGATCTTTCTTTATCAAAAAACCATTGTTCTTTGATTTTATATTGAACGATATCTTGAGACTTAAACCATACAGTATCACTAGGAGGGTAAACTGCTTGCATAAAACCATCATCTCCCATCACCAAACTGTCTTCATCTGGATAAACCAAACTTTTTAAAGGGTCAGCAAAGGCATCTACTTTTTCACTTCCAATGTAAATAAACATTCTTTCACGGAATTCCTTATCGTTATAATAAGTTCCACCTGGATTGTTTGAAGTAACTGGATACTTGAATAAGTCACCATCTTTCCATGCTTCCCAGTTTGGGTTAAATGGAGAATACAATGTTAATTCACCTGTCATAATATGATGACGAATTACGGTCCATAAACTCCATCTAGTAGTGTTTTTTTTCCACATTCCCTCTTCGATATCATCCAAAGGATAGTATAAAGGATGATTAAACTTTTCTCTTAAGTCAATCACTCGCCATACTTTCTTACTCCAAATCACATCAGCTTCTCTTACAAATTCGTAAGGAACTACCTTTTTAGTTGGAATATTTGACTCCATATACACTCCATCCATTACACCAGGTGCAGGATATGAAATTGGCCCTCTCACATCATCTCCTTGGGCAATCGCAATTGAACCCAAAAGACAAATCACTAATAAAATACTTAATTTTTTCATCTCTCTCTACTTAATTTTAATTATCTAGGTGTAAATACTAATGCCCCTCTTTGAGAAACACCATCTGGTCCTCTATAAGTTACGAGCATTGTTACTTGTTTTCCTCTAGCTTGTGCTAATATTTTTTTAGCATTTCCATCTAGTGAACCACCGCCACCAATTCTACCTTTAGCCATCAATCCGTCAACTGTAACGGTACCACTGACAACGGTAAATACAACACCAGTTAAAGGCACTGATTCATCATATCTACATGAGATTTTACTGTTCGCATTTGCTTTTACAGACGAAAGACCTGGGTTTTGACCATTGGTAATTCCTCCCATATAAACTGTTGGTGCAGGTAATTTTTTCACTTTAAATTTAAAAGATCCTAAATTTACTGTTCCACCATTATCTCTTTTTCCGATTACACTAATGTTTGCTTCTCTAACTCCTGAACCAACAGTTGCAATCCAGTTTTGACCAGATTTAGTTAAATTACATCCACTTCCGCTCAATGATACTTTGTCAGCTGGGAAACCTGAAGCCGTACCTTCTACAATATTTTTATACCCTCGGTATAAAACTCTCATTTCTGGTAATGCTACCACACCCATTGGTTGTCCAACTGTATAGTTAAACGCCCATGGTTTTGGAACCAATTCTCCTTTTTGTTTCACTCTGTGTTGTCCTGGAGTAGCACCTGATAAACCAATAGTTCCTTCAGTTTCTTTCCATCTTTCTGGTAAAGTATCAGCATCCATTCCATAACGTATTTTTGCTATTTCAGTTGAATCGTAAGCTGCAATTTTAACATTTAAAGGTAATGAATCACCTTGATTAATATATGCAGACGGAGCAAATGCCATTGGTTCAATTTTATTAAAATTAAACATTGGTGCATCCACTTTATCTAACATGTGTTGTGCTGCAACTGACTCAGCGTTTCTAACATCAGATTTTAATGCAGAAAACATTGCTGCTGCTGCAACAATTGGTGCATGATCAAACATTGCTGCTACCCATGGAATTTCTCCAGCACCTCTATCGTGACCATGTACTTTTTCAGGATAACTTAAAAGATCATACAATTGAATTATTTTACCAGTATCAAGTGGATTTGCAGTTGCTAAAGCTTGCTTTAAATCCTTTTTTGTCGCTGGCGGTTCAAAAGTCCATTTAGTTTTTCCTTCACTGTAATTACCAATTTTAGTTACTAAATAATCTCTAAATTCTAATAATTTCAATCTAATTCCTGCTCCTTTATCGTTAGGTTTTGATCTATCAGCTCCTACAAATAAATTAGTTGGAATATCGTAATTATCAAAATTTTGAACATCATTCAAAGACTTTAAAGAAGTTGAATATTTTTTTCCATCAATTTCAACATCTTGATCATGGTCTATCCAATCTTGTCCACCTTCGGCAACTCCAATCATTTCGTTCGATAACTGAATTAAAAAATCAACTGTTTTATCCGCTTCATTTTTTACTTCCATGGCATTATCTTGCCATACTTTGATATCTTTTACATCTCCACCAGTTGTTCTTAAAGCCAATATCTTAGCTGTAAAACCTTGGTAAATTGCACCATTTTTATTTTCAATTGCATTTGTACTTACTTCAACTTTATCATTCAAAGTAATAAATGCAGCAATTACTTGCTTAGAAACGTTCAATGCCAATAGTGCCGTTAATACGAGATACATCATCCCGATCATCTTCTGTCTTGGGGTTTCTTTTCCTCCTGCCATTTTCTTTAATTAGTTTAAATTAAACATTTAATTAATAAACAATTTCTTTAGAGATTGATTAATCTCTAGAAATTGTCATGGCTTTTAACATATTACCATATACTTGGTTTAAATCTGTTAAGTTTTGAGAAAGCATTGCCATGTTTTCTTTATAACGTTTTGTATCTTCAACAGAATCACTCAAGTTAGACATCATTTCCACTACTTGATTTTGGAATTTATCAGTCGCCTCTAAGTGTGCAGAAGATCCTTTTAATTGTAATTCATATACTGAATTTAAAGCTGACAAATTAGAAGAAACTTTTTGCATTTGCTCTCCAAATGATTCACCACCTTCAGCACCAGCTGTCATTCCTAAGATAGACTCTGAAGCTCTTTCATAAGTTCCTGACAATTGTTTCACTTGTCCAGAAGCCTCTTCTAAACTTGCAACATAATTATCAGTTGCAGCAGCAGCACCAGAAACAGCTTTTAAACCTTCCGCATTTTCGCTTAAAGTTCTAATTCCATCTCCTAATCTACCTAACAATTCTGCATCTATTTTTGCTTCTTCTAATAAACTATCGAATTGCTCTGTAATTCCAGTTGCAGAAGAACCGCCTCCGGCCATTACTCCACCTGAAACACCTTTTTCAGAAATATAAGCATGAACATCAAATTCTTCGTCATGCGCCAATGCTAATTCCGGGTACACTAATTCCCAATTCGGATCTTCGTGTAATGGCTCAAAAGCAGAGAAAAAGAAAATTACAGCCTCTGTAGATAATCCACCTACAAGCATGGCTCCAGCACCAGGCCAGTGCATAATTTTAAACATTGCTCCAACGATTACTACGGCAGCCCCAATACCGTATAATTTCGCCATAAAATTTTTCCATTTTTTACTTCCTGGTTTCATAATTTTCCTTGTTTTTTAGTTTAACTTTTGTTTTTGGTTTATCGTATTTAAATTCTTAAAGTTCTATATCAGATCTTGATTCATCACCACCTTCTCTATCGAAATCAGTTCCACCTCGACCAATGTGGGTTTGAACACATCTAAATCCAATATATGACTTAGTAGTATCTTGAAACTCATAAGTTCTAGTTCCATTTTGTAAATAGTAACCAATATCTTTCCATGAACCTCCTCTAATCACTTTTCTTTTCAATGTTGGCGGATCCCAATCTAAGGCGTAATATCTATAGTCTGGATTCATGTCATTTGAAAATTCATACACCGACTCATCATAAGCAGTCTCTGTCCATTCAGCAACATTTCCTGACATACAGTATAAACCATAACCATTTGGATTGTAAGAATATGCTTTTACTGGATAAAATCCTCCATCATCAACATATCTACCCCTCATTGGTTTAAAGTTCGCTAACATACAACCGTTTGAGTTTCTAATATACGGTCCACCCCAAGGATAAGGAGATTGTTTCAATCCACCTCTTGATGCGAATTCCCATTCTGCTTCAGTTGGCAATCTAAAATCTTGAACCCAAGTCATACCTTGTTTAGCTAACCAAGAATTTAACTTTTGTGTTCTCCAATGTGCAAATGCTTTAGCTTGTTTCCAAGTTACACCAACTACTGGGTAATTATCATAAGCAATGTGCCAGAAATACATGTTTACCATTGGATCGTTAAATGAATAAGTGAAATCACGAATCCAACATAAAGTATCAGGATAAACTCTAATTTGTTCTTCTATGATAAACTGTCCTCTATTACTGTGTCCTCTAATCGCATTGTTTTCACCTTTAGTATTGAACCAACCTAAGTTTTCATCAAGACCAACAGGCTCTCCTACAAAATTAGTTGTTGGTGTTTTTAAATCTCTGTGTTGAGGATCCAATGATCGGTTTGTTGGTTCACCAGCAGACCCACCACTTTCAGGTTTATATCCATTTCTTTTGATATTTACTTCACCTCTTTTAGCTGCTTCACGAATATCTACCCAATAATATTTAAAGGTCAATTGATTTACATCAATTTGACGCATGTTGTACCATCTTTCATTTGGTTTTAAATATAATTCCGAAACCAAAGGTAAAATTTGATAATCAGTGATTCCTTTCATTGACCAACTTAAATTAAAGTTTTCTCTGAAATACGGATCACCTGGATCAAATTCATCAGCCCAAACTTTCCACTCACCTGCAGACTCGTCAAAATAAACATCATTGTGATTTAACATGTCTCCTAATTGCTCATCAGTAATTTCATCCTTAATGACAATTCCATCCACATTTAAGTTCAATGCGTTTTCATAAACACGTTCTAACATGATTGAATCTTTCACCCATTCTACAAACTCTCTGTACTCATTGTTTGTAATTTCTGTATTGTCAATATAAAATGCAAATACAGACGCTACTTTAGAGCGAGATTGATGTAAGAATGGCACATCTTCATCACTTTGTCCCATTGTATAGGAACCGGAAGGAATGTATACCATTCCTAAAGGTATTTCAGGATAAAAAACTCTTCTTCCCTGCACACCGGTCAAATGCCCTGTTCCAGGATCACATCCTGCAAGCATTATCGCCATCATTATAATTCCAAAAATTTCTTTTTTCATGCTACCAATTTTATTTCGACTAACTATATAAGGGTTGGTTTTATAGTTTATAAACGAAACTTCAGTTTTTTAGTTACAATTTATTTTAAATCCTATTGTAAAATAAACGGATTTACATATCTAGCTACTGCTGGATCTGGTTGAAACATACAATAGTTTAACCATAGTTCTGGTGATCCTTTACTTGGATCATTGATACTACTTGTTGTAATATCATAAGACAAACCAATTTTTAACACACTTGGATCTCCTTGCAAAGGTCCTTTATTATTATCATCAGAAATATCCATTGAGAAACCTAACAACACTGCTAAAGCATCAGTTCTTCTGTATGAAGCACCAGCGTATACCGATTGATATGGGTTTAATTCATAATCAGCAATCAATGTTATATCCATTGATGTTGAAACTAAATCAGAATAAATGATCATGGAAGGCTTTAAAGTTAAGCCACTTACCAATGGTAACATATCATAATCAATATCTAAACCACCTGTTGCATAATAATGTCTTGCTTTTTTAAAGTTTACTGTCTTCAATTCAGGCGCTGTAATATGGGTAGTTGACAAACCAATATAATATGGTGAAGAGGTTCCTCTCCAAAATAAACCTAAGTTAATGTCAATTCCTGCTTGAGAAACTTCAGTTGGTAAATTAATATCAGTTAAACCAGGTTGTGGTGGAATCCATGTTGGTTTGAAACCCATGCTTTCAAGTCCAAGTCCAATACCAGCACTTAAATAACCGTAACCTACTACTTCAAAATGTTTTGCAAAATTAATTTTAAAATCAGTCTCACTTTGAAAACCTACTCTATCATTCATAAATGAAATACCCACACCTGCTCCAATTTTTTGGAGGTTCATTTGGGCATTAAATAATATTGTACTAGGTGCGTTCTCAAAACCAATCCATTGGTTTCTATAAATTAACGTTCCACAAATCCCTCTAAAGCCGGTAGCTCCAGGATTGAACGAAATTTGGTCAGCCATATAGTGCGTAAAGTTTTTATCACTTTGCGCAAACGACACATTTGCAGTTAAATAACATGTAAGTAATAGTAGAATCTTCTTCATAAAAAAAATCTTTTGGGCACAAAAAACAATTCATGCGGTGGCTAAAGTAAATATATTTTTTTAAAAATACGATTTTTTTTTCGAGAAATCTATGTTTTTTAAGATTCAAACATCTAAAGGAGTTTTTGATAGGTTTTCCACCAAAGGGATGGCATTTCATTTTTTGTTGCGTCAATATAAACTTGGTAAGTGCATGGCACTAGTAAATGCCGGTGAAATTTCGACCTATCTGTATTAGGATAAGGAACTTCAATCCACCAACGACCCGACTTATCACTTTTATAAAATAAAATCTCATCTTTAAAATCATCTATATTGACATAGTAACGAATATAATTCTTCTTTGTGCCAACTGGATAATCTCCTTTTCTTTGATTAAACCCTTCAATAAAATACCATACCATTTGTGCTAACAAATTAGCACTCAACTCCCCATCTCCATTTTGCAAATTTAAATTAAAAATGCCTGCTGTGGTCAATTTATCGCTTATACCCGCATAACGCATAATCCTACAGGCATCTTCCCCATAAAAACCATGGGGCGATTTTTTTGTATTCCCTTGATAATCTGAACTTCGTATTGCATTCATATCAAAAGAAATGATATCAGAATTACGTGCTAAGGGCTCTACTAATGTACTATCGGAATAATAATCTCCTAATCTATGGGTGTCAAAATAAAGCTTCGAAAACAAGTCTATTTCTTCAGTATTGACATAATAACTTTGGTACCCAATGTTCGCATAATTGAATAAATAATTGGGTTTGTGTAAAATTATTTTATTCAACCACCCATCAGCATGAATTTCTTCACTAGGATCGCCTAAGTCAAAATGCGAGTCAATAGTTAATAAATTAACGGTTTGTTCTAATTTATCGTAAGCTTGATAAATAGGATATGTGAGGTCTTGACTACCTCCTATTATAAAAGGAAAAACATCTTTTTTTACCAATTCGAAAACGACCTCTTTTAAAGCTGAATAAGTATCGCCCACTGTAGCGCCTGGTTTGATTTGACCTAACAAGTACAATTCACTTTGCCAATCTCCCATTTGCAGTTCACATAGTTTATCAATTACTTTATTGATTGAGTTTGACTCGGAGACCGCTTTACTTCCGCGGTATTCAGCAACAAATATTAAAGCAATACTGTTTTTCTTTAGCTGAAAATCATGTTCTTTTTCAGTTTTAATATTCGACCCTAAATCAGTATTGTACACTGATTCAGCAATGGTAATTGGATCAAAATAAATTGATATATCCTTCATGTGGTAAATTGAATTTTCAAATTTACCAGAAATCAACTAACAAAAAAAACTTTTTCAAAACTACTGTTAACAATGAAATCTTTAAATCCTTTCCATTGCAAACAAAGCAACCGCTAATTACAGTTATTTTTTAGTACTCGCTTTTTTAGCGGTCGTTTTTTTCTTTGCTACCGTTTTCTTTTTAGCTGCAGTTTTTTTAGCTGGCGCTTTTTTTGCAGTTGCACCCCTACCCTTTTTGGCAGGTTGGTTTTCAGAAATTTCGATACATTGCTCGTAAGTCAATCCTTCAGGCTCAACATCTTTGGGTAACTTAAAGTTATTTTTACCTATTTTTAAATATGGTCCCCATCTACCAATCAATAATTGCATGGTATCATCTTCTTTGAATGTCTTGATCAATTTCTTCGCATCTTCTTCACGCTTTATCTTAATCAATTCAATGGCCCTATCGATTGTAATTGTTTCAATATCATCCCCATTTTTTTCTGAAATAGAAACAAACTTTGAATTGTGTTGCACATATGGTCCAAATCGACCCACGTTAATTTTCACATCTTTGCCTTCGAACTCACCAATTACTTTTGGAAATTTAAACAATTCTAAAGCCTCCTCAAGATTAATTGAGTGAATACTTTGTGTTGCTCTTAAAGAAGCAAACTTTGGTTTATCTTCATCATCTTGTACCCCAATTTGTATCATGGGTCCAAATCGACCAATTCTTGCTATGACTGGCTTTCCAGTAGCAGGATCATCACCCAATGCTCTTTCTCCAGTTGCTCTTTCAGAATTTTCTAATGTATCTTCTACGTTTTTATGAAAAGGAACGTAGAATTTCTTCAACATTTCAGTCCATTTTTTTAAACCATTGGCAATGTCATCAAACTCTTCTTCAACACTTGCAGTAAAACTATATTCCATAATTCTACCAAAGTTTTCAACTAAGAATTCAGTCACCACTCGGCCAATATCAGTTGGAATCATTTTTCCTTTTTGACTCCCTGTTTTTTCGGTCAATGTATTTTCAGCAATTTTATTATTTGCCAAAGCTAATTGCAAGTAATTTCTTTCATCTCCTTCGTGTATCCCTCTTTCTACATACCCTCTTTTTTGGATTGTTGAAATAGTAGGTGCATATGTCGACGGTCGACCAATACCCAGCTCTTCTAGTTTCTTTACTAAACTTGCTTCTACATAGCGTGAAGGAGGTCTTGAAAATCTTTCAGTTGCTTGAATCAATTCTTTATTCAATTGATCTCCTTTATGCATATCAGGTAACATACCATCAGTTGCATCTTCATCATCATCATCTATGTTTGATTCCAGATAAACTTTTAAGAAACCTTCAAACTTAATGATTTCACCTTTTGCTAAAAATTGATAGTTTTGAGGTGCATCAATTGAAATAGTAGTTCGCTCCAATTTTGCATCACTCATTTGAGATGCAATTGCGCGTTTCCATATTAATTGGTATAATTTTTCTTCATCAGTCTCTCCCACAACAGTGTGTGCTGAAAAATCGGTTGGTCTGATGGCCTCATGCGCTTCTTGCGCATTGCTAGATTTGGTTTTATATTTTCTCGTCTTAACAAAATCGTCTCCGTAAGCTTTTTTAATTTCATTCACAGCCCCATTCACCGCTGTGTCAGACAAGTGAACAGAATCAGTTCTCATATAAGTAATCTTTCCCGCTTCGTAAAGTCTTTGTGCCACTGACATGGTTCTAGAAACAGAAAAACCATATTTTAAACTAGCTTCTTGCTGTAAAGTTGATGTTGTAAAAGGTGCTGTAGGTGATTTTTTTGCTGGCTTTTTCTGAATATCGGCAATACTGAAATCCACTGTTTGACACGCTTCCAAGAATTTTTTAGCTGCTGGTTTTCCGTCTATGGTTTTATTTAATTTGGATTTGAATTTCACATCTCCAACACTGAAAATAGCATCAGTATTAAAATAACTGCTTGACTTAAACGCTTCAATTTCTTTTTCACGTTCTACAATCAATCTCACTGCAACCGATTGAACACGTCCAGCAGATAAAGAAGGCTTTACTTTTCTCCATAGTACTGGAGACAATTCAAAACCAACCAGTCTATCTAATATTCTTCTTGCTTGTTGGGCATTTACCAAATCGTCGTCAATTTTTCGTGGATTTTCAATTGCATGAGTCACTGCTGATTTGGTAATCTCATTAAAGGTAATCCTTTTGTAATTTCCTTCTTTTAGCCCTAAAGTTTCTTTTAAATGCCATGATATAGCTTCTCCTTCACGATCCTCATCCGTTGCTAACCATACTACTTCTGCTGCTTTTGCTAATTTTTTCAATTCAGCAACAATTTTTTTCTTGTCAGCTGAGACTTCATAATTTGGTAAAAAATCATTTTCTACATCAATTGCATTCTCTTTCTTTCCTAAATCTCTTACATGCCCATAACTTGACATTACTGTAAAATCTTTTCCTAAATATCCTTCAATTGTTTTCGCCTTTGCAGGTGACTCAACGATCACTAAATTTTTTGCCATAATTACTTTTTTGGAAACCCTACACTCGAATTTTCAGAGCACAAAGTTATAAAAGGTATTTGGATAAATCTAATTTTTAAAAAATGTAGGATTCCAAGGATGATTTAAAACTACTTCAAAAAACACATTTAAACCATTGATTATATGACGTATAAATCAACTATAATAAGCGTTAAAAAAAATTAAATTGAAGTCAAGTACCTTTAATATAAGGTTTGAATGTCAAAATAAGTAAACCATTTTATTATGAAAAATACTACATGTTGCCACATTAAAATGTAAAACTTAACTAAAATTATCATCTGTCATATTGGCAGAAAACAATAAATCTTTACCTTTGCGACAGAATAAAGCAAATGAAAGAAGTAATAGACCTTAATAAAACCATTGATGAATCTCAGCAAGGTTCAGCAATGATGATGGAATCAAATAATAATGGTAAAAAATTATACCTGGAAAGTTATGGTTGTCAGATGAATTTTTCTGATAGTGAAATTGTTGCATCTATACTCATTGATCAAGGATTTTCGACTACACGTGATTCAAGTATCGCAGATGTTATATTAATGAATACATGTTCTATTCGAGATAATGCCGAGCAAAGAGTTAGGAATAAACTGAGTCAATATCAAAAACAAAAGAAGAATAATCCAAAATTAATTATTGGCATACTTGGCTGTATGGCCGAACGATTAAAAAAAGACTTATTAGAGGAAGAAAAATTGGTTGATTTAGTTGCTGGACCTGATGCCTATAGAGATTTACCTGGTTTAATTGAGGAAGTTGAAAGTGGACAAAAAGCAGTTAATGTTTTACTTTCGAGAGAAGAAACATACGCAGACATTTCTCCGGTTCGATTGGGATCGGGCGGTGTAACCGCTTTTATTTCTATTATGCGTGGTTGCGATAACATGTGTTCCTTTTGTGTGGTTCCTTTTACAAGAGGAAGAGAACGAAGCAGAAGTCCAGAGACCATAGTAAAGGAAGCGCAAGAGTTATTTAACAATGGATACAGAGAAGTGACCTTACTCGGCCAAAACGTAGATAGTTACCGTTGGAATATTTCAAAGAAGGATGAAATTATTGATCCGGACAAACCAACAGTGAATTTTGCCCAATTATTAGAAATGGTAGCCTTGGTAAATCCTGATTTAAGGGTTAGGTTTTCAACTTCACACCCAAAAGACATGGTGGATGACGTATTGCATACCATGGCTAAGTACGAAAATATATGCAAATACATCCATCTTCCAGTACAGTCAGGTAACTCTGATGTATTAAAAAGAATGAATAGAGGCTATACCCGAGAATGGTATTTAAATAGGATTGACGCCATCAAGCGGATCATGCCCGATTGTGCGATATCTACAGACATCATCACTGGGTTTTGTGGAGAAACACAAGCCGAATTTGAAGATACTGTTTCAATAATCAAAGAAGTTAAATATAATTTTTCATACATGTTTTTCTATTCTGAGCGTCCAAAAACTTTGGCAGAAAGAAAATTCGAAGATGACATTCCTTTGGAGGTTAAAAAAGCAAGACTACAAGAAGTGATTGATTTACAACACATTCAATCAAAAGAAAGTAATGCAAAGGATGTTGGCAAAACATTTAAGGTACTCATTGAGGGGACTTCAAAACGTTCAGAAAAAGATGCATATGGAAGAAATTCACAATATGTCACCTGTATTTTCCCAAAAGGAGATCATGAGATTGGCACTTACGTCAATGTAAAAATAACAGCATATACCACCACAACCTTAATAGGAGAAATAGTATAAGATGGACATTCAGCAAGTAAAACAACGCTTTGGTATTATAGGAAATTCACCCGCTCTGAATAGGGCTTTGAGTATCGCTATACAAGTTGCACCAACCGATATGAATGTATTGATTACCGGTGAAAGTGGTACTGGAAAAGAGAATATGCCCAAGGTAATTCATCATATGAGTGCCAGAAAGCACGCTACATACATTGCCGTTAACTGTGGCGCGATTCCTGAAGGAACCATTGATTCTGAATTATTTGGACATGAAAAAGGATCATTTACAGGGGCGCACGACAAAAGGAAAGGTTATTTTGAAGAAGCAGATGGTGGAACCATTTTTTTAGATGAAGTAGCAGAATTACCTACCCAAACTCAAGTAAGATTATTGAGGGTATTAGAAACTGGAGAATTTTTAAGAGTTGGCTCTTCAAAACCTATTAAAACAGATGTTAGAGTTGTTGCGGCTACGAATGAAAATTTACAAGAAGCCATTGCAAGTGGAAAGTTTAGAGAAGATTTGTTTTACCGTTTGAGTTCGGTACCCATTCACCTTCCTCCTTTACGCGATAGAAATGAAGACATTCATTTGCTTTTTAGGAAATTTGCGAGTGAATTTGCTGAAAAATACAGGATGCCAACCATTCGATTAAATGAGGAGGCAATACAACTTTTAAAACATTACAATTGGCCAGGTAACATCCGCCAATTAAAAAATACAACTGAACAAATTTCAATAATTGAACAAGAAAGGGAAATTTCAGCCCCTGTTTTAAAACTTTATTTACCTGAATTGAAACCAACTTCTTCATTGCCAATGGTGCAAAAAAAGGAGCAAGACAATTTTTCTGAAAGAGATATTTTATACAAAGTATTGTTCGATATGAAAAAAGACTTGAATGAGTTAAAAAAATTGGTTTTGAAAATCATTCAAAGCGATTCGGGAACAATAAGTACAGAAGAAAAAACAAGAATTATTGAACAATTATACGAAGACATTCAACCAGAGACAAAGAATTTATTGCCACATTTTACTGATACTCCTGCTCATCAATCAACAAGTTCAAATCACTCAATAATTTCAGAACAGGAAGATTTTGAACCAGTTGTAGAAGTAGAGGAATCGCTATCATTAGAAGAGAAGGAAAAAGAATTAATTAGCAAAGCACTTGATAAACACAGGGGGAAAAGAAAATACGCAGCACAAGATTTAGGGATTTCGGAACGTACTTTATATAGGAAAATAAAGGAATACGATTTAAATGATTAATCGTGATAGAATAATTATATTTACCTTTCGTTAACATACTATGCGCAATTTTTTTATCATATTATTATTTCTACCATTTTTACAAGGCTGTTTTAATTATTCAGTATTAGACGGAAGTATAGATGCCGAAAACTTTGCAGTTGAAATATTTGAAGAAAGGGCCGCGAATGCACCCGTAGGTTACGGAGCACAATTTACTGAATACTTAAAAGATTTTATTATTGGACGGTCATCTTTAAAATTAAGCAATACAACGGCTGACATTCAGATAAGTGGAAGAATAACAAATTATTTGGTAAACCCAGTAGCTGTTCAAGGTAACCAAACCGCTGCACAAAACCGTTTAACTGTTACTGTATTGGTTACGGTAGTCAATAATAAAAATCCTTTAGATAGCTTTGAACAAAGTTTTAGCCAATTCTCTGACTTTTCAACAGCCAGTGATTTATCAAGTGTTGAAGCCGATTTGTTAGCCGATATCAATGCAAAATTAGGTCAAGATATTATTAATAAATTAACAAGTAATTGGTAATGGACACAGTAAAGCTTTCCAAATTTATTGAACAACCAAATCTAATTGGTCGTGAAGACTTGGCCGACTTAAAAGCCATTAAAGAAAAATATCCTTTTTGCAGTTCATTGCATTTACTTTATATTAAAGCTTTGGCAAATTCAAAAGATATAAATTTTGAAGAATCCTTAAAAACAGCATCCATTCACGCCAATAACAGGGCAAGGTTATATCAATTAATTCACCAACAAAGTGAAGTCATTGAAGAAGTAAAAGATGAAGTTTTTGAAGCAGTAAAAAGCGAAAATACTCTGGAAGAATTGATACCCTACCAGGAAGTTGCACCACCTACCCAGCCAGCAGATATACCCCCCCCTATTGAAATTGTTGAAACGCAGGAAATCTATGAAATGAAACCAACAGGACTTTCTTTAGTTGAAGAAAGTGAATCTATTACAACCTCATTAAATGAAGAGGGGTCTCAGCAAGTTTTTGAGGCAGATAAAAACCAAGAATTAATAACAGAAGAAAAGAATAGTAAAATTGAAGCTCCTGAAAAAACTGATAAAAATACAGGTTTGGATGAAAGTAATTTGACAGAAAACATTCTCAGTAGTGCTATCGAAAATGCAGTATTATTTGATGTTAAAAACATAGAAAAACCAGCAGTTGAAATACCTTTAGAAAAAGGGGAAACTTCTATAGAAGATGGAATTGAATTAAACTTTGAGTCAAAACCTGAAAAAGAGTCCCTTGATACAGAAAATAAGGTCCTTGAAAAAAATATTTTATCTGAAAAATCACTCGCTGATTTATCATTTTCTGAATGGTTAAAAATGAAAAAAAATCATCAAGTTATTGAAGTGAGTCAACCGGTGGAAATTGTAGAAGAAAAAGAAACAAAACTTACTAAAAAAGAAATTAACAACCTGTTAAACAAATTTATAGAGGAAGAACCGAAAATGTCGCGTCCCAAGAAAGAGTTTTACAACCCCATCAAAAGTGCCAAAGACAGTTTGGATGAAACAGACATTTTAGTCAGTGAAACATTGGCTAAAATTTACTACATGCAAAAAAATTATTCCAAAGCAATTAAAGCTTATGAACAATTAAGTTTGTTAAATCCGAAAAAAAAGAGTTTCTTTGCAAATCAAATTGAGAAAATTAGAAAAGAAGAATTAAAATGAATACATTATTATTAGTTATTATTGCCGTTGTAAGTGTTGCCTTGATATTATTTGTATTGATCCAAAATCCAAAGGGTGGAGGTATCAATTCTGAATTTGGTTCGGCAACTCAATTAGGAGGTGCTAAAAGAGCAACCGATATTTTAGAAAAAGGAACTTGGGGATTGGCCATAGGAATAGCAGTTTTGTGTTTGATCTTAGCCATTTCATATAAGCCATCTTCCACTTCTGTAGATGACGCTGACAACATTCAAATTGAATCGAGTGCAGAAAATATTCCTACAGATTTTGAAGGATAAAAAATTCGAGAAAAATCATATTTAAAATGTCAGTATGTCACTTCATACTGACATTTTTTTTGTCCTAAAAAATATTCACGACCATTCTGTCAGACTGTGTATTCAAAAGAGGGTTTGGCATAAAATATGACAAGGTAGTATTGATTAAAATATTAGATTAATTAACCTAAAAATAGTAAGACTATGTTAAAACCATTAGCAGACAGAGTATTGATAGAAGCTGCACCAGCTGAAACAAAAACAGCAAGCGGTATAATTATTCCTGACACTGCAAAAGAGAAGCCATTACAAGGTAAAGTAATTGCAGTAGGTCCTGGAAAAGTTGATGAACCTATGACCGTGAAGGTTGGTGATTCAGTATTATACGGACAGTATTCAGGTACTGAAATTAAATTAGAAGGAAAAGATTACCTCATCATGAGAGAATCTGACGTTTACGGAATTCTTTAATCTTAACAATTACAAATTAACAATATGTCAAAAGAAATATTATTTAACACAGAAGCTAGAGACGCCTTAAAAAGAGGTGTTGATGCGATTGCAAATGCAGTAAAAGTAACATTAGGACCAAAAGGGAGAAATGTAATTATTGATAAAAAATTTGGTGCACCTCACATTACAAAAGATGGTGTAACAGTAGCGAAGGAAATCGATTTAAAAGATCCTGTTGAAAACATGGGTGCGCAAATGGTCAAAGAAGTTGCTTCAAAAACTGCCGATATTGCTGGTGATGGAACAACAACTGCTACTGTTTTAGCACAAGTAATTGTGAGTGCAGGTTTGAAAAACGTGACAGCCGGAGCAAATCCAATGGATTTAAAAAGAGGAATTGACAAAGCTGTAAAAGCTGTTGTTGAGCACTTAAAAAGTAATTCACAAGAAGTTGGTTCTGACAACGAAAAAATTAAACAAATTGCAACCATTTCAGCGAATAACGACGACACGATTGGTGCTTTAATTGCTGAAGCAATGAAAGTAGTTGGAAACGAAGGCGTAATAACTGTAGAAGAAGCAAAAGGAACTGAAACAGAAGTAAAAACTGTGGAAGGAATGCAATTCGACAGAGGCTATTTGTCACCTTATTTTGTGACTAATACTGAAAAAATGATCGTTGAATTAGAAAACCCTTATATTTTAATTTGCGATAAAAAAATATCAAATATTCAAGAAATTCTTCCAATTTTAGAACCAGTAGCACAACAAGGAAAACCTTTGTTAATTATTGCAGAAGATATTGATGGAACTGCTTTATCAACATTAGTAATTAATAGATTAAAAGCAGGATTAAAAATTGCAGCAGTAAAAGCACCTGGTTTTGGTGATCGAAGAAAAGCAATGTTAGAAGATATTGCTGTTTTAACCGGTGGTATGGTCATTTCTGAAGAACGTGGTTACACAATGGAAAATGCCACATTAGACATGCTTGGTACTGCTGAGAAAATTGATATTGACAAAGACAACACCACTATTGTAAATGGTGCTGGTGACAAAGACACTATCGTATCTAGAGTGAGTCAAATTAAATCTCAAATGGAAGCTTCCACTTCTGATTACGACAAGGAGAAATTGCAAGAAAGATTGGCTAAATTAGCTGGTGGTGTTGCAGTATTATATGTCGGGGCAGCTACTGAAGTTGAAATGAAAGAGAAAAAAGACCGTGTTGATGATGCTTTATCGGCTACAAGAGCTGCTGTAGAGGAAGGAATTGTACCTGGTGGTGGAATTGCTTTAATTAGAAGTATTGAAGCAATTGACAAAGTAGTAGGCGTTAATGAAGACGAGAAAACTGGTATTGCTATTATTAGAAGAGCAGTAGAAGAGCCTTTGAGACAAATTATTGCCAATGCAGGTGATGAAGGTGCAGTGATTGTTCAAAAAGTGAAAGAAGGCAAAAGTGATTTTGGATACAATGCGAGAACAGAAGTATTTGAAAACTTATTTGCTGCAGGTGTAGTGGATCCAACTAAAGTAACAAGAATTGCAATAGAAAATGCAGCTTCTATTGCTTCTATGTTGTTGACTACAGAATGTGTGATCGCTGACATTACAGAAGATGATCATGGAATGCCTCCAATGGGTGGTGGAATGCCAATGATGTAATTTGTATTTCTAGACGACTGGTATTTCCTCCTATTAACGGAGATAGTACTAGACGGTTCTATATATGAAACCCCGGTGGCAACACTGGGGTTTTTTTATTAAAATATTGGATGTATTACAAATCAAGTTTTTAAATTTAAAGCATGAAATTAAAAGTCGACTCATTGGTAAAAGATTATGAAATGCTACCACATCCGGAAGGTGGGTGGTTTAAAGAAAATTACCGATCGGAAGTGAACCTGACAGTGGCGGGAAAAAAGAGGAATATATTGACCAGTATTTACTTTTTATTGACTTCCGAAAATGTATCTCGCTTTCATGTTTTAAAAAGTGAGGAGTTATGGTATTATCATGCCGGCTCAGCCTTAACAGTTCATTGTATAAGTCCTACTGGTGAATATTACCAACTAAAAATAGGGCCTAATTTTAAAGCAGGGGAACAATTTCAAGCCGTTGTTCCGGCCGGGACAATATTTGGTTCTACAGTAGATGAGATCGATCAATTTTCTTTAGTGGGTTGTGCAGTTGCACCTGGATTTGATTTTGAAGACTTCCAATTATTTTCGGAAGCGGAACTACTAAACAAATATCCAACACATGAATCCATTATTAAAAAACTTACATAACATGAACAAATATTTATATTTAATCGTCTTATTTGTTGTTTCATGTAATGGTTCACCCACTGAAATTATTGAAAAAAAAACGGTAACAAGTTGTGATTGTAAAGAATTACAGCACCATCCTAACTACAACGTCTTTCATTTAGGCGACCCACTTCAGCCTTTTACCGGGATTTGTAATGAATACTACATGGGTGGAAAACTCAAAAAAACTGCCCAAATAAATGAAGGTAAATATGAAGGGAAGTTATTCTATTATTTCAAAAACGGTCAGCTACAATCGGAGGTTGACTACAAACTAGGATTGCTTTTTGGGCATAAAAAAGTATATGATGAAAATGGTAATTTATTGTTTCATGGAAAATACAAGAGAAACAAGTTGATTGAAACCATCTATCACTACCAGGAAGTAAATTGAACTTATATTGCCTTTGTAAAAGTTTTCCCTGTGGGTCTTTCAAATACTGTCAAATCGAAATATTCAGTCGTTGCAAATAAATGATCAAAAATATCAGCCACAATTTCTTCATAAACTTCCCATGCTTTGTCTTTAGAAAAACAATAGA
>CBDUKB010000039.1:0-18419 GCA_965367695.1 uncultured Putridiphycobacter sp.
TTATAGGTATTTGTTTAGGAATGCAATGTGCTGTGATTGAATTTGCTAGAAATGTATTAGGCTGTTCTGATGCTCACTCTGCAGAAATGGATGAAAACACAACCCATAAAGTCATTGACTTAATGGAAGAACAAAAAAACATAATCGACATGGGGGGTACCATGCGTTTAGGAGCTTACGAATGTGAAGCCATTCCAGCTTCTCATTTATATGATGCCTATGGTGCAAATTCCATTAGGAAGTGATTTTGAAAATGCAGGAATGATTGCTACTGGTAAAAATCCTAAAACAGGTTTGGTTGAAGTGGTTGAAATACCAACACATCCTTGGTTTGTTGGGGTTCAATATCATCCTGAATACAAAAGTACTGTGTTAAACCCTCACCCTATATTTAAAGCTTTTGTTAAGGCAGCTTTGAAACAATAATTTAGCCACCTTCTTTTTACGTCATATTTTCTTCCATTTGCGAAGCAATAAACGGGATGCGCGGCGCTAAAAAATAGCCGGTCAAACTGGCAAATAAAATAGGAACAAAATAAGAAAAGCCCGTCAGTGTTGCCAACAAAATAGTGGTACTCATTGGTGTTCTAGTCACGCAAGCATTAATTCCAGCCATGCAAGAAATAATTGCCAAAGTTAGATTAGTTTGTGGGAAGAGTTGGTGGATTACTAATCCAAGTGTTGCACCTACAAAAAATAATGGAATAATGAATCCTCCCCGCCAACCTGAAGTTACCGTGATGGCAATGGCAATGATTTTAAAAATAAGAATCAATAGTAAGATGGTAATACTGTAATTATTCGTCAATAAGGTATTTATTTCTTCGTGCCCAAAATACCTTGTAATCGGTAAGTAAAAAGAAATAATCCCCAGCAATACGCCCCCTATGAGGGTCTTTATATAAATAGGCATTGCTTTTTTCTCGAATATGCTTTTAAAGAATTTGGTACAATAAATAAAACCCCATCCAATAGCTGTTGCCGTAACCGCAAAAACGACAGCAAGTGCAAAGTCAAAAACCCCTTCATATTCATAGGTTGAAACATCCCAAGTTGCACCTAAACCTACTTGAATAATGATGGCAAATATGACATAACTAAAACTGCTTGCAACTAAAGCAGGAATAATGGCTTTATAATACTCAACCGCATGTTTATGGTGTAAAATTTCTAATGAAAATAGACTTCCACCCAAGGGCGCACCAAACAAAGCTGTGAACCCCGAAGCCATTCCGGCAATACTCATTGAACGGAGTTCCTCCCCTTTCAACCTAAATATTTTCCCTAACCAAGTTCCCGTTGAACCCGTTACTTGTACCAAAGGTGCTTCAGGCCCCAAACTACCACCAGCACCAACACATAGGAGCGAACTTAAAATCATGGAAGGGTTATTTTTTGGATCTAATTTCCCTTTATTGAACCTGATATTATTTACAATTAATTGAATTTCTCCAGGATCACCTATAAAATGAATTATTAATCCTGCTAAAAAGCCACAAATGGCCATGGTAGGAATGACCATCCAACCTTCGAAAAAAGAAATTTGATGGATCATGAATTCCAAAACAATCCAATATACACCAGCAATTACCCCCCCTATTAAACCCAGTAATGCCCATAATAAAAAGGTTCGGCTAAAAACAAATGGATTAAAGCGAATGGGTTGGTCTAGAATATTTAAATAATTGACTAATTTTCTTCTTCGTTTGAGCTTCACAATGCCTTTCAATATATAGAGAAAACAAAATTAGCAATATTAAAAATGTCACGAAGTCTTCTCAAAAAAATAATTTACCTTTTATCATTAAAATAAAGAAAAATCCATTGCTTGATATTTTAGTCACCTTTCATGAAAGCAAGTACTTCTACCCCATTTTTATCATAAAATGTTAATTCCAAATTTTTTAATTGATATGTAGCTATTTTACTAAACGCTTGGTTAAAAGAATCTGAAACATTCAGCTCATCACAAGCCTTTAGGGTGCTATTCATATCTCCTATTTCAATTTTGCCTGTATCTATTTTTTCAATGTTCCCATTGAACTCATTGCAACCATCAAAACCATATACTTGTTGATTTGTTAAATTAATTTCTAAACGTGGTTTTGCTACCAATCTTTTGATGGGAACTTGGTCTATTCTCAATGCAAACCAAATGTCATGCAAACGTGGATTCACTTCCATTTTTGCCCTTTTAAAAGTTAATATTTTTTTACCCGCTTGGTTAAATAAAATCAATTGCTCGCTTACTATTTGATAGGTCGCAGTGGTTTTGAGTAATTTTAAATATTCACTTTCAATGTTATTATTATGACAAGCCATTCTGGTGCTCATAATTGGGCCAAGAACAAGTTTATTACTAGAAAGGGACGTGATGTTGGCACTGTAATTATTACAACCTCCTTTACCTGATAAGATTAAGTCTTCAAGTGCTATATTTAATTTCGGTTTTACGATTAATGCTGTTAATACCACTTCATTCATCTGTGTTAAAATCCATTCTCCATTGATAAGTCTTTTATCATCTCTTTGCTTTTCCATTTCTTTTATCATGGTATATGTTAATGCTGAACTATGTTCAAGATCTTCTTTTTTCTTTTCACTTTTTACTTTCACTTGAATTTTTTTAAAATATCCAGGTTCAAATTCGAAGCCTTCAATAGGATTCTCAAAATTTTGCCATTCGGCTTCATTCAAATCTTCTCCTTCATAAACCCTGTAACAGTCTTTTTGACCTGTTGCCATGGTACAATCTATTTTCGAACTATCTACCCAATAAGTAGTTTTATTTGTCGTCATACAAGCAGGTAAAACAGAAATAAGTGATAGTAGGAGGAAGATTTTATTTAATTTCATGATGGTAGGATTCATAATGATAGTATGTTTTAACTGAAAAAGATAAATACAACTTTCGTTCCAATATATTTAATTTTATCAACAACAGTGGTAACATCTTTAATATTATCACTTATTTTACTACCCTAATGATTAAACCATAAGTCAATGTTATAGTCATACCTAAAAATAAAATGAATATGAAATCAATAATTCTAAGTATTTGCTTCATGCTCTCCACCCAATTTTTACAAGGGCAAAATTTATACTTCCCTCCCACTACCGGCGATAATTGGGACAGTACTTCTTTTTCGGAATTAGGTTGGTGTACAAATCAACTGCCAGCACTTTATGATTATTTAGATCAATCAAACACCAAAGCCTTTATTGTATTAAAAGATGGTAAAATTGCCATTGAAAAATATTTTGACACATTCACCAAAGATAGTTTATGGTATTGGGCGTCAGCAGGAAAAACCATTACTTCATTTTTAGTGGGCAAAGCACAAGAAGAGGGATACTTAAACATAGATGACACTACTTCAACCTATTTAGGAAATGGGTGGACCAGTTTAACAAGCGGTCAAGAAGAAAAAATCACCATCAAGCACCAGTTAAGCATGACCTCGGGACTTGATGATGCCGTAGCAGATGTGCATTGCACTACTCCAGCTTGTTTAGTATATAAAGCAGATGCCGGAACACGGTGGGCTTATCACAATGGTCCATATACATTATTACAAGATGTAGTGGCAGCTGCTACTGGCACAAGTTTTAATGCTTATTTGAATCCAAAGCTAAAACAACCTACAGGAATGGATGGTATTTTTGTACCCATTGGTTATACCAGTGTATATTTTTCGAAACCAAGAAGTATGGCCCGATTTGGATTGTTGATGCTAAATAATGGGAATTGGGATGGTACACAAGTAATGAATGATGTCAATTATTTAAACGACATGATTACCCCTTCTCAAACATTAAATGAATCATACGGTTATTTATGGTGGCTAAACGGTCAACCTTCCTTTATGATGCCCAGTTTACAAGTTATTTTTCCAGGTAATTTAATGCCAAATGCTCCTACAGATGTTTATGCTGCTATGGGGAAAAATGGGCAAGTTTTAAATGTATCACCCAGTAATAATTTAATTGTTGTAAGAATGGGAGACACCCCAGATAATAGCTTTGTACCAAACTATTACAACGACACCATTTGGCAATTATTAAACCCAGTCATGTGCGGAATAAATAGTGTAGCATCATCAAGCGCTTTGGATTTAAAAATATACCCAAACCCAAGTCAAGGAGAGTTGTACATTAAAGGTTTAACTAAAAAAGCAACATTGACTTTGTATAATTTAAACGGACAATTAATATGGAAAAAGTTTTTGAATGGTAGTAACACTGCAATTCAAATTCCAACCCACATCAATCGTGGAATTTATTTATTAAGGATACAGTCAGAAAGTGCCATATATAGTGAAAAACTGGTCTTTAATTAACATTTTAACCAAGCAGCAATACTTTTTCTTTCTCTGGTAGGCGAAGGGTTTACCTCATGTTCCATATCTGCGCTTCGAAAAAAGACCATTCTTCCTCCTTGAGGTGAAATGTTGATTTGACCTTTTTCTTTTGGGTACAAGGATAACATTCCTCCATCTTCATCTGTCCAGTCTTGGTTTAAATACAAGACAATTGAAAATACACGAGCATCCTCACTTTTAAATTGGTCAAGGTGTCTTTTGTAAAAGCTGTTTTTTTCGTAATTGGCATAATGGCTTTCAAAACTATTGATGGCTGTAAAACAAGTTTTGTTCAAATATTGAATGAATTTTTCCACCTTTTGTAAATAGATACTTTCGAACTCATTCACACTTTTTTCATCAATCCAATTAATTTTATCTCCTCGAATACTTTGGTCTTTTTGAAAAGCAAAGTTATTTCCAATTCCTGATGGTTTTAATTGCTCCGCTTCCTTTAATCTTTGAATATTGGCCGTGAGTCCCAGTACAGTGCTTTGATTGATGAAATCATTACAGCAACCGTAATCATTTGCAATGAGTCCTTGAATTAGACCTTCGAACTGCAATTGCTCTGCTAGTGCATCATCATTCATAAAACTGTAATTTAAGTTTGGCCTATGAGTTTTGATGTACTAAAAGGTGTCCAAATGTACATCCTTTTTTGATGTGAAAATCTTATAACTGGAAAATTTATTTACCTGTCGTATTTTTTAAAAATAAAAAACGATTTCATCCGCTGATAAAATCGTTTTTAAATTGTTTGTGGTACAATATTAAACTTACATTTTCACAATAGGCGTTTCACTGATTAGTTTCCAATTTCCATTTTCATCTTGAATCAATATAATCAGGGACACAAAGGTCATTTTTGTACCAACCATGGTAACTTTGGCACTTGCTGTTGTTCCATTCACCACAATGTTTTCAATGGTCAATTTTCTATTGTCACCACCATATTCCTTGGAGGCTATTTTTTCTAGGTATAATGATTTAGGCATGATGCTCACTTCAGAACTGCCAAATAATCGATTCATGACAATGCGATAATCTGCTGCCAGACACCTCTCTAGATCTACGGCATTATTTTCGTCTCCCGCTTTTGCAAAGGCTTGAATTACTTTTTCTATTTTTTTTATTTCTTCTTGCTGAGCATTTAAAGTTGACATTGTAAATAAACCTGCCATTAATGCAATTAATTTTAACTTTTTCATTTGCTTTTTTTTTATGATTAATATCCTTTACTTATTACTTTAAGCTTCTCACCTAAAGTCCATCTTTTTTACACTTATTTATTAAAGTTTAATTTGAACAGCAGTGCGCATCATGGAATGATGTTGAAAATCATCTGATTGACTATATGCTAATATCAAACTATATGCTTTCCCGGCATTCAATTCTTTTTGATACTTATTGTTCGCTTTAATTGGCAAAGCAAATTTTATTTTGGTAAGTCCATTGGCTTCTAGACCTGAAAGTACTGTAACACTTGGTTCTTCGCCCAAAACTTTTATTGATTTGTAATTACCTGCTGAAACTGTGAAATGTTCAACCACACTAGGAATTCCATCCACCACCCGTCCCATAAGTAAATAGGCTCCTTGTATGCCGGCATTTGTGTTGAACCCAATTGTAACCCATCCAGTTGTTGGGGCAGCCATTTCAAAATAGACACTGTCTTTTTGGTGATACCAACTCACCTTCATTTTACTTTTTGAAATTGTCTTTGGGCCATTTGAACTTGCCGAAATGCAAAGTACTAATGTCAGTATTATTAAGATTATTGTCTTCATATTGTTTGGTCAATTATTGATATATCAATTAATAAATTAAAAAAAAGCTACTGCATATTTTTCCTTATTTTTTCTAGTAATTTACTTAAGGTTTTGAGTTCGTTTTCCGTCATCCCATTAGTACTTAACTCTCTATGTTTATTCACCATTGCTATATTTTCCTTTACAAATTGAGTGCCTTTCTTGGTCAAACTAATATGGTAGGCTCTTCTATTCTCAGGAATTGCTTCCCTTTGAATTAACCCTTTTTTCTCCAAAAGGTCAAGTGTGCGCGTAATAGATGCTGGGTCCCGATAGGACTTGTTCGCTAATTCTTTCTGTGATAAATTGCTATGTTCAGAAACAATTTTTAATATAACCCATTGCTCTACAGTAATTCCCAATTTTAATTGATCAAATTCCTTTTGAGAATATTGTTTTGAGACTTTGCTCGTTAAGTCAATTTGAAATAATATTACATCCTCTATTTTTTGCATTTTACTCATTTGACATTGCAAGTATAATTAATATTATTGATATATCAACAATTGATAATAAAATATTTTTAAAAATAATTAAGTCCTCGTTAAAATCAATTGCTACCAATTCACAAATTTCTGCATGTTTATTAAATATAAGTCTAAAATTGTAGTCTTACTCAAAATGCTTTACCTACCTTATCAAAAAAGTTGAGGAGGTTATGAATTGTGCAATAGATATAAACATACCCGAACCCACTCTTGCCCTAAAAAACATTCAAACATTTGACCAAACAGCTGAAGTTGACCTCGCAATTCAAGCATTAGAACAAGGCAAAAATATTTTAATAAAAAATCTTTACAGTGATGGGCTTGTGTTACTCCAAGCGCTTCATCATTATTTAAGACAAAAACTTCCGCATACAACATTTAAGGAACAGCATGCTTACCGTGGTGTATACCGTAAGCTTTCAAATTTAATTTTATTGGAAGTAGTTCAACAACAGCTCACTGTTAAAAAAGCACCAAGTATTGGGTGGTTAACAAAATTTTATCCAAAAAACGAGCATTTCAACCTAACATTTCCTCAAGTTCAAGGATTAAACAGTGCCTGGCAATGGTACCAAAATGGGATTGTTATCCCAGTTTTACGAAATAAAATACATCCGTATTATGGCACCTATTTCCCAACCCGATTTGAACATTTGGTTTTGTTTGACAATTGGTTAAAACACTATCGTGGTCCAAAAAAAACTGCTATTGACATTGGTGTAGGAGCTGGGGTATTGTCGTTACAAATGATTCAACACAACTTCCAAAAAGTATTTGCAACAGACATCAACCCGAATGCCATTGTTGGATTAAAAGAATTTATGGGCAACACCAAACTTGCTAGAAAAATTGAATTAGACCATGCTCACCTTTTTGGAAAGTGGGAAAAAGAAACTGAATTGATTGTATTCAATCCTCCTTGGCTGCCCGCCCGCCATGAATTGGGTAATATTGATGAAGCTATTTATTATGATAAAACCTTATTCCCTGACTTTTTTTTAGCAGCTAAAAAAAGGCTTCTACCTGAGGGAAAACTACTCATCATATTCTCCAATTTGGCTGAAATTACAGCTGTCACAAAAGACCATCCAATTGCAATAGAATTAAAAGAAGGCAATAGGTTTCAACTTGAAAAATGTTATAAAAAATCAGTAAAACCTGCCTCAAACAAAACGACAAGAGATGCCCATTGGCGTACATTGGAGGTTGTAGAACTTTGGGTACTCACCCATTGCTAAAACCAATACAAATATTATCTTTAATACGAATCTTACATCAATTCTTCAAGGATTTTTTCATGTCTAGAAGATAATAAATGGATTGTTCAACTTGAAAGTTAAAGCCAATTCCATCTTTCAATTTCTGTGTTTGGTATTCAGTAGTGGGAATCAAAGTGTAAATTTCATCACCTTGCTTAATAAACACTTCGCCTTGCTGATAAAATGGAATTTCTTGGCGCCATTTATAATATACTAAATCTGCTTCTTTGTCTATATAAAAATCCAAAATTGGCGGTTTCACTTCATTTAAATACCAATCAAATAATTCGGTGTAATCATGCCCTAAAACCGTATTAAATTTTTCTATCAAATCCCCAGTGCTTATGTTTTGCTTGGGGTATTCTTGCTGAATTATGTACAAAGCATGAAAAAACAAGCTATCATTATTCACCACTTTTCTTAAGGAATGCATCATCAAAGCACCCTTGTTATAAATATCTCTATCCGCAGCATTTACCCAACTATTATATAAAACATCACACTTTTTATAAATAGGAATAAGATTTTCTATATTGTATCCAGCATATTTAATATTTAAGTCATAAGCTTCGGCTCCATATATCTTTTCAATAAATAATGCTTCAGCATAAGTTGCCATTCCTTCGTGCATCCATATATCGCAATAATCTTTTCCAGACAAGCTATTGCCCCACCACTCATGCGAAAGTTCGTGAACTAAAGTGGTATTGTAATCTTTCCAACTGTTTTTATAATTTGAACCCATGGCAATTCCCGATTGATGTTCCATGGCCGAAAAAGTTGATTCAATAAATTTACAACCATCTTCCCAAAAAGGGAAGACTCCAAAAAGTTTTTCAAATTCATTCAAAATGGTTGATGTCTGTTCGTAGAAAATATCGGCTGTGTCTTTATTGTAATCTAAAACATGAAATGTTAAGTTTCTTGCGACACCATTTATATCCGTATAAGGTTTTCGTAATTCAACAAAATGTCCCACATTAAAAGACAAACTATAGGTATTAATTGGGTTAGTAATTTCGTATTTGAAGGTTTTAGTATTGTTAACTTCATTCAAAACTTCATCAACTAAGCGTCCATTTGCCACAGCAACTAAGTCAGCAGGTACAGTTACGCTTATACTTGATGAATCTGATTCGGCAACTAATAAAGCGTTACAAGGCATAATAAAGTGAGGTCCTACTCCTTCAGTTAAAGTTGAAATCCAAGTCCTTCCTTTTTTGTCTTCTTTCCATTGTATTGGACCTTCACCTGCCACACTCACAGGTTTACCCTCATAAATAATACTTAATTTAATGCGGGTGTTTGCGGGTACATTTTCTTCAAACTCCAGGTATAAAAAATCCTTTTTCCTTTTTATTGTTGGGTTTCCAACCGTACTATTAAATGACTCAATCTTCATTCTTTTTTGAAGGTCGAATAAAAAAACATTTTGATCAGACAGGGCTGTAAAAACAATGTCCATTTTTCCTTGAATACTTTTAGAATATGGAAAAACTTGCACTGTCCAATCGTACCTGTTTACTTTATAATTTCTCTCTGGATTGGTGTTATCTCCTGCAATTCTTTCCGTTTTACTAAAATGTTTGAATCCCTTTTTGTTCATCAAGTATCCAACAAAAGGCTTATAATGACATGCATTAAGCGATATTAAGGAAACACAAAATAATAACATTAAAATTTTTGATCTATTACTCATTTTATTTTTTGTTGATGATAATTCTAATAAAAAAGATATGCACCATACACTACTTTGAAGCCAACCTACTTTTGATAAATTTAAATTGTCCATTATGATTTGATTCATGTTCGCAAACATGAAACCACTTGCAATAATTATTGGTTGGTCCCCAAAACCAATCTTTGTCAACTTCCATTAACCATTCATCATCTCGTTTTGCCAATTCTTTTAGGGTATGTGCCCTAACTGTTTTTAATTTATTCAAATAAAAGTCTAGGTCGTTTCCTTTAATACTTTCTCTTGCAGGGTTCCCAAGACCAGAAGCAACATCCCAAGCCAACTTATCAGCTTCCTCCCAATCACCCCATTTCTTTCCTTCAAAAGTGTGAATTTGATAAAAACGTTCTGTTGCTGCCAAATGCCACAACATGGCGCCAATTGAATTTGCTTTCTCGTCGACTAGGAAATCTAAATCTTCGATACTCATACCTCGAACTGGCATTAATATGGTATTTCTCATCCAATTCATCATGGAAACCAAGGTCCCTATTTGAGGAGTAAAACCTTCTTTTGGGCCAACAATATTTAATTCTTTCAGACTACTTTTATCAGGTGCCTTATGACCCAAAGGTAAAATCAATAAACTACCTGCTCCTATAGAAGCAAGAGAAGATTGTTTTATAAAGTTCCTTCTGTCCATTTCCACATTTTGATTTTTCATAATTTGCTAATTATTATTTTACTCCAGTATTGGAACAAAGTGATTGCTACTAATTTTTAAATCAAAAGCTGATGCATGTTTTACCCCTACCCTTTGATGTATTGGCTATTACCAAATATAAAAAATTATAGGTTATAAAAATCAAAGGCAAATTTATTTAATTATAAAAGTCGCATGTCTACTACTATATTTCCAACTTGATTGGTCGCAGTTGAGTGGAATGACACTATCTTTTTCTATCAATTCCAAACCACAGATCCCTGGATGTTCACGGTATATTTTTTTTGTAGCCCAAGGAAAATCAATATCCATTAATGAAGCAGCAATCCAAATTTTCTCCTTCGGCTTTAATACTAAAATTGTATCTTTTTTACTGTTAAAAGCACCTTTTCCTTCTTGTATTTCATAACGTGGAACATGAATTAATACTGGTTGATCAGTCTTATTTTCGACCATGTAATGCAAATGATTGACAGCATCACAAGAAAAAAAAGAGTTGATAAAAAAAATGAAAAGAATTGAAATTATTAGATACTTCATACCTGTGTTTACTTTTGTTCAATTTAAATACGGTCACCCATTTTATGTTGAATAGATTTCATTTATTTTTGAGAATGATTTAAATTCTAGTGGATTACCACTATAATCAAAAACAAACATGGTTATTTGTTCTCCAATTTTTCCTTCGTATCGCATTTGAGGCTTGACAATAAATTCAATATTTTCACGCTCAAATTTTGTTTGGATTGTCAAAAAAATTGATTTTTCTAAAAGGCAACCAAAATGGGGAATGGGGACTTTCACCTCATCTACAATTCCACAATAGTCCAGTACAGGAAAATCTTCACTGACGTGTGCTGAAAGTTGGTTTCCAAAAAAATTAAAATCTATCCAAGTATCGGTGAACCTGCCTTCAGTACAACCCAATATTTCAATATAAAATTTTCTGGTCGATTCAATATCTTTTACCTTAAAGGCATAATGAAAGGGACGCATCAATGATTGATTTTTTATTATACACATTTTTTAAAAATAATTAAATTAAAGGTAGTGGTGTTTACTTCAATAAATATTCTTGAAACTGTTTATGAAAATTCAAGGCATGTCTCACTCCTTTTTTAGCTTATCCCACAAAGTCAGTAAAATTAACACATAGCATGCAAAAGCATTTTAAATACTACAAACCAACAGTCTACATATATATTTTAAAACTTTATTTTGTTCTTATATGTATAAAGTTAATCCTGTTTTTTGATGATTGACTTCTTGATATAAATGATGAGCTTGACAAAACATCCTTTCATTAAATATTCTTCCACGAATAATTAACAAGAGTGTTCATATAATAATTAGAAGCCTAAAATTGTGAATATAGCCACTTTGAGATGATATAAACTAAATGAAAATACTTACATTTATCATGCTAGTCAAACCGACTACTCCACTTAAAATTATCACTATGAAAAGAATATTCATCTATTTTTCACTTTTATTATTAATTAGTTGTGGTGATGACCAAATACAATCCGGTCAAATTGTAGTCGACCCAGGATTCAGTAATTTTGTCAATGCATTTACATCTGGGGTCATGTCGAATAGCGACAATATAAAGGTTGTATTGATTCAACCAGCTCAAAATGCAAAAGTAGGTGAACCCTTAGATGAAGCGATTTTCACTTTTAAACCAGCAATTGAAGGTCAAGCATATTGGCTTGATCAACAGACAATAGAATTCAGGCCGAATCAAAAATTAAAGGCTGGTCAACAATATCAAGCAACTTTTCATTTAGGGAAATTGATGCCCGTTGATGAAGCTTTTCAAGACATGGTATTTGGTTTTATGATCATGTACCAAAGTCTAACAGTTGACTTTCGAGGTATCAAACCAACAGATTTAAATGATTTTTCTAAGCAGGAAATATTTGGTACTGTGAGAACTAGCGACGTAGTAATCCCAGCTGATTTAGAAGCTTGTTTTAAAGCAAATCAAGGAGGGCAAAATTTGAATATTATCTGGACCCATAAAACTGGGTCAAAAACTCATGAATATACGATTAGAAATGTGAACCGTGGAAAAAAAGAAAAGTTTGTGGATTTATCCTGGAATGCCGAGTCCATTGGGGCGGATTTAAAAGAAGCGCGCTCAATCCGAATCCCTCCTTTGGGAGAATTTTCAGTATTACAAGCCACTACCATTCGAGAACCTGGATTACATTTTTCTATTCAATTTTCCGACCCCATTGACCCCAAGCAAGATTTAACAGGTTTAATTTACTTAGCATCAGGTCACGAAATGCGCTTAACCATTGTGCAGAATGAAGTAAAGGCTTACCCAGTTGGAAAACTCGACAGCGAAGAAACCATTGTTGTAAACCAAAACATTAATAACTCAAAAGGAAAAAAGTTGATTGCAGCATTTGAAAAAAAAGTGCAATTCAACCTTGAAAAACCAGCCTTAGAATTAATTGGTGATGGGGTAATCATGCCTTCCAATGGAGAAATTAATTTTCCATTTAAAACAATCAATCTAAAAGCTGTAAACATCCGAATTATACAAATTTACGAAAACAATATCACCCAATTTTTTCAAGACAATCAACACAATGGTGCTTCAAATATTACCAGAGTTGGAAGAATGGTTTATGATGGAACTGTTGATTTAGTTTCAGCTGAACCAATTGATTATGGAATTTGGAATAATTTTAAGGTGGACTTAAACCGATTGATTGATACCAAGCCAGGTGCAATTTATAGGGTTATGATGTCATTTGAGCGTTACCAATCACTTTATCCTTGTGGCGATAGCACAGGTGTAGCAAGTCCAATGAAGCGTCGGGAATTAAATTTTGATTCAGATGAATATTATTTCAATGCCAATAATTGGTTTGTGGGATGGTCGGATTATAAAGAACGGGAGAATCCATGTTCAGATTCTTACTATAAATATTACGAACGCCAAGTAAGCAGAAATATCATGGCCAGTAATTTTGGAATAATGGCGAAAGAAGGTGCTGATCATGAATTTGATGTTGTGATCACCGACTTAAGATCAACAGATCCGATTAATGGCGTGACCGTTGAAGCATATAATTTTCAGAATCAACTGGTTGCAACAAACACCACGAATAAAGAAGGAATGGTCCGTTTTAAGGCTCATCAAAAACCATATTTATTGATGGCAAAAAAAGGAAATCAAAGAGGGTATTTAAGGGTGGACAATAGTTCTGCTTTGTCCTTGAGTTTATATGAAGTTGGCGGTTCAGAAGTAAAAGAAGGAATAAAAGGATACATCTATGGTGAAAGAGGGGTATGGCGACCAGGAGATTCACTATTCATGTCCTTTATATTGGAAGATAAATTGAAAACAATGCCCGAAACGCATCCGGTGCTAATGGAGTTATACGACCCTATGGGGAAATTATACGACAAGAAAGTAGCTGCCAATGGGGTAAAAGGAATGTATAGTTTTAAGTTTAAAACAACTGAAAAATCGCCAACAGGGACTTGGCGTGTAAAAGCGATAGTGGGTAATGCTGAATTTGAACATGCATTAAAAATTGAAACCATTAAACCAAACCGAATTAAGATTGATTTAGATTTACCTGAAGTAATGAGTGCGAATGAATCGGTTCATACAACTGTCAATGCTAAATGGTTATACGGTTCTCCAGCTGCACAATTAAAAACAAGGGTAGAAATGGAAGTAGCCAACATGAAAACTTCCTTTAAAGGATTTGAAAACTATCAATTTGATGACCGTTCAAATCAATTTAATATGAACGAACCTGTAATTAGCGAAGGTACTACTTCAAGTTCAGGAGATGTAAAATTGAATTTTAACTGGCGAACACCGCGTAAATCACCCGGTATGTTAAAAATGAAATTTAAAACGAAAGTTTTTGAGAAAGGAGGAGATTTTAGTGAAGATTATCTTTCAACAAAATACTCCCCTTTTGAAAGCTACGTAGGTGTCAAGCTTCCAGGAGGAGGAAATTGGCGTAATGCTTTGAGCACAGAAGACAGTCATGGAATTTCATTGGTTGCGCTAGATGAGCAAGGGAATCCAATTGCAAGAAAAGTAAAAATAGAGCTTTATAAAGTTTCCTACAATTGGTGGTGGGAAGGTGATGGCGCTGATGAATTAACCCGTTATATTAATCGTAAATCAAGTGACTTAATAAAATCAGATTATTTTACCATCTCTAAAGGCAAAGGAATTTACGACCTTAAATTCCCTAAAAAAGGTTGGGGAAAATACATGCTTCGAATCATTGATCCAGTTTCAGGGCACAGTGCCATGGAAGAGTTTTATGCCGATTATTCTGGTTGGTACAGCGATATGGATGGGAATACTGAAGCAGCTTCCATGTTAAATTTAGAACTAGACAAAGAAGATTATCAAGCAGGTGAATCAGCAGAAATTACTGTGCCATCAGGTGGTGAAGGAAAATTATATGTTACTGTAGAAAAAGGAGACCATGTAATAGATCAATTTTGGGTTGACGCGAAGGAAGGAAGTACCAAATTTCAAGTTCCAACCAATAAAGATATGGCACCAAATGTATATGTAAGTGTAGTATTAATTCAACCACATGCACAAGACAAAAACTCTTTACCGATTAGAATGTATGGTGTTGCACCACTACATGTCAGTGACCCAGAAACACATTTAAATCCTGTTGTTATTTGTCCCAAAACGGTAAAACCTGAAACTAATTTTAAGGTGAAAGTAAAAGAAAAGAACGGGAAAAACATGGCCTACACTTTAGCTGTTGTAGATGAAGGTTTATTATCACTTACAAGATTTCAAACACCTGACGCTTGGTCCACTTTTTATGCAAAAGAAGCCTTAGGTGTTAAAAGTTGGGATATGTATAAGTATGTTATGAGTGCCCAAACTGGGAAAATGACCGCATTATTAGCCGTTGGTGGAGATGAAGGACTGGTGTATAAGGCAGACGCGACCGCAAATCGATTTAAATCGGTAATTAAATACATAGGGCCTTTTTATTTAAAAGCGGGAGCAGAACAAAGCCACACCATTAAAATTCCAAATTATATTGGTGCAGTTAGGGTAATGGTTGTTGGAGCTTATGAAGGTGCTTATGGGTCGACAGAGCAAGAAGTACAAGTGAAAAAACCACTAATGGTGCAAACAACTTTACCAAGGGTGTTGGGTCCTTCAGAAAAAGTGACCATTCCTGTCAACGTCATCTCCATGAGTTCAAGTATTAAAAATGTTAAAGTAAAAGTTAGCACCAATGATTTATTGATTGCAGCAGGAAGTAAAGAACAAGTGGTTAGCTTTCAAAAAACAGGAGATAAAACCATTTATTTTGACTTTGATGTAGCAAGAAAATTAGGTGTAGCCAAATTTAAAGTTGAAGTAAGTTCAGGAAGTAATAACGCTTATGAAGAAATTGAAATATTAGTACGTCCTTCAAACCCTGTGATTGAAACATCAGAATTTGCTATGCTTGATGGGAACAGTGCATGGCAATACAATTATCATTCATTTGGTATCACGGGTACCAATACTGCTAAACTACAGATTTCTCAAATACCCAATTTAAATTTAGAAAAGCAAATTGCTTATTTAATTCGATACCCGCATGGTTGCATTGAGCAAACTACTTCTGCAGTATTTCCACAATTGTATTTGGGTTCATTTGTCAACCTCACCCAAACTGAAAAAGATAAAATTGATGAAAACATTTTGGCTGCATTGGGTAAATTCAGAAGTTTTCAAAATACAAAAGGAGGTTTTTCTTATTGGCCAGAAGGTAACGCAGCCGCTTCTGAATGGGGTACAAATTATGCTGGACATTTTATTATCGAAGCGAAAAATAGGGGCTATGAAATCCCATCAGGAATGATCAAAGCTTGGATAAAATTTCAAAAAGGCGCTGCTTCTCAATGGAATAGAAATACTTACTTTGATTGGGGCAGGTACCAAGGCGATTTATCACAAGCCTATCGTTTATATACTTTGGCCTTAGCAGAATCACCTGATATTGGTGCTATGAATCGATTAAAAAACGACCCCAAAATTAGCAATGCTGCTGCTTGGCGACTTGCAGCTGCCTACGCCATTATTGGAAGAGAAAAAGCTGCTTCAGAACTCGCAAATCGTGATTACACTGTTGCACCATACCGTGACATGGGATATTCTTATGGGTCAGACTTAAGAGATCGAGCCATGATTTTAGAAACCATGATTTATTTAAAAGACAATAACCGGGCAGGAGAATTGGTTTTAGATATTGCAAAAGAATTGAATAGTGGATGGCATAGTACGCAAGCCAGGTCATTTGCACTCTTGGCCATTGGTAAAAGTATTGGTACAAATACTGGTTCAAAAACACTCAACTGCACAGTGGTCATTAATGGAAAAACACATACTATTAATTCACCCTTACCTATGTATCAAATTGAAATATCTGATAATCAAATAAATGATGGTGATATATCTGTAAAAAACAGCAACGACCGACCGCTTTTTGTGAGCTTTACTCAAACGGGCATTCCTACTGAAAATAAAATTGTGAGTGAAGAAAAAGACATGCACATGACCATTCGTTATGTCGACATGAATGGGCAATCCATTGATGTTTCCCGTTTGCAACAAGGGCAAGATTTTAAAGCGATTGTTACAGTAAGTCACCCTGGTATTCGAAAAGCATATCAAGAAGTGGCATTGAATCAAATTTTCCCTTCTGGATGGCAAATTATCAACAGTAGGTTGAATGATGATTTCCAAAGTAATGGACAATTAGACTATCAGGATTTTAGAGATGACCGGGTGTATTCCTATTTTAATTTAAGGCCTAGAAAATCGATCAGCATTGAAATTAATTTGAACGCCACATTTTTGGGTCGATTTTATCAACCAGCCGTTTTTTGTGCCCCTATGTATGATGAAAGGATTTCTTCAATAAAAGCAGGTGGTTGGGTAGAAGTTGTCAAAAAATGAAACTATCAAAAGTAAATAAGCGAAAGCTGATTGGTTTGATACTATTCAGTTTATTATTTTATTGGTGTTTTCCTAATCGCTTGTTTGACGACCCTTATTCAACGATTTTAAATGATGATGATGGACAATTATTATCGGCTAAAATTGCGGAAGATGGACAGTGGCGATTTCCTGAATTAGACAGTGTTCCTGAAGCATTTGCAGCTTGTATTCTCTATTTTGAAGATGAATACTTTTACCAACACCCTGGGGTGAATCCCATATCAATGATACGGGCCATTAAGCAAAATTTAACAGCTGGTAAAACAATCAGTGGAGGAAGTACTATTACCATGCAAGTACTAAGAATGTCTCGCAAAAATCCACCACGTACTTATTGGGAGAAAGTAAAAGAAATGTTTTTAGCCCTTAGAATGGAATTCAGTTATTCAAAAGCTGAAATTTTGAGACTATACGTTTCTCATGCGCCCTATGGTGGCAATGTAGTTGGCGCAGAAGCAGCTGCTTGGCGCTATTTTAAAAGGCCACTGACACGTTTATCATGGGCTGAATATGCCACCTTAGCGGTTTTGCCGAATGCGCCTGCATTAATTCGACCTGGTAAGAATAATGATGTATTAAAATCGAAAAGAAATCGATTGCTTAAAAAACTAATGCAACATGAAGTCATTGATTCATCCACTTATTCTTTATCACTTTTGGAAAACTTACCGACCAAACCCAATGACTTACCTTCCAATGCTTATCATTTACTTGAATATGTTTTTCAATCGGGTCATGAAGGGAAAAAAATCCAATCAACAATTGATGGTTCACTACAAGTTCAAGTCACCGAAAGTCTTAATTCCTATGTAAAACACCTACAAGAAAACAGTGTCAACAATGCCTGTGCCATGGTTATAGATTTAGAAACAGCAAGTGTGAAGGCTTATGTAGGCAACGCAAATTTTGATGGAGCGAATGCTGCTTTTGTCGATTTGGTTCAAGCGAGAAGAAGTTCAGGCAGTATATTAAAACCCTTTTTATACGCCAGTGCCATTCAAGAAGGACTCATACAACCTTCCACCCTATTGCGAGATGTACCTGATTCAATCAATGGTTTTTCTCCATCAAATTTTGATAAAA
>CBDUKB010000040.1:0-17474 GCA_965367695.1 uncultured Putridiphycobacter sp.
GCCTTTGTATTTTTACCAAGTTTTTTGCTTATTTTTGACAAAACAGCTTTAAAGGTCAAGTTATGTTAAAACAGACGCTAAGTCAAAAAATGCTTCAAAAATTATCTCCTCAACAAATTCAGTTGATGAAATTGTTGCAGGTGCCTACTATGGAACTTGAACAAAGAATCAAGGAAGAAATTGAAGAGAATCCAGCCTTGGAAGAAGGCATTGAAGAAGCAGATGAATTTTCGGATGACTATGACCAAAGTGAACCTGAATCGAAAGAAGAAGATTTTGACATCAATGATTATTTAGATGACGACTTGCCACAATATAAAACATCAACAAACAACTATTCGGCAGATGACGACGAAGGCGGTATACCTATTTCAGGTGGAAAATCTTTTCACGATATATTAACCACACAACTCGGGTTAAGAAATTTGAGTGAAAAAGAAGAGGTAATTGCACACACAATTATTGGAAATATTGATGACGACGGTTATGTAAGAAGAGAGTTGCCGGCACTAATGGATGACCTTGCTTTTGGATTTAATATTCAAGTCACCGAACAAGAAATTGAAGATGTACTTTTTGTAATTCAAGATTTTGAACCTGCAGGTGTAGGAGCTAGAGATTTGCAAGAGTGCTTGTTATTACAATTGGAACGCAAACACCATGGCGATATTGCAGTTTATACGGCTAAAAAAATATTGGAAACAAGTTTTGATGAGTTTACCAAAAAACATTATAGTAAAATCATTAAAAAATTTGAAATCACTGATGAAGACTTAAAGGAAGCCATAGAAGAAATTACCAAACTTAATCCTAAACCTGGCAACTCTTTAAAAGAGTCGACAAATTCTCAAAATTTTCAACAAATTATCCCCGACTTTATTCTTTCAGAAGAAGAAGGAAACCTTATTTTATCATTGAACGGTAGAAATGCACCAAGATTAAAAGTTAGCCGTTCATACGAAACTATGCTAAGAACATATGCAGAAGGTGGGGAATCAAAATCTAATAAAGAGGCTGTTCAATTTGTTAAACAAAAATTAGATTCAGCAAAATGGTTTATTGAAGCCATTCAACAAAGACAAAATACCTTATTGATTACCATGAATGCCATTTTGGAATATCAACATGAATTTTTTATGAGTGGTGATGAAACCAAACTGAAACCAATGATTTTAAAAGATATATCTGAAATTGTTAACATGGATATCTCAACCATTTCGAGAGTAGCGAACAGTAAATACATTACCACTCAATTTGGAACTTACAAACTCAAATATTTCTTTTCTGAATCACTTTCAACCACTTCGGGAGAGGAAGTAAGTACCAGAGAAGTTAAAAAAATACTACAAGATGCCATTGCTGGTGAAACTAAAAAGAAGCCGCTGACTGACCAAAAATTGGCTGAATTACTTAAAGAAAAAGGATATAATATTGCCAGAAGAACGGTAGCAAAATACCGAGAACAATTGAATATACCAGTTGCTCGTTTACGGAAAGAAATATGATTAAGTCCTTTTTTAATTCCATCAGTTATATATTTCACCCATTATTTATTCCAATAATTGGGCTGTATTTTTTATTTACGCTTCCCTCCTATACTCCTGGTTTAATTGAAAAATCCTTACACGGTATTAGTCCAGACATTCAGACTGCCATTTATCTCATTTTTGCTACCCTATTAATTATTGCACCTGGTATCAGTATTTTAATCATGATGTGGAGTAAATTGATTAAATCGGTATACATGGAAAGTAAACTGGAAAGATCTTATGCCCTTGGAACAATTTTAATGTATACTGCATTTTGCTATGTATACCTGCGTCGAATGATGATCGACCATCCAAATTATGAATACTTATTGGTTTATTTATTTGCAATTCTTTGTATAGTCTTGATTTGTTTTATCATTAATTTTTATTCAAAAATAAGTTTACATACCGCTGGTTTTTTCGGATTAATTGGCACAATAATTGGCTACTTTAATCATCAAATAAACTATAATTTATTACTCATCATTCTCTTGGTGCTAATTGGGGGACTTATTGCATCTGGCAGAATTTATTTAAAAGCACATAAAAGCAGTGAAGTGTTAAGTGGCATGCTTTTAGGATTCGGAATTGCATTTTTATGCATGAAATTTGAATGGTTTTTATAGAAATATTTACTTTTACAAAAAAATACCTATGAATAAATTAATAATACTCACCTTTTCACTGGCACTTTTAGTAAGTTGCGGTACGGTAAAAGGTGACAAAGCCGATAAATTACCAAATGGTGGTTTTAACCTATTTACGATTGAACAAGACAAAGCATTAGGCATTCAAGTCTCTCACCAAATCGATTCATTAAAAGCGGAATACCCAATTTTAGATTCTGCTAGGAATGTTGCCGCCTACGCTTTTTTATATAACCTAAGAGATCGAATTTTAGCAACCGGAAAAGTGAAATACGCAAATGATTTCAAATGGCAATTAAGAATCATTAAAGATGACTCAACCTTAAATGCATTTTGTACACCAGGAGGTTATATTTATGTTTACACAGGAATTATAAAATATTTGGAAACTGAAGATGAATTAGCCGGTGTGATGGGACATGAAATGGCCCATGCAGATTTAAGGCATTCAACCCGTCAAATGACCAAGTCATTTGGATTACAAATTTTAATAGATGCAGCATTGGGTGACTATGCAGCATTAAAACAAATTACTGCAGGAATTGTTGGATTAAAATTTAGTAGATCGCATGAAACCGAAGCCGATCAAATGTCTGTTCATTATTTGTGTGGTACAGATTATGATGCAGATGGTGGCGCTGGTTTTTTTGAAAAAATAGAAGCAAGTGGTGGTGGTAAAACACCAGAATTTTTAAGCACCCACCCTAGTCCATCAAATAGGGTCGCAAATTATCATAAATGGGCAAAAGATGCTGGTTGTGCACCAGGTAAAGACAATAGAACTCGATATGCCAATTTTAAGAAATTGTTCTAATTTCAATTGAACAAAAAAAGCCTTTTAATATTTAATTAAAAGGCTTTTTTTTTGCTGTAACTTTTTGATAAGTTAATCGTCTTGAATTAGAATTTAACATTATTTCAACATTAAAATAGTATTTTTGCACCAAGAAAAAATAAAAATGAAAATTTCTCTACTCGCTTTAACTTTATTCATAAACCTCCTGGCATTCAGTCAAAATAAATTTACCATTAGTGGTAATATTAAGGACAATACTAGTGGTGAAGATATTATTGGTGCCCAAATTTCAATTGAAGAGATTGAAGGTAAAGGTGCACTTACGAATGTTTATGGATTTTACTCTTTAACCCTACCTGAGGGGCAATACACAGTGAACTATCGTTTTATTGGTTATCAAACAATGACCGTAAAAGTAAATTTGAATCAAAATATTAGAAAAGATTTAGAATTAAAAATTTCAACTGAAATGCTAAATGCTGTTGAAGTCAATGCTGAAAAACTTGGAGAAAATTTAAAGACAACCGAAATGGGGGTTGAAAAAATTAATGTAAAAGACATTGAAAGTATACCGGTGTTATTTGGTGAAAAAGATATTTTAAAAACCATGCAATTATTGCCAGGTGTTAAATCAGCCGGTGAAGGAAACTCAGGATTCTATGTTCGTGGTGGTGGAGCGGACCAAAACTTAATCTTATTAGACGAAGCACCCGTTTATAATGCCTCTCATTTACTTGGATTTTTCTCGGTTTTTAATTCAGATGCACTGAAAGATGTGAAATTATATAAAGGTGCCGCTCCAGCTGAATTTGGTGGGCGACTTTCATCAGTAATGGACATCAAAATGAAAGAAGGTAATTCTAAAAAACTTT
Organism: uncultured Putridiphycobacter sp.; assembly: GCA_965367695.1. Lineage (GTDB taxonomy): Bacteria > Bacteroidota > Bacteroidia > Flavobacteriales_D > Crocinitomicaceae > Putridiphycobacter. Next base: position 3,845 of record CBDUKB010000040.1, read on the forward strand.
CAGCAAGTGGTGGTATTGGATTAATTTCAAGCAGGTTGACTGTAGAAGCGCCAATTGTAAAGGACAAAGGATCATTTATTATCTCAGGTAGAAGAACTTATGTAGACCAATTTTTAAGATTTTCTAAAAATGAAAGATTAGAAGGAGCTGGACTTTATTTTTACGATATAAATGCCAAAGCAAACTATCGTATTTCTGATAAAGACCGTATTTTTATTTCTGGGTATTTAGGTAGGGATCAATTTAAATTTGGAAAACAGTTGTCTTTCGATTGGGGAAATTTAACTTCCACTGCACGTTGGAACCATATTTATAATGGAAAGTTATTTGGTAACGCGACATTTATATTCAGCAAATATAATTACGTAATTGGAATCGGCGAAGGCAATAGTAAAGTTGAACTTGGCTCACAAATACAAGATTTTAACTTCAAAAAAGATTTTGATTATTATTTAAATTCAAACCATACCTTAAAATTTGGTATGAATGTCATTCACCATACCTTTGAACCAGGAGACATTAATATTGGTGAAGATTTAGGTTTTACTATTGATGATATTCCGGTAAAGCATTCTGTAGAATCGGCCTTGTACCTATCAGATGACCATAAAATAGGTCAGCGATTAAATTTAACCTATGGACTCAGGTATTCAAATTTTACACAAATTGGACCAGGAGAAACTTATGCTTTCGATAATGAAGGTAACGTAATTGAAACAACCACCTATAGCACCAATGAAAAAGTAGTTGCCTATAATGGTTTATCTCCTCGATTCGGTGTTAATTTAGTGTTAAACGAAAAAAGTTCTTTGAAAACAGGCTACTCGCGCACCTATCAATACATGCATTTAATTTCAAATTCAACTAGTTCAACTCCTACCGATATATGGTTACCTTCAAGTAACATTATTAAACCTCAAATTGCTGACCAAGTTTCAATTGGATATTTTAGAAATTTTAGAAAAAATACCATAGAATTTTCTGCTGAAACTTATTATAAGGCTTTCCAAAATGTAATTGATTACAGAGATGGTGCTGAAGTAACATTAAATCCGAATGTGGAGGCAGAATTACTTTTTGGAATCGGAAGGGCCTATGGACTTGAGTTATTATTGAAAAAGAAAACGGGTAAATTTACAGGCTGGGTAAGTTATACCCTATCAAAAACAGAAAATCAAATTACAGGAATTAATAATGGAGAATGGTTTTCGGCCAAACAAGATCGAACACATGATGTTTCAGTTGTGTTAATGTATAAATTGAACGAACGTTTAAACTTTTCAGGTTCTTGGGTATATTACACTGGTAACGCAGTTACATTCCCTAGCGGAAAATATGAGATTGATGGGCAAGTAATTAATCAGTATACAGAAAGAAATGGCTATAGAATGCCAAATTACCATAGAATGGATTTGGGTATTACCTTACACAATAAAAAAACCAAAATGGTTAAAGACATTGAAAACAAATTGGTAGAAGTTAAAAAGAAGTTTGAATCGAGCTGGAATTTTTCAGTTTACAACGTTTATGGTAGAGAAAATGCTTATTCAATCACTTTTGGCACCAATCAAACAACCGGATTGACTGAAGCAACGAAATTGGCTTTATTTAAAATAATTCCATCTGTTACCTACAACTTTAACTTTTAAACAAATGAAAAACATAGCACTAATCATTTTATTATCCACTTCATTTCTTCAAATTAGTTGTGAAGAAGTGATTGACATTCCATTAAATAATGCCGATCAAAAAATTGTAGTTGAAGCATTTACTTCAAATATTGAATGTAGAAGTTATGTGAAATTATCAAAATCAAGCAATGTATACACAAACAATAACTTTGAAAAAGTATCCAAAGCCTCGGTGATTATTACAGATCAAAATGGTATCAACACTGTTTTTATGGAAGATTCAATCGAAAAAGGATTGTACTTATATCCAAGTTTTAAAGTGGAAGAAAACATGACTTATAATTTGAAAGTTGTTACTGAAGGAATAGAAATTACAGGAACAACTAAAAGTTCTTATACACCAAAATTCGATTTGGTATTAGGTGCACCAATCAATGCATTGCCCGATTCTTTAACACAAGGCTTAGAGTTCTTTGATCCGAATACACGTTTAATATTATACTTATTTTCCGACCCAAAGCCAGTTGGAGATAATTATCGTATTATTGTTTACGTAAACGGAGAAAAAGACAATAACTACTATATCGCAAACGATTTGATTGGTTCTGGTGAACAATTTGGGGGCGTTTTATTTGGCGCGAGTGTTGATTCAACAGACTATGTGCACGTTGAATTATTAACCATGGACAATGCCAATTATGATTATTTTTATTCCTTGGTCAACAATACAGGTACGGGACCATTTGCAGCCACCCCGTCGAATCCTGTTTCAAACTTGACAGACAATGCCTTGGGTTATTTTGGTGCCTATTTAATGGACACCACCTCCTTTGTTGTATTTTAAAAAAACTTAAAAGTAAACTAGAATTCAACACATTTTAAAAACAAACCATTTTTTATTTTTACTTTAGTGCACATTAACCATGGCTAAATCAATTCAAAAACAAAAAAACGGCTTAAAAACTGCTTACGCATCTACCATAATTGGTATTGTTTTAGTATTGACTGTACTAGGTATTAGCGCTTGGTTAGTCTTGGGCGTGAATGCCTTAAAAGATCAAAAAATTGAAGAACTTGAGGTTGATTTGTTTTTTAACAATTCAGTAAATGAGCTGGAGTTAAAACAAATAGAAGCGGAGTTGATGTCAGCGCCTTATATCCAAAAAGCTTTTTATCGATCTGCTGACGAAGCATGGGAAATTACTAAAAATATTGTTGGTGATACAGCCTTGAATATAATTGGTAATGAAAACCCGCTTAATCAGTCGGTGATTATCAATTTAAAAAAGGAATATGTAGTGTTGGACAGTATGTTACAAATTGAGCAGGAATTATTGCAAAAATACCAAGGCCAAATCAAAGAAGTTTCATACAGAACAGAAGCATTTACAGATATTAACGGTGGGTTAAAAAAGTTTGTTTACTTCATATTACTGGTTGCAGTGCTACTTTTACTCGTTGCCATAGCGCTTATAAACAACACTATACGCTTGGCCTTATACTCAAAAAGATTTATTATTAAAACAATGCAATTAGTGGGTGCCACCCCTCGTTTTATCAGAAAACCATTCATTTGGCAAGCCGTATGGCAAGGATTACTCTCTGGAATTATTGCAGGTGCAATGGTATTTGGTTTTTTAATGTTAGTCGAACAATTTATACCGAATGTGATATATTTGACTGATATCAACTTATTTTTTATAGTTTTGGGCGGAATTATTGGATTAGGCTTATTAATCACTGTCATTTCAACAAGTATTGCATTGAGAAAATATTTAAGATTATCATTAGATAATTTATACGGTTAAAGATAAAAAAATGGAAAAAGAAAATTTTGTATTTGGAAAAGACAATAAACTATTCATTATCATTGGATTTTGTGTCACATTATTAGGTTTTTTATTGATGATGGGGGGAGGTTCTGACGACCCAAATGTTTTTAATGAAGAAGAACTTTTTAGTCCAGTTCGTATTACGGTTGCTCCCTTTTTAGTAATTCTAGGATACGCAGTGGTATTGTATGGAATTATGAAGAAAAAGAAATCTAAGTAATTTACATGTCAATTATTGAAGCAATTATCCTTGGAATCATTCAAGGATTAACTGAATTCCTTCCTGTTAGTAGCAGTGGCCATTTAGAATTGGCAAAATTTATCATGGGTGATGAATCTTTACCTAAGGAAAGCATGATGATGACCGTAGTGTTACATTTTGCAACTGCCTTAAGTACGGTGGTGATTTTCAGAAAAGAAATAATTCAAATAATCAAAGGATTGTTTGCGTTTCAATGGAATGAGGAATTTAAGTTTTCCCTTAAAATTATTGTCTCAATGATTCCAGCAGCACTAGTTGGCGTTTTATTTAATGATCAACTTGAAGCTTTTTTTACTGGTAAAATCATGTTGGTTGGAGCCATGTTGATACTTACTGGGGTTTTACTTTTATTAGCTGACCGCGCAAAACATACCGATAAAAATGTAAGTTTTTCAAATGCCTTAATTATTGGTATTTCCCAAGCCATTGCCATTTTACCAGGAATCTCTCGTTCAGGTGCTACAATATCAACTTCGGTATTATTAGGAATTGATAGAGAAAAATCTGCAAGATTTTCTTTTTTAATGGTAGTGCCATTAATTTTTGGTAAAATTGCTAAAGATATCATGAGTGATGAATTCATCACAACTTCAGTGAACTACACAAGCTTAAGCTTAGGATTTATTGCGGCATTTTTAACTGGACTTTTAGCCTGTACTTGGATGATTAAATTAGTGAAAAAATCTAAATTGTCATACTTTTCAATTTACTGTTTTATTATTGGAACCGTTGCAATAGTTTATACATTAGTCTAGTTATCATGTCAACTCAAAAAACATTTAATTTTAAAGAGGGAGCAGTTTTATTGGTTGACAAACCACTAACTTGGACATCTTTTCAAGTAGTTAATAAACTGCGTTGGAAAATTCGAGATAGAATAAACGTCAAAAAAATAAAAGTGGGTCATGCAGGAACTTTAGACCCTTTAGCAACCGGACTATTAATATTGTGTACGGGTAAAAAAACCAAAGAGATTGAAAGCTATATGGGCCTAGAAAAAGTCTATTCTGGCTCTATTACGCTTGGTGCCACAAGACCTTCATATGATTTAGAAACAGAAATTGATGCCACTTTTTCTACAGATCATATTTCAGAAGAAATGATTTTTGCTCAAGCAAAAGAAATGATAGGTGAACAAGACCAAATGCCCCCAATTTTTTCAGCTAAAAAAATTAAAGGTGAAAAAGCATATGACTTGGCGAGAAAAGGGGAAGAAGTCATATTAAAACCAAAAAGAATTACTATTTCCAATTTTGAAATCACTAAAATTGAAAACAATACCGTATATTTTGTAATCACCTGCTCAAAAGGGACCTACATTCGATCAATCGCATACGATTTTGGTAAAGCACTCGGGTCAGGAGGCTATCTATCCAGTTTAAGAAGAGAAAAAATTGGCGAATTTAATGTCAAAGATGCCATGGACATTGAAGCATGGTTAGCTTGCATTGATAATTGCGAAATCGAAGAAAATATCAATTAATTACTAATTAACCCATTAAGTTTTTATATTTGTGTTAAATCGTTTTAAAAACTTTTTAATTTATGAAAACTTGTCATGTCTGTCAAAAAGAATTTGAGGGTCGATCCAATCAAAAATTTTGTGGGATGAAATGTAAAAATCAATACCACAACCAAGAAAACAAACTCAAGGAACAACAGGTAAATAAGATTAATCGTTGCCTCCATAAAAACTGGACAACCTTGCATAAAGTTTTCGAAATATACAGAAGTGCACCCATTCAAAAAGACATTTTATTGGCACATGGTTTTGACGACAAATACCATACTCATGTTCATGTGAGTCCCAATGGTGAAAGTTACAAAATGGTTTATGATATGGCTTACAAACCATATTTTGACAACCAAGTACAAATTGTTAAATTAGACGACTAAACTATTCTTATGAAGATTTTCATTACTTGTATCATCCTTTTCCTTGGATTTAATTTAAGTGCACAATCCAATAAAAAAATTATCAATCAAGAGACTTATGATTTGTGGAAGTCAATTAAGAATGAAAAATTGAGTCCTGATGGTCAGTTAATAACATACGAAATCAATCCAGCAAAAGGAGATGGTTATTTGTACATTCAATCAACTAAAACATTAGAAAAAGATTCCATACTAAAAGGAAATAATGCCGAAATTCATTTTCAAAATAAATATGTAATATATACCATCTCTCCTGGTTACGACACCATTCGTCAGTTAAAATTAGACAAAGTAAAAAAGGATAAAATGCCCAAAGATAGCTTGGGATTATTTTTAGTAGATCTTGATTCTTTCGTCACATTTTCAAACATCAAATCATTTCAACTAGCAGAAGAAGGAGACTGGTTTGCATATTTGAGCGAAAAAGATGAACGTGCAGATTGTCCAACTTATAAAAAATGGCAAATATTTAAGAAGAGAAGAAAATGTGAAAAAGAAAAAACCGAAGGGACAACCTTGCATTTAATGAACCCGATTGCTTCAAAAGAAATAATCATTGATAAAGTAGTTGATTACAAATTCAACAAGTCAGGCTCTTTTTTAATTTATACAATTAGTAACAAGGGCACTTCAGATAGTTTGACATTAATGAGTCTGAACATTCAAAATGAAAGCTATCAAACCCTTATTAAAAATCAATTGGAAATTAAAAGTCCAGCAATAGACGAAGCAGGAACCCAAATGGTGTTTTTAAACTCTACAGACACCAATAAAATTAAATCTTTCCAATTGAGTCACTTTATTTTTGGCGATAGCCTCTCTGCAGTAATTGCCGATACTTTATTTCCAGGAATGAATGCAGGTTGGTCAGTGTCTGCCCATCAACGCCCTTATTTTTCGAATAATGGAAAGGTGGTATATTTTGGAACAAATTTGATTGTTGAACAAGAAGAAGAGGACTCCTTATTAGCGAGTGAAAAAGCAAAAGTAGATGTTTGGTCATGGACTGATAAAAAAGTACAACCTCAACAATTGAGAGAACTAAGGTTTACAAAGAACAATGCTTATTTAACCAAAGTTAATTTAGAGAGCAAAAAAATTATTCATTTAACGGAAAGTGAATTCGATCAAATCAATATCAATAGCAAGACTGATGCTAAATTTGCATTGGTTAAAAATGATGAAAACCAACGATTAGCGAATTCTTGGGAATTCCCATGGCCTGCTGATTATTACTTATTAAACTTAGAAAATGGGGACTGCGATTTAATGTTGAACAATCAAGGTTATTACCCAAGTCTTTCTCCATCTGCAGATTTTTTAGTATGGTATAATGGTAAAGATTCTGTTTGGTATAGTACCGAAACCAAAACAAAAATAGTAAGACCCTTAACTAATAAATTAGACGACATTTTTTATTCTGACAACAATGGGTCCCCTTATAATCCATACCCAGAAGGAAATAGCGGTTGGGTTTTGAAAGATGGAAAAGAACAAATTATTATTGAAAGTAAAAATGATTTGTGGTTAATGGACCCAAGTGGTCGCTTAAAATCTATATGTATTACTGGCAATAAGGGTAAACACAAAAACATTAATTATTCAATTTCAAGTTGGGACAGAGATTCAGCTTATGTTGATTTGACCCGGTCTTTTATATTTGGTGTTGACAATGCAAGTAAAGACGAATTTGTGACCAATATTAATCATGCAATACAAGGAAACAAATACTTGAATGGACCACACAAATTTTATTATGTAATAAAAGCAAAAAAATCGGAGAAAGTATTTTATCGTAAAATGACAGTTTCACAATATCCTGAATTATATGTCACTGATTTAAGTTTTAAGGACAGTAAACAATTATCAAACACCAACCCACAACAAAAGGAATACAATTGGGCAACGGTAGAACAAGTGCAATGGAAAAGTTATAAAGGACTAGAATTAGACGGATTATTATATAAACCAGAGAACTTTGACTCAACTAAAAACTACCCAATGATTGTTTATTTTTATGAAAAATATGATGATCGTTTACATAATTATTATGCCCCTCGCCCAACTGCCTCTATAGTTCATCCTACAGAGTATGCAAGTAATGGTTACCTAGTTTTTATCCCGAATATATTATACACACCTGGTCATCCAGCTAAATCAGCCTACGATTGTATTTTAAGTGGGACAGATTATTTAACTAATAAATACAGTTGGATTGATGCTAATAAACTAGGATTGCAAGGACAAAGTTGGGGCGGTTACCAAACCGCTCAATTGGTAACCATGACCGATAAATATGCTTGTGGTATGGCAGGAGCACCTGTAAGTAATATGTTTTCTGCTTATGGTGGCATTCGTTGGGGGTCAGGAATGAGTAGGGCTTTTCAATATGAAAGAACCCAAAGTAGAATTGGTTGTACCATATGGGAATGTCCAGAATTATACATAGAAAACTCTCCTATTTTTGGTTTGCCAAATGTTAATACCCCTTTATTGATTATGCATAATGATAATGATGGTGCAGTTCCTTGGTACCAAGGAATTGAAATGTTTATGGGCTTAAGAAGATTAGAAAAACCTGTTTGGTTGTTAAATTACAATGGAGATGGACATAATTTAATGCAAAATGCCAACCGTGAAGACCTCAGTAAAAGAATGATGCAGTTTTTTGATTGCTATTTAAAGGAGGAAGCCATGCCTTTGTGGATGAAAAATGGTGTTCCAGCAACAGAAAAAGGTGACCCGTCTAATTTAGAATTAGAAGAATTAGAATTGGATTAATTTTACTAACTTTATAAAGATTTATGAAATTGAATAATATTGTACTTTTTATAATGCTCTCATTAGGGAATTTTGGCTTTAGCCAAAGTACGGTCGTTATTCCAAATGTTTTCACACCTAATTACGACGGAGTAAATGATGTTTTTGAAATAGACGCCAAAGGTTACGAAGCACTCACTTGTCAAATATATAACCGACATGGTGGCTTGGTGTATCGTTATTTCGGACTCAAAGGGAATTGGGATGGACATACCCATGCGGGTGTGCCTTGTGTTGATGGGGTTTACTTTGTGGTTGTTGAGTTAACACTTCCAAATGGTTCCAAAGAAGTGATGAGTGGCAATGTTCAATTGGTCAGGTAATTTTTTAAAAATTCGGTAAAGGCTTTAAATTTTTAGTTGAATCAACAATAAATACTGATTCTTTGGGAATTACGTTGATTTATTGTATTTTTATTAGCGTTAAAACCTTTCATCTAAATCAATGATTATGCTTAGTAAAAGGACCATTCTATTTTTAACACTTTTTATTTTTACAATTCACAGCTATTCTCAAGAAATTCCAAATGGTAATTTTGATGATTGGGAAGATTATGGAGGGTGGTATTACAATCCGAATCAATGGATCACAAGCAATGCGCAAACTACCTGTTCAGACGTTTTTCGAGATCCAATTTCTTATAATGGCAATTATGCAATGAAAGTGCGAACATATGGTTGTTTTGGTTGGGCTCAAACATCTTTCCAATTTGATTCAACGTTGCATCCATTATTTTTAAATTGTTTTGTACGTACAAATATTGTTGGAATAGATACCGTGCTTATAATAATAGAATTATTAAATGATACAAATATTGTGGACTATGGTTCATGGACAAATTCAGTAAGTATAAGTGCTTACTCCAAAATAACTATTCCAATAAGCCAAACAAATACAACAGTAAATGGTGCAAGAATATATGTAAAAAGTGGGGTAAATAATGCTACAACAATAAATATAGATAGTTTGTATTTTTCGGGTACAAATACCAGTCTTAGTTTCAATAAAGTAGTGAACGATCTTCATTGGACAGTTTACCCAAACCCAAGTTCAGGCGCTGTTTTTATTAAAGCTTACGAAAGTCAATCTAATGCGACAGTTCAAGCATTTGATGTTTCTGGACGTGAATTACCTATTACCACTATTAGTATTGCTGATGGATTTAAAGTTGAGACTCAAGAAAAAGGATTAATTATTATAACTATAAAAACTGATCAAGGTGTCTTGAGAAAAAAAGTAATCTTCAATTAATTTAACTGATTTATGAATCATGGTATTTATTTCGTCTTTGCTTTTATTCTAATTGCTTGTCAACCTATTGATAAAACTACTATAAATGCTTTCGAAAAAATAAATATTAAACCCCAACCATCACTCATTATTTTAGGTAACGTTCAGGATGCCGGTTCCCCACATGCAGCTTGTAAAAAAGAATGTTGTAAAGCACTATTTACTCATCCCGATCCGCATAGAAAAGTAGTATCCCTTGGATTAATTGACCCTTTTGACAGCACCAACTATCTGTTTGAGGCAACTCCGGACATGACCACTCAAATGAAACATTTGGCGGCTCTTAGCAATAATGGTCAAGAAGTCCCGGATGGCATATTTATAACTCATGCTCATATTGGCCATTATACTGGCTTGATGTACCTTGGTAAAGAGGCTATGAATGCAAAGGCTGTTAAAGTTTTTGCCATGCCTAAAATGGCTAATTATTTATGTAGTAATGGACCCTGGAGTCAGTTAGTTGCTAATAAAAACATTGCTTTATCTCCACTAAAAAGCGACACCGTTATTCAATTAAATCAATCGATAAAAGTCATTCCGTTTTTAGTTCCGCATAGAGATGAATATTCTGAAACTGTTGGTTATAAAATTATGGGTCCAAATAAATCTGCTTTGTTTATTCCCGACATTGATAAATGGAGTAAATGGGAAAAAAGTATTATTGAAGAAGTACGGCAAGTTGATTACGCTTTTATTGATGCCACTTTTTATGATGGAAAAGAAATTAATAATAGAGAAATATCCGAAATCCCGCATCCCTTCATTATTGAAACCATGGCCATGTTTGCAGCTGTGTCAAGTCAAGAAAAAAATAAAATTTATTTCATCCATTTAAATCATACCAATCCGGCACTTGTTTCCGATAGTGAAGAGACAAAAACAATTTTAGAAAATGGATTTCACGTAGCACGGTTTGGTGAGCAGTTTAAGTTGTAAACTCAATAATAATTGAATTTATTTTACTAAATCTTTTTTCCGTTAAAACGATAAGTTAAAAGTACACGAAATCGCCTTTGGACATTGTTATAGAAGTTATTATAAATCTGTCCTGCAAGTGCATAATCATTTTTGAAATACTTGGTATAAATATAACCCGTTCCCAAATCACCATGTCCCATATTAATGTCCAATCCTGTTTCAAATGTCAGGTTTAAAACTCGACTAAAAACAAGGTCAACACCAATGAGTAACTCTGTATTAATAAATGGAATATTCAATTCATTAGTGCTCTTGTTTAAATCGTTAATATACCAGTTAGTTGTGTTATTTTGAGAAGTTAATGTATCCACGCCAATATAAAAATCTTCTGTTTGACCAAACCACATTCCTGCCTTTAAGGAAGCAGCAACATAAGGTGAAAAAAATCTGCCTGATTTGCTATAAAAATAATACTTTGGTGTGATACCTACTTCAAAAACTAATTGATCATAAAACCCTCTTGTTGGTATATAATCATTATGTGGTGGTTCATTAGCAATGTAGGAAGCCCAATAATCCCCTGTTTCATAATAAAAATAATCAAAGAAAAAATAATTAGAGAGGCCAAATCTTAATGGAATTCTGACTGAAAATTGTGAATTGACTTCGTATTCTGGTTCTAGGGTTACAATTGAATTTCTATTCAAAGCCAATAATGAAAACAAATCAGTGCTCACCGACCATTTTCCAAATTCATAATTTCCTTGTTGTGAATCAAATTCTTTAATGGCAACCGATTCAATCATTCTTCCATTACTAATGTGTTTTGGCGTACCTAGATTCAATTCAGAGTTTAAAACATATTTATTCAAACTAGAAATTGATTGGTATTTTTTTTCTCCTTCTAATTCGTAACCTAATAAATCTTTCTCTTTGTCTAAATAAAATATTTTAACTTCTATAACCTCTCCAGTTTTAAAATGCAAAAAATCTTGTGTAAAACTATAGCTACTAGCCAATAGCAAAAAAAATGTGATAATGATTCTCATATTATTTAGTTAAAATAGTAACGTTGTCATTAAACTGACTATATAAATTCTTAGAATATTTTGAAAGCTCACCTTCTTTTTTGAGTCTTGCTAATTGAGACCAATTTGGTTTTCCCTCAAATTCATCCATTAGCAAATAATAACCTTTACTTCTCAATAGCAAAGTCCTTTTTCCTTGCTCACTCATATTTAAGCCCTCAAATAATACAATTGCAGCATCTCCTTTTTTAGGATGATGCATATAGTTATCATCATCTTTTGCTAAAGCCATTGTTTCATCCTTACTTCCATTTGTGATTGCTGAAACAGGGCGCAATCGTTGAATATTGAGATGTTCGGCTGGGGTGTTATCAATCGCAACATAATCAAGTTTCCAAAATTTAAAACCTGTGCTTAACCTTACTTCCGTATAGTCATCCGTGATGTACTGAGCATCTAATTGAACAACCAATGTATTAAAGTTTACATTTCCAATTAAATCAATCGATTCTATATCAATCCACTCACCGTCCTTTTTTACAGAAACTAAGAGGTTAATACCTGCCGATTTGCGATAAGCTTGTACTTCTTCAGCAGATCGCTTGTTCGCTTTCTCATTCCATTTCTTAAACTTGTTTCCAAACATTTGAGAAAGTTCGTGATAGACTACGCCACTCCATACAGTATTCTTTGCTTTTAAAATTAATTTTACATTTCCCTTTTTTTGCGGTGTTTTAAAAGTTGCGTAAACGTTTGCAAAATCAGACGTTGAAGGATGGTCAAATTCATATCCTAAATCATCCTCTTCACCCAAATAATCGATTAGATCATCTCCATTTTCACTTACTACTTTAAAAGGTGATTGCATATTGGAAACATTGTAAATTTCACCTTTTTGATCTGGGAAGATACGTGTGTTTTTACTATGATCTACTACCAACAGTTCTAACAAATTTGTTTGGTGTATTTCCTTCTCTTCATTTTTAATCATTAATTGATAACTCGTTGATTCTGGGAAATAATCTGGCAATTCTTTGAAGTCGTTTCTTTCCATGGCTGCTGAAGTTGCACCGGTAAAGAGTGTGTTATTAAAATGATACTGCTCCCCGTCGAAAGTATAGCTGTGAGGGCAATTACAAACAATATATAATAGCCCTACAATTGCACCCGTAGCAATTGCCCCTGTTGTCACAATCACACTTGCAGTGTTGGCCGCCAAATCTTTTTTCATGATATCAACCCTATTAATTCCATCAATAGGCACTTTAATATTTGCATCTTGCATTTCAGAAAACTGATCAGCATAAATGTGAATTTGATTGATATACTCTAAATCTTTCTGTGGAATTAAAAATTTACGATCAAGTATAGCCCGATTATAGTAATAATTAAAAATTGAATCAACCGGGGCAAGTTGTCCGGTAATCAAATTATTATCGCCAATTTTAGCATTCTTCAAGGTCCAATATTGATCTCCTACATGCAAAAAATATTCAGGAGAAACTCCGATATAATTTTGTCTAATATTTTCTTCACTAATTACATTGCTTATTGGTGATTTTTCACCTTTATAAGTGCGTATTTTATAGTATTTACAACCGACAAGAATTAAACATGTCAATGAAACCATCACACTATTCGCTAGACTTATTTTCCCTTTCATATTTAATTTTTGTTTATACTAAAATAGTAATTATTTCGACATTAATAGTGAATACCAATCAAAGCACTGCCTTGTGGAGTGATAAAGAGCAGGTATTTTTCTATTGAAAAATGAAGGGAAAAATACATTTGTTCGATAAAATTTGCAATTCAACCCTTCAAAATTACAAGTCAGCAGATTTCACTTTTAGTTTTTAGCTAATCAACATACCATTGTATCGGTAAAAAAACTAATTATGAAAAAATTCAGTC
>CBDUKB010000041.1:0-17215 GCA_965367695.1 uncultured Putridiphycobacter sp.
ATACCACCGCCAATAATTAAAGGAATACTAATGTTTTGCTTTACTTCAGCTATCATTTGAGAACGAATTGGTTTTTTAGCACCAGAACCCGCATCCATAAAAATGGTGTTTAATCCTAACATTTCTCCAGCAATAGCCGTTTTTACCGCAATAGAATTTTGATCGTTTGGAATGGGTGTTGTCTGACTCACATATGCCACAGAAGAATTTTTTTCTCCATCTATTAAAATATACCCTGTAGGAATAGCGGTTAATTTCATTTCTTTAATTAAGTGCGCTGACTTAATTTGGTGGCCTATTAAATAATCAGGATTTCTTCCAGAAATTAAAGAAAGGAACAAAATAGCATCTGCCTTATCATACACTTGTGTTTGTGCGCCTGGAAAAATGACCACCGGAATGGTAGAGTGTAATTTTATAATATCAATACAATCTTTTATTTCTTGTTCGGTAACGGTTGATCCACCGACAAATATAAAATTGGGATTTAAAATGTTGACTTTTTCAATTAAGGGCTGCAATTTTTCTAAGGTATGCATTTTCTCAGGGTCAATCAAAATTGCGATTTTCCTTTTACCGTCTTGTAATTGTTGTTGAATTGCGCTCATTGGCAGTAAATATAATCATATTTTTATTGCAAATAAATTAAACAAGAGTTGTCAAATGACAAGCGAGATTATCATTAGAATGATACCTTTGTAAAGAAAAATATTTTTACCATGTCCTTTAAAAAAATAAATCCTGACTTACTTGCAATTTTAGCAGAAAATGGAATTACTGAGCAAAATGATTTTCAGACAAAAACATTGCCCATCATCAAACAAGGAGCAGACTTATTTGGAATAGGGCCAAAAGGTTGCGGTAAAACAACTACCATGTTGATTGCGGTTCTTCACAAGTTGAACTTTGAAGCTTTCGAAGATGCACCCCGCGCATTAATTTTGGTAAAAGATAAAGAAGCTGCTTTGGCTTTGGAAGAAAAAATTGTCAAAATCACCAGATTTAACTCAGATATTCGGACCTATTGTGCTTATGAACAAAAGTTGATTGAACATCAAAAAGATGAGATTTATTATGGGGTTGATATTGTAATCGCGACGCCGAAAAGATTAAGTAAATTGTATTTTTTAAATTCCATTAACTTGAATAAAATTCAAACTTTCTGTGTGCATGATGCCGACTTTATTATTCGAAAAGAATTTCATACAGATATTGCGAGAATTTCAGAGAGTTTAACCAAGTGTCAACATTTAATATTCGGAGAATCATTCAATGCTAAGATGGCAATTTTGAATGACTTAATCATGCCCAAAGCAAGAATCATTAAAGTTTAAAATCGGGATGCGGGTGAAAAGCCCAAGCCAACATCATGTCGTTTTTTAATTCCATGATTTTGAACTGCGGTTTAATTTCAATTCCATCAATATCAATTTGTGCGTATTGATTATTTTGGACAGAGCTCAAATATATATTGTCCATAAAAAAGACATCATCCATGTCCATTAATTTATAAACAGCTTCTTTTATACACCAAGCCTTTGTAAGGTTTTTTAAATCGTAAAATGCCTCTTTAGGGTGTAAAAATTTATGTCTTACTTTATTTATTTTTTCAGAAACAGGTTCAATATCTAAGCCTAATTCATACTGAGAAGAGTAAGCAATTGCAATGCAATTATGAGAATGTGATATACTCAAATAACCATTTTCAATAATGGGCTTGCCTGTTTTACTATACTTTACTATTTCACCAGGTTGAAATTCATTCCACAATTTACGTGTAAAGTAAAATTCAAGTCTCCTTTTTTCTGAACCATAGGCCAAACAGGTCGCTTTTTCCGATTCAGAAAGCAAAGTAAAGTCCAAGTTATGCACTAAACTAGGGTCGTAATGTAATAGCTTAATGCGCACAAAGGCAGTTTCAACAATATCTTCAATCCAATAATTCAAAATAAATAATTCTTTTATTTGAAAGTAGTTTCGTACTTTTGCACCGTAATTATAAGAAATTTTATATACAATGAGTAATACACAAGAAAAATTAAAATACAAAGTTAAGGATATTAGCCTTGCGGCGTGGGGAAGAAAAGAGATTATTTTAGCGGAAGCAGAGATGCCAGGTTTAATGTCTTTAAGAGAAGAATATAAGGACGAACAACCTTTGAAAGGAGCAAGAATTGCTGGATGTTTACACATGACTATTCAAACAGCTGTTTTAATTGAAACTTTAACAGCATTAGGTGCTGAAGTTACTTGGTCTTCTTGTAATATTTTTTCTACTCAAGATCAAGCTGCTGCTGCTATTGCTGCTACAGGAGTTCCTGTTTTTGCTTGGAAAGGATTAACTGACGAAGAATTTGATTGGTGTATCGATCAAACCATTCATGGTTTTGAAGGTGGTAAACCATTGAACATGATTTTAGATGATGGTGGTGATTTAACCAACATGGTATTTGATAAATATCCTGAATTATGTGAAGGAATTAGAGGTTTGTCAGAAGAAACAACAACTGGAGTTCACAGATTATACGAAAGAATGAAAAACGGAACGTTGGTAATGCCAGCAATTAACGTGAATGATTCTGTAACTAAATCTAAATTTGACAACAAATACGGTTGTAAAGAATCTTTAGTAGATGCAATTAGAAGAGCTACTGATACAATGATGGCTGGTAAAGTTGCAGTTGTTGCAGGTTACGGTGATGTTGGAAAAGGTTCTGCTGCTTCTTTAAGAGGTGCTGGCGCTAGGGTAATTGTTACTGAAATTGATCCAATTTGTGCTTTACAAGCTGCAATGGACGGTTTTGAAGTGAAGAAAATGGAAAACTGCGTTGATAGAGCGAACATTGTAGTAACTACAACAGGAAACTTTGACATCATTACAGGAAAACATTTCGAGATGATGAAAGACAAGACGATTGTTTGTAATATCGGACATTTTGATAACGAAATTAACGTACAATACTTGAAGGATAATGCTACAAAAGACAACATTAAACCACAAGTTGATCTTTACAAGTTAAATAGTACTGGAAACGAAATTATTTTATTAGCTGAGGGACGTTTAGTAAACTTAGGTTGTGCAACTGGACACCCTTCTTTTGTAATGTCTAACTCATTTACAAATCAAACTTTGGCTCAAATTGAGTTGTGGAAAGATGCTGATAAATACGAGAACAAGGTTTACATGTTACCAAAACACTTAGATGAAAAAGTAGCAAAATTACACTTAGCTAAAATTGGTGTTGAATTAGACGTATTGTCTGATGCGCAAGCTAAATACATTGATGTTCCTGTTGAAGGACCATACAAAGTTGAACACTATAGATATTAATAGATAGTCCGCTGCGCTCATAGATGCTAGACATTAGACCGCCGCGCTGCTAGATACTAAAAAATAAATCTTAAACCACCTTGGCTTTGCTGAGGTGGTTTTTTTGTTTCCATCAAATTACTATCTTCGTTTGATAATCTAACCCAATGAAAACCTGCTTTTTTTTATTTTCATTCATTTCATTTTTTTCCATGGCCCAAACCACTCCTATTACACTTGGTGACTCCAGCATTCAATTGATAAAAACATTCAATGCACCTGAATCAAAAATATTATTTTTTAACATGCATGAAGATGAGCAAACGAGCATTGAGGTAAGCAAAGCTTTCGGACAAGGTCATGCCATTAATTTTGCCTATTTACAACATCAAATGACAAGAAGGGTATTTTATAATGTAGGAAAACGTCAATTCTCTGTAGACCCAAATAGAATTTATACCAAAAAAGGAAGAAGAAAAACCATTGAGCCATGGCGACCATTTGCTTTTAAAGCGAACCATACCGCCGCCATTTTGGCCAATACCATTTTAAGCCTCATTCAGCCCTTTAAAACTATAGTCACCATGCACAACAACACTGATGTGGAATACACCATTAAAAGCTATCTGCCAGATGGAGACGAAGCGAAAAACACTGCCGACATTCATATTAGTGAAGCCTGGGACGCAGATGATTTTGTTTATACTACTTCTGTCGATTTTTTTAATCATTTAAAGGAAGCGAATGTGAATGTAATTTTACAAGACAACGTCAAATTTGTCAATGACGGTTCTCTTTCGGTTTATTGCGGCATTAACGGAATAGACTACCTCAACATTGAAGCCCAAAAAGGGCATTTTTACGAACAATTAAGGTTGACTGAAATTGTGTACCACATGTTGATGGCACATTGAATTGAAAATCTATTATATTCGCACTTTAATAAAACAAATGGAAAGAAGAGATCAAGTCAAAATTTGTCAACAATGTAAGCACAGAAAAATGAATTTTAGTCGGGGATTGTTGTGCGGCCTGACGGATGAATTTGCTGATTTTGAAGGGAGCTGTGAAAGTTTTGAAAAGGATGGTCCAACCATAACTACACACACTACCGACCAAGTTTTTTTTGAAGAGGAAGACACATCAACTAAACCAATTCATGGAAAAGATTTAGGTATTTTCATCCTTGCCATTATTCTACTGTCCTTTATTTTACCCCTTCTTCTTGAAAAAATCACTTCAAGTATTCCTGTGCTTGATGGATATCATTATTTCAGGTTTTATTCATTGGCGTTTTTATCTTGGTTTTTTATTGGCAAAGTGACGCTACAATTAAAAAATGCAATCATTGCAGGTCTTGTCCATCTAGTGGTTTTCGGTTTACTTGAATTCCTACCGCTTCCTAATTTTATATTGCGAGAGATTACTCCTATTATAATAAGTAGTACTTGCTTTTCATTATTGGTGTTTACTGATAAAAAAAAGGTAGTGAAATTTGTACTTACAGCCATTATTATATTCCTTAGCATATCACCATTATATTTTCCTCAATTGGAGCTTTTGACAAGACAGTTTCGAGCAATTTTTAGAAATCATGCAGATCGTGAATTTTTTGGGCAAATGATATTTGTACTTTCAAATATCTCCCTTTATACCCTACCTTTTATATTGTTGAGTTTAACTTATGCTGAATTAAGCAAGGCCAATCCTTCTCGTTTTAAACTCAATAATATTTCATTGTACCAAACCTTAACAAATAAAAGCATGGCGCTTTTTGTATTCATTTTCTATTCGAGTATACTATTAATCTCATTTCTGTTATTAGAGAATATTAAAAATTTACTGGGTTTTGCCACGGGCTCAATCTCATTTGTTGATTGGGAAACTGGCATTAGCTATGTACTTTTTCTATCAATAAAAAACATACTCAGCTTTGGCCTTTTGATATGTTTGAGTTGGTATTTTCGTAAAATTACCCTTAGTTATTATTTAGCCAATAATCAGCCAATATCATGGGGTTACTTTTTTGCCATGATGCCTATTATTAACATCATTATTTGGATTGTAAATTTATCAAACTTTAAACGTGTTGCAACTTTTGATAGAAATACCATTGCGGAATTACTCAATGTTAAAAGTTTAACCCTAGTTACTATCATTATTTTTCTTTCGCTTGCTCAGGCAATGTTACCACTGCTGCTTTCAAATACAAGGGTGGAAGTTTGGGATATTTTTGCATTGGTAATTAGTTTAATATTGGTGCTTTTATATTTAAATAATCAATATGGAATTTATATAGCAATCGGGTTTGAAACACTTTTTATTATTCTTTTGATTGTTCTGGAATTATACGGATTTAAAACCCCGAAAGAGGCCATTGGAATTTCAATATTTTTTGGCATTGCACGATTAATCCTTATCTACCCCGTTTTCCATGGGAATGCATTTACTGTTGCTTTACCAAAAGCAGCAGTTGATGAGGAGTTGTGATAAAATTTAATTTAATAGCCCATCTTTTTTTAATGCAATTCTAATCGCCTTTGCATTGTTTGATAAAAAGGACCAGTCGTATTCGTATGACTTAAATTCTCTTTGGATTTCGGTTTCAAAATGTTTGAAGTTTTCTCTTTCTGAATCCATAAAATTTGCCACATAAACTGAGTCAGTTAATTGTATAATCAATCGCTCATAGTTTGTCTTGATTGCTTGATGATATAAGGCCGAGTAGACAATCATTTCTATATCGAACTTCTTTTTTAGTTTCTTGTCTAAATATGCTCTTTTACCCAAATATGGCAAAGCCCAATCGAGCGGTGGATATGGGTCGTACCCAATTGGCTCCATTTTCTGCGTATGGGTATTATAATAAAAACGGATGTTAATCCAACCCATGGCATGATAGGCTTTTCCTAAATCACATAGGGCAAAATATTTACCCATTAATTTAGCATCAAAATAATTAAAAACACTGTCATTTTGTAGCTGATAGGCTTTTATAATTTTAATTGCTTTTTGGGTATGCGCTTCTTCTTCTTCATCACCATAAACCTTAATTTTTGCAGTTTTCATTAACCCATAAGTCGATTCTTTTTTTACATCCTTTTCAAAATATTCACTGTCTTCAAATTTTAAAATCACTCCTTCAGGCTTCCCTTGCTTGACAATCATCCTTTCGGTTAAATGCTCTTCCATATTATAAATCCCCCAAGATGCCCCGTTCACAATCAGTTCCACAAAAGTCATTTCATTACTCAATATGTTGTTTTGTAAAAGCAGCTTGTGAAAAACATATCCGTTTAAGTAATCTCTCGATTTAGGGTTTTGAAGGCTGAATGTTTTTAAACCATTAGCGAGCGTATCTTTCAACTTCACCCGAAAAGACCATTTATGGCTATTTAAGTGGTCTGTCCAATCTCCTTTCAACCTCACTTTACCTCTTGACTGAAAACTATCCTTTTCCAATACACAATTCACATAATCGTCTTTTGACCTTTTTAAGACTCCCACATCCAAGGCCTTGTCTCTTATAATCTGTAGTTTTTCAAAATCTTTTTCGTTAATCTTCAAGTGAATTTGATCGAGTTTAAAGATTGGCTTTTTAAAAGCGTTCCAAGTTAAAAAAGTAGCAACACAAATTAATAAGAAAGCTAAGGCAAATTTCCTCATCCTTCAAATATATAATTATTTATCATTAAAAACCCCTCATTGAATAGTGATCAATGAGGGGTGAAATAGTGATTATAAAAATAAATATTATTCAGTCATTAACTCCAACCTCACGCCTATATCCAGTAATTCTGGCAAACTATCATTTCGCATAGCTTGCTCTAAAATAAATTTATAGGTGCCTGGCGTTGGGAAAACGCCTTTTGAAATCAAGGCTCTATTTTCAACTACTGTGCCTGAATTATCTCCAAGCCATGTTCCCTTTGGATCAGCTAAAAAGAATTCCAAAGTGTCAATGTCCGTATAGCCATTTGGATAACTGCTATGTAAAAACATATAAATATTACTATAAGGATAGTCGGTCGTATTTCTTAAGTTAATAAATAACTTCACCGGCATTAATGAGTCAACTATTTCAAATTCAAAAGTTTTAGCATCTTCATACACCCAAATATTATTTTCAAATGTTTTATTTTCTTCATATAGCACATGATTATCACAGCTTATAATAATCAAACTTAACAATGAAAATAAAAGCAGTCTAATTTTCCTTTTCATTTGGCTTTGGTTTTCTATTATTTCTATTGTTCGGCCTTGGTTTGGGTTTGGGTTTACTAGCTGTTTGCCCTTTATTCGCAGTTACTTGTGGTCTTGCTTCACCCTTTTGATCCGTTGATTTTGGTTTGTTTGGTTTGTTTGGTTTTCTATTAGGATTTGCTTGTGCATTTTTATTGTTTGCTTGACCAGGCTTTCTCTTAAAAGACTTCTTTTTAGCGGGTGCATTTGGATTATCATTCTTCACCTGCACTTGCCGTTTATGGTTAGGGTTATTTGCATTCCCTTGGGTAGCATTATTCTTGTTTTTGTTTGGTTTCTTTTTCTTTTTCCTTTTAAAAACATGTTCGAATCTATTCAAACTATCTTGACCCACAACATTGGTGTAGTCTGGTTCTTTCACAGGTTCTAATACAATAAAATCTTTGAGATCATTTGGTTCTTCTCCTGCTTTATTCAAAGCAATAATTTCATGCACTCTTTCTATTTTCAAAGGAACAAATCCAGCCGCTGCACCTTCAGATTTTGCATCATATAAATACCACATGAGCCCTTTAAAAACGTCAGTTTTAACATGAAATGCTCTACCTTTTTTAGTTTTTAACTTAATATCATTCCTTGGAAAAGCCTTCAAGGCTTCTACGTAGGTATCAAGTTCAAAGTTTAAACAACATTTTAATTTACCACATTGACCCGCTAATTTTTGTTGGTTTAACGACAATTGCTGGTACCTTGCTGAAGCAGTTGAAACCGATCTAAAATCAGTTAACCAAGTAGAACAACACAGTTCTCTACCACAAGAACCAATACCGCCCAAACGAGCAGCTTCTTGTCTTGCTCCAATTTGCTTCATCTCAATTTTAACAGAAAACTGTTCCGCTAAATCGCGAATTAATTGCCGAAAATCTACTCTTTCGTCGGCAGTATAATAAAATATCGCTTTGGAGCCATCTCCTTGATATTCTACATCCGAAATTTTCATTTTCAATGCTAAAGCAGAAGCTAATTTTCTTGCTTGAAACATTGTTTCTTCTTCTCTTTCTCTACTTGCAATCCATTTTTCAATGTCAGTAGAACTTGCTTTTCTTAAAATTTTATGTGCTTCGTGCGACTTTAAGCTTGGCGCTTTTTTTCTTACCTGGATTCTTGCCAATTCACCTACAACTGAAACAACACCTACGTCTGTTCCTTGTTCAGCTTCAACAACAACAGCATCTCCAACTTGTAAACTTAAGTTATCGGCATTTCTAAAAAATGACTTTCTGCTGTTTTTAAATCTTATTTCTAATATATCGTATGTGCTTTGTCCGTTTGGCAACTCAATGTCAGCCAGCCAGTTAAACACAGGTAATTTACTACACCCTCCGGAACTACAAGTTCCGTTACTTTTACATCCACGAGGCACACCATTACTTTTTCCGCAGCTTTGGCATCCCATATTTATAAAGTTTAGGATGTAAAGTTAAGGATTATTGCTCAATTCATTTAGGACTCAGCATAAATTATTTACTTTATAAAGTGAATAAAGCAAGCACGAAATTAAAAGTTGATTTTATCAACCTCCACTTTGCCCGTTTGGGCTACTTTTACATGAAGCACATTGTCATCTACCCCTCCACCTAATCCACTGGTGTAAAAATGAAAATTACCAAAATGCTGTTCGCTATATGCAGGAATAAAATCAAGTGCCCCTACATCTCCAGCAAAAAAATAAATGGGAATTTCAAGGGATTCAAATAAAGGAAAGGCATCAATCCAAAAATTTGATGGCCCATTAATTAAATAATCAGAATTGGTGACAATCGTGTCCATATTATTGAAATGTGCATATTCTAATTTGGACCACCATATATGGTGGCTAAAAACAAAAATATTTTTGATGTCTTCCAAATCATTTAATGCCGTTTCTATCAAAATCAGCTGTTCTGAATCCACCGTCCAACCACCAAAATTCGTGTTTAAAATAAGAAATAAATTATTCGCTTCTCGCTTTACAAATGAATAAGAATCCTGTACTCCTTCAATAAAAAAATCAGTCGCTATGTCATGATTTCCAGGCGCAATCCAATAATTGATTTTTAAACTGTCGAATTCATTTAATACATTTCTCCAATTTTCTTCTGTTGGTTTCGCAACTACATCACCTGTAAAAATAAATTGCTTTGGTTGCACATAATTAGAAAAATTACCTAAAATAGGAACTAGTGGTCGGTACAACCTTAATTGATACACCAATGGATTTCCGTATGCATGTCCAGCAACAACAAAATCGAATTTATTATTTTTATCTTGAATAATTGTTTCTTTTCTGCATGCAATCAAAACACTAAAGCAAAGCAATATGGATACAATCCTAAACACCTTTTTTAATGAGTTTTGTTAATTTAATGACCAAGTCAGAAAAAAGCAATTTTGCATTCGCGTTTCTATCAATATGATAAATCGCGCTATCAAATTCAGTAATCAATGCCGTAATATTTTGATTGTTGATGAATTTTGCAAACTTGTTTAAAAAAGTCTTTTCTTCATCTTTTACGTTTACTTTTTCAGCACCAAGGTAATTGTAAATCAAGCTTTCTCTAAACATGTGCAATCCATATCTTAAAAAGTTTTTTTGATTCTCTCTTCCTATTCCCCCCAACTCTTCTGCCACATCCATTAGGGCGATTGCATCAATGGCATAGGCTGCTCTCATTAACTTCACAAAGCTTTCAAAATACTGATTATTAGCAACATCTCCTTGAGACATGATGATTCCTTCTACCAAATTACCTTGCGTTAAACTGGCAATTGATTGAGCTTGTGGTGCTGGTACCTTTTTTTCCTTTATGAGGTAGTCTTTAACCTCATCCACTTTAAGGTTCGGTACTTTAATAATTTGTGTTCTAGAAATGATGGTCGGTAATATGGTTTCAATGGCATCACACACTAAAAAAAATAAGGTGTTTTCTGGTGGTTCTTCTAAAATCTTTAACAATTTATTAGCGGCACTGGTATTCATTTTTTCAGGCAACCAAATGATCATTATTTTATATTTACCACTGTATGATTTAAGTGATAATTTTTTTAAAATATTCCGGCTCTCATCAACCCCAATTTGGGCATTTTTTCCCATTTCATCCAAATGTTCTTGCCACATTTGTAAATTAAAATAATGGCTTTGTTTTACAAAAGTATTCCATTGTTCTCTGCGATCGTCAGATACAGATACTTTTGATTGAGAAGATTTTACTACCGGGAATACATAATGTATATCTGGGTGCACCAATTGTTTTACTTTGACACAAGCATTGCATGTCCCACAAGAATCTTTAGCACTTGGTGATTCACAAAGCAAGTATTGTGAAAAGGCGATAGCAAGTGGCAATTTTCCAATACCCCGATCTCCAATAAACATTTGTGCATGACTAATTCGACCCTTTTTGGCCTCTTTTAACAATAATGCTTTTGTTTTTTCTTGTCCAATTATATCTTTAAACTGCATGGTTTTTCAATTAATTAAACTCAACAGTTTTAAAAGGGTCAAACTCATTCATTGGGCTCACTTCAGTGACTGTTTGATTGGCAACTTTAAATGTCTTTGAAGGAAATTGTTCCATGATGGTTAAATCATGGGTAGCCATTAGAATAGCTGTTCCTTCTTTTGCAATTGCCTTCAAAACTGCCATTATTTCTTGGGAGGTTTCTGGATCTAAGTTTCCGGTCGGCTCATCTGCCAAAATAAACTTAGGATTGTTAAGTAATGCCCTTGCAATAGCAACCCTTTGTTGCTCCCCCCCAGAAAGTTGGTGAGGCATAACATGCAATTTATTTTCTAACTGAACCAGTTCCATCACTTCTTCAGCTCTTTTTGTAATCTCTCCTTTTTTCTTCCATCCAGTGGACCGCATGACAAATTCAAGGTTTTTAAAAATCGTACGATCATTCAGCAATTGAAAATCTTGGAATACAATTCCCAATTCCCTTCTTAAAAAAGGAATTTGTTTTCGAGTGTACTTTGCTAAATTGAAAGTTCCTAAATTTCCATTGCCTGCTGAAAGGGTCAATTCACCATATAATGTTTTTAGAAAACTGCTTTTACCACTTCCTGTCCTTCCAATTAAATAGACAAACTCCCCCTTGTTTAATTCAACATTGATGTTTTTTAAAATAGTTACTCCGGCCTGGGCAATTTCACCATTTTTAATCCAAAAAATACGATTGTCTTTTTCCATTGTTTAACCCTTATCTAATATTCTTTTTACGTATTTTCCAATAATGTCAAACTCCAAGTTTACTTGTTGACCAACTGTGATGTTTTTAAAATTAGTATGTTCAATCGTAAACGGAATGACATGTACTGAGAACAATTTTTTTTCAGATTGTACAACTGTTAAACTAACACCATTAACTGTTATGGAACCCTTTGAAACTGTTACTTCGTCATAATCATACGTAAAAACGAATTCTGTACTGCCATCATGAACTATAATTTCCTTGCAAACACCAACAGCATCCACATGGCCTTGTACTATGTGTCCATCTAGCCGCCCATTCATTTGCATGCAACGTTCTAAGTTCACTAAATCACCCACTTTTAGTTGCCCTAAATTGGTTCTTTTTAAGGTCTCCTCTATGGCTGTTACAATATATTCATTACCATGAATGCCTACTACCGTTAAGCAAGTGCCATTGTGTGCTAGGCTTTGGTCAATTTTTAACTCATTTGTAAAACTTGATTTAAATGTAAAATGAACATTTGTCTGCTCGTTTTCAATTTTTTTTAATTGTCCTAATGATTCTATAATTCCTGTAAACATAAATTATTTTGAATTGAATATGTTAATGGTGCCATTAAGTTCAATTGGCGTGATTCCTGCTAATTTAATAACATTTACCTTACAAACATAAAAATATATGCCATCACTTAATTGTTTTCCTGACTCCAAAAAAGTTCCATCCCAATCAATCATTGGATCTGTTGATTGATGAACCAAAGTTCCATAACGGTTGAACACTTTCAAATCGATACTTTCCACAAATTTAAAGGGCAAAAGTGGATGGTACAAATCATTTATTGAATTAGAATTTGGAGTGAACACATTTGGCAAAACATAATAGCCATCACAATTATCGATACAAACCACGTTCGAAGGTACACTTTCGTTACCATAAGCCAATGAATCAACAGCTGTTACATAGTAACAACCAGCAATACTGCCTCGGTCTTTATGAATATAAAAGGTGTCCAAGTCACTTTCGATTGAGGTTAAAAATTCAAGACTATCATCCAAAAAAGGTGCGAAGTAAATATTGTATTTTACCACATCATCTGCGCAAGTGTTATTAGGGTTTGTCCAAGTTAAATATGTTTCTTCTAAATCGCAGTCTCCATCAATAAAGGCAACTGGCGCGCAAGGAGGAGTGAAATCAAAAGGTTCGTTGCAGTGAATTTGTGACCAGTTTTCCAATGGATCACGTATTCCGTTTTCACTATAATGACCAATGGACAGTATTTTATAGCAATAGGTATGTAAATTAATTAAACCTGTGTCCGTATACGTTTGATTAAAAGTTGAGTCTAAAAAAACAAAATTTCCCGAACCAGTTGGGATTTCCTTATATACTTTATAATATTCGTTTAACCAAGGAACATTCTCCGTCCATTTTAAGGTCAATTGATTGTCATTTGGCACCGAAGTTACATAAACAGAACTCGCAGAAGATGATGTGCCCACCAAAATGCTATCACTATACAATTTAACTTGATAATTATATGCTTGACCTAAGGTGTTTAAGTTTAAATCTGCATAAGATGTATCAACTAAATTAATGGCCGCATTGGAATTAGAGGAATAAATTAACGTGTTTGTGTTGATGTCGAAATTATTATTTCTGTATAATTCATAATAATATGGTCCTGGAAAATTAATTAAGTTCAATTGCTTTGGCCAAGACCAATACACACTGTCAATTCCTACTGCAACATCAGTAGACTGCACTGTAACATTTGTAAGCACTGGCACTTCAAATTTTAACTTTTGACAAACTTGATCTGATATACAACTTTCTACCCCTTTTTCATTCACAAGTGTGACGATATAACAATAAGTATTTCCGACTGATAATTGATCATTATCGGTAAATGAATTTGTTGAAGACATCCCTATTTCTTCATACCCCATATTGATGGGTAGCATGGGGTCACAGCATTCAGAATAACCAAAAACTGAATCGATTCTTCGGTAAATTTTATACTGAAAAGGTTCACAAAGTAATGTCGGGTCATAAGGGTCCCAATTCAATAACATACTTCCTCCAAGTGGCGAAGCATTTACGTTTTGAACAGGAGGCAAATTTACTTTGATATTGTAGGTAAACAAATCTGACAATTTCACCTCTGCATTGTCATCTTCAGCATGAATAATGATTTGATAATTGGTGTTTAAAGCTTGATCGCATGTTGGGGTCCAATTAAAGACTCCGGTTACTGATAAAAAACCTGTTACTGGATTAAAAACAGCTGGGTTATTTGCTAAACTAAATACATTTCCAGTGGCAAATAAATCAATATTATCTTCAGTGTCAAAAGCGGTAAATTGAATAGATGTTGGTTCGCCTACAAAAATACAAGTATCGGGTTTTTCAACAATGACTGGTGGTTTATTGTTACAATTATCCACTGTTAACTGCATGTCTAATAAAACTGCTCCAATATAAATTCCGCTTCTATACTCCGAGATTTTTATGGCTAAATTATACTCTCCTGCAAAAACAGGATTAATCCAACATAAAGTGCCATTCACAGGATCTATGCTCATACTACCACCCCCTAAAACATCAGGAAAATTATAAACCGGCCCTACTGCCATTTCTAAACAATCTTCTCCTCTACAAGGCACTAAGGCATAAGCCAAACTGTCTCCGTCAGGATCAAAAGCAGAAAGGTTATAACAATAGGTTAAATTTTGACAGGCAAATTCAGGACAAGGGCAATCTTCAATAATTACAGAATTATTTGGGGTGCCCAAAAAGGGTGAAATAATTAACTCAGTCTGTACACAAAATCGTTGATCAACAGAGGCTGAGATATTTACAATCCCCGCATTTCTATTTGGATCTTCAACACTGATAATGTAGCTTCCTGGTCCAGTAAAATCATGTGTGCCTATATAAACGTTTTCTTGCACATCATATAATGGGCTTGCATTTATCGATATTCTATCAATGGTATCAAGTGTCCCATCTCCCCATTTAATTTCTAACTCGGGTCTATCGGCATCACTGGTGGATTTTGTACATGTTTTTACAGTAAATTCATACGTGTTTCCGGAAAGGTGCCTGTATGTAATTGAGCCAGCCCGATTGTGTGTTGCTTGCAACAACAGTGCATGAAACATTAGACAGGTGAGTATGGCAAGTTTTTTAATCAATGTAGTTCTTTTCTATTTCCAAACGAAACATTTTTCTCTATATTTTAAAATGGAGGCAAATTAAGTATCAATTTGATAATTAGTGGTTTTTTTCAATAAATATCACTTCTTTCAAACATTAAAAATACATCTGTTGTAAGTAAGTAACAAAAATACGAAAATTGTATGGAATTAAAATGACAAGAAAACAAATTAATCAAAACTCTGTGATCCTAAGAAAATACTTAACTTTAAGCCATTATTTTCGATATTAATATTTAACAAATGAACAATCAAGCGATCCGTGTAGGCATAACAGTAGGTGACATCAATGGTATTGGAGCAGAAGTTATTATAAAAACTTTTGAAGACTCAAAACTATTTAATACAAGTATTCCCATCATATATGGGTCAAGCAAATTACTTTCTTACCACAAAAAAGCAATCAATAACGAATTGTTTAACTTTCTAACCATCAAGTCGGCTGAAGAAGCTAAACCCAAAAAAATTAATGTAATTAATTGTTGGGAAGAAGAAGTACAAATTGACCTGGGTGTTCAAAATGCGAATGGTGGCAAATATGCTTTGCTTTCTTTAGCACAAGCAGTTGAGGATTTAAAACAAAATAAAATTGATGTTTTGGTCACTGCTCCTATTAATAAGGATTGTGTGAAAGCTGCTGGATTTGAATTTCCTGGACATACGGAATACTTAGCGCACATGTCAAATACAGAAGATGTATTAATGCTCATGGTTGCTGATAATTTAAGAGTTGCCGTTGTGACAGGTCATGTACCTTTAAAAGAGGTTTCAGGGTTGATAACAAAAGAATTAGTGGAGGCAAAATTGCGGATATTTTTAAAAACACTTAAAAAAGATTTTTCCATTACTCGTCCTAAAATAGCCGTGCTAGGTTTAAATCCACATGCAGGAGATAGAGGAACACTTGGGGATGAAGAAATAAATATAATTCATCCAGCCATTAAGGTATTGCAAGATGAAGGAGAATTGATTTATGGAACTTACTCAGCAGATGGGTTTTTTGGTTCTTCAAACATTAAAAATTTCGACGGGGTTTTATCTATGTATCACGATCAAGGGCTTACCGGTTTTAAATCAATTTCTTTCGATATGGGCGTAAATTTCACTGCTGGATTACCCATTGTTAGAACTTCACCTGACCATGGCACTGCCTATGAAATAGCTGGAAAAGGAGTCGCATCAGAAACATCTTTTAGAAACGCATACTATTTAGCTTGTGATATTTACAAGACTAGAAAAATGAATAAAGAACTCATGGCTAACCCATTAGTTGCACAAAAACAAAAGCCTGAAAAAAGTAGAAGATAAAAACTTTTCATACCTTTAATCGTATGAAAATTATAGCTATTCTTTTATCCTGTATTATTGTATTATCATTTTTTAGCTGTAAACAAAAGGGTTGCACTGATAAAAATGCCAATAATTTTAATACAAAAGCTGAAAAAGATGATGGTTCTTGTGTTTATCAAATAACGACTAAAACAGTTAATTACGGTGCTGCTGAACAGCAAAAATTTACTTTGTACTCCCCTAAAGGAAGTAATGAATCAACAAAAGTTATCTTATTAATTCATGGTGGTGGATGGGTTGTTGGTTACAATGGGTCGGATAAAGTAACCACTTTTGATGGCAGGTATGGTTGGGATATTTTAAATCCATTAATTGATGCAGGCTATGCTTGTGCAGTCATGAAATACCGCACTGTGTGTTATTTTGAGGATTCTACTTTGGCAAATAACAATACGCTCGCTGCCTTATTTGACATTTATGATGATATTAATTTGGTGATTAATTACTTAACAGATCATGCAAATTCTTTAAAACTAGACCCGACGGAAATTCAACTAGTAGGAGAAAGCGCGGGGGGACATATCGTATTGTCTTATGGTTTGTGGGGCCTTGCAAATGAAAATGTCAAGTCAGTTGTTTCTATGTTTGGTCCAACTGCATTAGATAACTATGAATGGAAATATAACTTGTTTCAGATAGACAGCACCGTTCCAGAAGGAATATTGGTGAAGGACATGAATTATTTCAGAGCAAGAGACCTAAATTGTAACGTGACAAACAATGAATCAGTACATTTACTTGATGAGTTAAAAAGTTTTGGAGATGCGCCTGAACTACATGTCAACCAACCAAATGACTTCTTAAATTTACTTTCACCTGCAAATCCTGATAATATTGTGAATCCAATTCCAACTTTTATTATGCATGGTGACAAAGATGAATTGGTACCCCATAGTCAAGC
>CBDUKB010000042.1:0-16780 GCA_965367695.1 uncultured Putridiphycobacter sp.
GGTGAGGCCTACAAGTGTTGTGATTAGTTCGGTTATTCCTTCTCCAGTTTTTGCAGAAACCCCAACCACAGGGCAATTGACTGCTTCTTCTAACTTTTCAAGATCAATAAAAATCCCTTGCTTTTTAGCGGCATCTATCATATTAACCACTAAAACTACCGGCACTTCTAAATCTTTTATTTGATGAAACAAATATAAATTTCGCTTAAAGTTTAAGGCAGAAACAACTACTAAAATCTTTTCAGGTTTATTTTCTTTACCAACTTTAGTTAAAAAATCATAGACAACCCTTTCATCATCTGATGTTGGAAAAATACTATTGATTCCAGGTAAATCAATCAATTCAACTTCTTGGTTTTGAACTTTCACAAATCCCTTTACTTGATCGACCGTTACACCAGGATAGTTACCCGTTTTTTGATTTAACCCACAGAGCTTGTTAAACAATGTCGTTTTACCAATATTCGGATTACCGATTAATGCAATTGAATGACGTTTTTCTTTCATTAATTTACGCTTCTAGTAGAATGAAATGTGCGTCTTTTTTTCTGATAATGATTTTGGTGCCATTCACCAAAACAGCTAAGGGACCATTAAAAGGAGCCTTGTTTTGAACTGACAAAAAAACACCTGGCATAATACCTAATTCAACAAACCTTGCGAGCACTTCTTCACTCTCAATAGCTGTTATTTTGGCAGCAACCCTTTGCTTTAATGATGTCAGTCGAATGTCCATTATCTTTATTTAGAACAAATATAAATAATAATTTATAACTGGTGAATTTAGAACAACTGATATTTATCAATTATTAAGATAATTTACAATGATATCTTCATGAAAAGACCGCTTTCTATACTAATGTACATTCATTACTGCTTTTCAATTGTTTTTTTAATATATAATATAGCAGGCTTGAAGGTTTCTATTCCATGTCCAACATCTGTAAAAATCTTCACATCCATTAAATTACTAAAGTGTATTTTAGCGTTACTGATTGATTTTTTAATTGGAAACAAAAGATCTTGATCACCTTGCAACAAGTAAACTTTGTTTTGTACCTTGGTTAGTTCACTACGCATATAATATGGCTTCTGGGTATTATCCTTAAATCTTTTGAGGCAAAACAATAAGTATTCATTAAGCAAAGCTTCTGATTTGTCAATGATTTGATGATTTGGTTTTGAAAAAATTACACGATTTAAAAATTTTGAAACATTTTTTTTATTGGGATTTACCACAGGTAATAAATTATAATACAAATTAGGTAATGATAAGGAAAAAGGTTGTAAACAACCCGCATTCAACATGAAAATGGCTTTAATTCTTTCTGGATTTGTAGCCGATAATTTTGCACAAACCAATCCCCCAAATGAAGCGCCAACGACATAAGCTTTATCAATTTTTAATTCATTGAAAACCTCATTCGCCCAATGCCCGTAATCTAATGATTTAATTGCAGGACTATTCCCATCACTCAAATTTGGCTGCCCATTTGTTTCAACCATAAAAACTCGAAAAGACTTGCCTAATTTTTGCAAATTACCTTCCAAGTCCCAAATCAATGAGGTGGTCCTAAAGCCCGGAAAAATAACAATGGTTTCAAGCATGGAATTTGCTATATTAATACCATAAACTTGTGTTTTTCCGAGGGATGTTCTGATTTGAATTTTTTCATATTCATAACCATTCAGCTGCTCAAGTTTATCAATCCATTTTTTAAAAAATGCTAAATCCAAGACTGGATTTTTAAAATGTGAATTAGCAATTATTTGCATCTTTAAAAATTTTAAATGATTTACAATTTATCTTAAGCTGATGAATTAGCATTATGCTCTCTGTTACTGCTGTATCAAATATAGTAATCTATTACGATTAAGTTTGAGAAAAGAACAGCATCTAGCAAATAAAAAAAGCCACTTTCTCCGAAAAGAAAGTGGCTTTTTAATAAAGTTTTTTAACTAAACAGTTTCGCCTGTCCAACGCATCATACCGCCTTCTAAGTTGTATATTTTCTCAAAACCAGCACCCATCATTTGCATACAAGCTTGTCCGCTTCTTGCACCACTTCTGCAAATCATCACATATGTCTTACTTGGGTCATATGCTTCAATTTTATCCATAAAATCTGGACTAAAAATATTGTGGTGTTTTGCGTTTGGGATCATTCCTTCCGCTATTTCTTCTTCGGTTCTTACATCAATCATTATGATATCAGCTTTTTCCTGAATCATTTTTTCTAATGTGTTTGCACTTATAATTTCCATATTTAATTTTTATTTCGACTGCAAAGTTTGCTACTTTTTATTTTCTATTTTGTAATCAATGTCACTTATGCTTCAAAAGTTGCGCTTGAAGTTGGAAATTGACGGTCTATTTTTTTAAACAAGCCTTGTAAAACTTTTCCTGGTCCTACCTCAACCACTTCTGAACATCCGTCAGCAATCATCTGATTCATAGTTTGTGTCCAACGAACTGGGGCTGTTAACTGGGCAATTAAATTTTTCTTAATTTCTGCTGGATCAGTCACCGCATTGGCTGTAACATTTTGGTAAATTGGACATATTGGAGCTCCAAAAGTCGTTGCTTCAATTGCTGCCGCTAACTCAGTTCTAGCAGGTTCCATTAAAGGTGAATGAAAAGCACCACCTACAGGTAATTTTAAAGCCCTTCTTGCTCCTTTTTCAGTTAAGACTTCACAAGCCTTATCAATTGCGGCAATACTACCTGAAATTACTAACTGACCAGGACAGTTGTAATTTGCTGCAACCACTACCCCATCAATTGAGGCACAAGTTTCTTCAACAATGGCATCATCTAGGCCTAAAATAGCAGCCATGGTTGAAGGCTCTGCTTCACATGCTTTTTGCATAGCCAAAGCTCTTTTAGAAACCAATCTTAAACCATCTTCAAAATTTAAAACCCCATTTGCTACCAAGGCAGATAATTCTCCCAAAGAATGACCGGCAACCATTTGAGGTTGAAAATCATCACCTAATACTTTTGCTAATATCACAGAGTGTAAAAATATAGCAGGTTGGGTAACTTTGGTTTCTTTTAGCTGCTCATCTGTTCCGTTGAACATGATATCAGTAATATTAAAACCTAATATAGTATTTGCTTCTTCAAATAAAGACTTTGCCAATACTGATTGGTCATATAAATCCTTACCCATTCCTATAAACTGAGCCCCTTGGCCTGGAAAAACGTATGCTTTCATTCTTAAAATTTTGAACTACAAAAGTAATATTAATTATAAAATGGAGAAAAACATTTTAATTAGAAGAAAAGTAAGCCGAAAATAATTTAAAATGTCACCCAAAATATTTACATTTAAGCTAAAGAAAAAATTATGAATCAAGAGGAGGTAGTATTATATGTAATTGGCGGCTTATTGTTGGTTGTCTTACTTTTTAAATCGATTATATTAGTCCAAGAAAGGACTTATTATGTTATACAAAGACTGGGTAAATTTCAGAAAATGGCGAAACCAGGTTTAGGATTCATTATTCCATTTATTGACTCAAAAGCGGGTGTGATTAATATGCGCGTACAACAATTAGATGTTGAGGTTGAAACAAAAACGAGAGATGATGTATTTGTTCATTTAACCGTTTCAGTTCAATTTCAAGTGATGAATGAAAAATTATGGGATTCATTTTATTCTTTGGACAATCCAAGGCATCAAATTTCATCTTATATTTTTGATGATGTTAGGGCTGAGGTCCCTAAAATGGAATTAGATGATGTGTTTGCTAAAAAGGATGATATCGCGGTGGCAGTTCGCCAGAACCTTGCAGAATCAATGGATAAATATGGATACAATATTGTAAAAGCACTCATTACAGATATAGATCCAGATTCAAGGGTAAAAGATTCCATGAATAAAATTAATGCTGCTAAACGCGACAAAGAAGCAACTTTAGAAGAAGCCGAAGCAGCAAAAATCAGGGTGGTAAAAGCAGCTGAAGCTGATGCTGAATCTAAAAGATTATCAGGTGAAGGAATTGCCCAACAAAGACTAGAAATTGTACGAGGGTTTAAAGAGTCGGTTGAAGACTTTCAAAAATCATTAAAATCAATTACACACGAAGAGGTGATGCAGTTTGTTTTATTGACACAATACTTTGACACTTTGAATAACATTGGCGCCAACGGAAAAAATTCCTCTATATTAATTCCACACTCCCCAAGTGCCATGGCCGACTTTCAACAACAAATTGTAAATGGTACCTTGGTTGGTGCAAAATTAAAAGATGCTTCAGAAGACAAATCAAATACTCCGTCAACAGAAACTTTTTAATTGATGAATAAGCAAGTAAATGTTAAAATATAAAACAATTTTATGCCTGATGCTTTTTATGTGTCAGGCTTTTTTAATTCATTCCCAAAACCCACAAGTAACAAAATCGGGTATTAGAATTATGTTTTATAATGTTGAAAATCTTTTTCATCCAACTGACGATCCTGATAAAAAAGACGAAGAATTTACACCAGATGGTACCCGATATTGGACAAACTATCGATACTGGACAAAATTAAAACAAATTGGGCAAAATATCATAGCCATTGGTGAATGGGAACCACCTGCTGTTGTTGGACTTTGTGAAATTGAAAATTTACAGTGTTTAAAAGACTTGGTAAACAGTTCTCCACTTAAAGATTATGGTTATCAAATTGTTCATCAAGAAAGTAAAGACCAAAGAGGAATTGACGTAGCGTTTATATACAGACCAGCGTTTTTCTCTTTTATCGGTTTTCATTCATTTGTTTTAAACTTTCCCGACCAAAGTAGACCGAGTAGAGATATTTTGATGTTAAAAGGATTAGTAGGTATTGATACTTTACATTGCTTTGTCAATCATTGGCCGTCACGCTATGGGGGGCAATTAGCAACCGCTCCCAAAAGAAGTTATGCTGCTTTGGTGTTAAAGTCAAAAATTGACTCCATTCAACAAGCCACACCAAGTGCGAATATTGTTGCCATGGGCGACTTTAATGATTACCCAAATGATGCCAGCTTATCGGAAGTTTTAAAGGCACAAAAAGATAGTGCAGGATTAAAACCAACTGACTTAATTAATTTGAGTTGGCAATTCCTAAACGAAACTGGCACTAATAAGTATCAGCATGAATGGCATGTTTTGGATCAATTTATCATCAATAAAAAGTTAATGACTTCAACCAATCCCTTACAAACTAACTTTGAATTAATCAAAATTTTTGCGCCAGACTGGCTCTTAGAACCTGAAAAAGATGGTTTTGGAAAAAAACCTTACAGAACATATCTCGGTTTTAAATACCATGGAGGTTATTCCGACCACTTACCTATTTACTTGGATATTATAATAAATTCAAATAGATAATCACTATATTACGTATAAATGTTAACCTTTTACTTTTGGCACAATGATTGCCAAGAGAAGAATTAGAATTAAAAATTTATACTATGAAAAAATTTACATTGTGTTTATCAATGCTTTTTTTATCCTTGGGAACCGTAATGGGACAAACAAGTGATCAAAAAATTGGACTAACAGTTGGCGTTGGTCTCTCTGATTATTATGGAGATTGGAATAACGCCTTTTTTAACAGCAACAAAGCTTTTAGAACTCAGGTTGGAATTGCGGGAGCTTATTATCTAAATCCTTGGTTAAACTTAGGACTTGGGTTAAATTATGGTGCCTATGGCTTTCATGTTCCGGGTATCCCTGGTGATGGCACCAACCCTATTGCTGCAAGTGGCTTTAGTTCAGATTTATTTACCGGAACTTTACAATTAAGAATGAAGTTTAACAATGGTGTTTTCTTAGCGGAAGATGCAATGTTTCGTCCATTTATTTTTGGTGGAGGCGGTATTGCAAATTTTGCTAACAATGGCGCTCCTGGTCTTGATTTTTCAGGAAATGCCGGTTTAGGATTTGATGTGATGTTAAGCGATAATATTGGGATCAATTACACTGGAAATTATGGATATACAACAGGTGACAATAGAGACTTAGCTGCTGGTTATTCTGGTGGAAATGATCAATACATTATTCACACAGTTGGTTTAACATACTTATTTGGTAAGACAGTTGATACGGATGGTGATGGTGTTTCTGATAAAAAAGATCAATGCCCAACTACCCCAAAAGGTGTAAAAGTTGATGAGTATGGATGTGCAATCGATACAGACGGTGATGGAATTGCTGACTACCAAGATGACTGCCCAAAAATTAAAGGAATTGAAAAGTTCAAAGGCTGTCCTGATACGGATGGAGATGGCATTAAAGATTCAGATGATGATTGTCCAACAGTAAAAGGCGTTGAATCTGCAAATGGTTGTCCTGATGCTGATGGTGATGGAATTGTTGACAGCGAAGATGCTTGTCCTGATGTTGCCGGAATTGAAAAATTCAAAGGATGTCCAGATACAGATGGTGATGGTGTTCAAGATTCAGAAGACGAATGTCCAACTGTAAAAGGACCTGCCGCCTTAAAGGGTTGTCCAGATACAGATGGTGATGGAATTTTAGACAAAAATGATAAATGTCCAACAATTGCTGGTGTTGCCGCTAACAATGGTTGTCCTGAAATTAAGGAATCAACCAAAGAAGTATTCAGAAAGGCCTTGAAAGGAATTCAATTTGAATCTGGGAAAGACATTATTAAAAAATCATCTTATGGCATTTTAAATAATGTAGCTGATATTATGATAGAAAATCCTTCATATAAATTAAAAATTGATGGACACACGGATGCACAAGGTAATGATGAAAAAAATCTTGAATTATCTAAAAAACGTGCAACCGCTGTCTTGAACTATTTAGTTAGTAAAGGAGTTGATGCTTCGAGATTAACTTCTTTTGGATTTGGTGAAACTATGCCAAAAGCGACTAATGACACTGCAGCAGGTAGAGCTGAAAACCGTAGGGTAGAATTTACCGTTGAATTTTAATTGAATTAAAATTCTCACTAATGAATCCCTTGGCAAAATTGCCAAGGGATTTTTTTTACCCTTCACACTACTTGAATTGTATAAGAGAGCATTGGAAGGGAGAAGCGGGAACTCGATACTTATAATAATGGCAACTACCTATTTCTATTTGCTGAAGAAGAAATTCCACAACAATTAAATATAACTTTAGCGAACCTAGCCTTAATGATTACCAATCTCTTGATTTATACTTTGAATTAATGACTCTATTTCAGGTATAAAGGCTTCTATTGCGCTTTTTGAGCTCCAAACACGATATTGAATATCGGAGAGCAGCCAGACAAATTTTGGTTTTTGAAAAATGTCTTTTGCAACACGATTAACTACCCAATCATTGTTTTCATCTAAGAAAGGGTCTTCGCGAAATGAGAGCAATAAATCTACATTAGCCCTATAACGTCTTGTAGTATGGTCAATTTCGGTTTGAAACTCAAGCAACCTGAAATCAAAAAAATTAATAAGTTGGTTTCTAATACTGTCATTAGAAACTCGGTCAATTCCAGAGGATTTCAACGCATCATAAGGCCCTCTATTAAATTGTAAATACCTTCCTAAGTTTAGTTTCCATAAATCGGATTGCATAGACACATCAAAAATAACATGCTCATTCGTCAGTTTTTCAAAATAATCCACTGCATTATTAAGGGCAGAATAAGTTTCATCATGCTCATGCAAATTCGATAAATCTAGTTGTAAACCTTTTTTTATTTCTGATAACATTTTCACCTCATAAGCCCTATCCTTTTTTGCTTGATTCAATGTATTGATTTGCAAAGCGATTAAAATCCCGATAACTACTAGAATAATTTCACCAATGGCGTAAATCAGATATTTGCTGAACCTATTTTCAGTCAGCATTTTTTGTCGGATTTTCCGAAAGAATTTTATCATAGCTTTATTGTATTAAAATGCTGGTATAAACTAGTAAAGGTATTTTTACACTATTAGGGCTAAGGTATAGAATATAATAAATTTATTGTGTGTTGTTTTATTTCTTTTTTCTGTTTATAAAAAGGAATATTATTATTGATAAAATCACTAAACCTACCGCAATAACGTTTGAAATTTTTCCTGCATTAGATTTGATTTCAGTATGTGCAAAAACAGATGCTGAATTTGTGAGTAATCCCCACAGGAGAATAATGGCAAATTGTCTGCTACGACTCATTTTTTATTTTTTTTGTTTCTTTAAGCGTTATAATTAGACCGTACCATGCAGGAATTAATGGTAATGCTGCTGTTGCTACTCCTGCAGTATATTTCCATTCCCCATATAAAACAAATGGAAAGATAAAATGAGTTAATTCTGCAATAGTCATGGCAACAAAGAAAAATGCTAAAAAATAATATCCTAATGCCCATTTCTTAATGATGAAAATGGCTCCAGTTATCCACATTACAGGAGCAAAAAATGCAGCAAAAGTAAGTAAACCTTGCTGCGAAACTTCTTGACCACTAAGTTCAGAAGCTACACTTTCAAAACCGTAAATATATTCTTCATACACATGGATAATAAAGAAAATTACTGTTAACAAATAGGCAACAATCACTTTAGAGGTGTCAAAACGATATTTATATCCCGTCTTTAGATACAAAAGAAATCCACCCGCGCTGGCACTGCCAATTACAAGGGGGCCTATTTTACCAAAAAAAATATACGTGCATAGGCTTAACGAAATAATAAAAGCTCCTGGAATAATTATATCTAAGTTCTTCATTTTCTTTTTATTTTAAAAACAAATAACCAGCGCTCATACACCATTATTTGGCTTTCACAACCCTTATGTAGGACATTGGTTTTGATTCAAATATAAAAAATACTGAGAACGTGCAATAGTAAATACCAGCGTTTTTTTTATTTGACAATAAGATTTTTGCGCATGTGTGTGTGTATTTCGCATTTCAATTATATGAAAAATCTACCGAAAATGTAATTTAAAAACTTTGTGATTGAACACGCTAACAGCATAACTAATTGCTTAAACAGCAATTGGTTTTTTATTTTATGTTATACTATTCCAGCTTTTAAATAAGGAAGGATACTTTGATAAAGTGACAGGTCTTTATTATTGTTTAAAGCTTGAAAATAAGCCTTGGCTACTTCACCTTGTTGTTCTAAATTAAATGCTTTCAAAGGGGAAGCGAGCCAATGTAATTCATAGTTATATCCTCCATTTTTTTGGGCTCTTAGCGCCATTGGTATGTACACTATGCCCAATTGATGGAATTGTATGATATGGATATACTCGTGCACCAACCAAGCCATGTCTGAATCGTTATCTAGGGCTGTTTGTATGCTTCTGCTAAAATGAATAGTATTACAAAACACAAAACCTAAATGTGGGTATTTATTAAACTTTGCTGCAAAAACAGCCAACTTTGAGTTTTCTCTTACCCTTACCAATTGATACCATTGAGAATTAGCAAACACACGTTCCAATTTTCGAACCTCTTCAACAGTTAGCACTCTACTCGGAAAAAATTGACGGATAAGGAGGTTGATGAAGTTAAAAAGTCCAAAGGCATTTAACATTGAGAGTGGTAAAAAAATTAACCAGAGGATAAATGAATTAATTGGGTGATACCATGGATGTAATTCCCTGTTTAATTGATTGCGGTTTCGCATCAATAATTCCAGTCCCAGAAATTTAAACACGAATCGCTTCACCTATACAAATATGCAAAAAAAAGAGCAACTTAAAAAGTTGCTCTTTTAATTATCATTTTTCAGCTATTTATTGTTGTTGACTTTTAATCAAATTCAATGCTGACCCTGATTTAAACCAATCAATTTGAGCTTGGTTATAAGTATGGTTTAACTTAACAACATCTTTTGAACCATCAGCATGTTCAATTTCAACAGTAATTTGCTTTTCTGGTGCAAATGCTGCCAAATCAATAAAGTTAAATTTATCTTTTTCTTGAATCAAATCGTAATCTGCTTCGTTTGCGAAAGTGAACCCTAACATTCCTTGTTTTTTCAAGTTAGTTTCATGGATTCTTGCGAAAGATTTCACAATTACCGCAATTACATTTAAGTGACGTGGTTCCATGGCCGCGTGCTCTCTTGAAGAACCTTCACCATAGTTATGGTCACCTACAACAACACTTTGAATGTTTTTTGCTTTGTATGCTCTTGCAACTGCTGGTACAGCATCATATTCACCTGTTAATTGATTTAACACTTTATTGGTTGCCTTACCAAAAGCATTCACCGCACCAATTAAACAGTTATTTGAAATATTATCTAAATGACCTCTGTACTTTAACCATGGTCCTGCCATAGAAATATGATCAGTGGTACATTTTCCAAATGCTTTAATCAATAATGGCGCACCCATAATGTTTTTACCATCCCAAGGCTTAAAAGGCGTCAATAATTGTAAACGTTCAGAAGTTTCACTCACAGTAATTTTAATTCCTGAACCATCAGCCACTGGTGCTTCGAATCCATTGTCTTCGACACCAAAACCTTTTTCTGGTAATTCCCAACCTGTAGGCTCATCAAATTTTACTTGCTCCCCTTTATCGTTCGTTAAAGTATCAGTCATTGGATTAAAATCTAATCGACCTGAAATTGCAACTGCTGCTACCATTTCTGGTGAGGCAACAAAGGCATGCGTATTTGGGTTTCCATCAGCTCTTTTAGAAAAGTTTCTGTTAAAAGAATGGATAATGCTGTTTTTAGGTGCGTTTTTGGGATCGTTATACCTTGCCCATTGTCCAATACATGGTCCACAAGCATTTGTAAATATAGTGGCATCCAAGTCTTCAAAAACTTTCAATATCCCATCTCTTTCAGCGGTATATCTCACAGTTTCTGATCCTGGATTGATACCAAACTCAGCTTTCGTTTTTAATCCTTTATCAATGGCTTGTTTGGCGATAGAAGCAGCTCTTGATAAATCTTCGTAAGAAGAATTCGTACATGAACCAATTAATCCCCACTCTACATCTAAAGGCCAATCATTTTTAGTCGCCTTTTCATTCATTTCACCAACTGGCGTTGCCAAATCTGGCGTAAATGGTCCGTTAATGTGTGGTTTTAATTCCGACAAGTTAATTTCAATCACTTGGTCAAAATATTTTTCAGGATTTGCATATACTTCATCATCTCCAGTTAAATATTCTTTAACTGCATTTGCAGCTTCAGCCACATCAGCTCTATCGGTTGCATTCAAATATCGCTCCATTGAAGCATCATAACCAAATGTAGATGTAGTTGCACCAATTTCGGCACCCATGTTACAAATGGTTCCTTTACCTGTACATGACATGGATTTAGCACCTTCGCCAAAATATTCTACAATGGCACCTGTTCCACCTTTTACAGTTAAGATACCCGCCACTTTCAAAATAACATCTTTAGGCGCTGTCCAACCAGATAATTTCCCAGTCAACTTCACACCAATTAATTTCGGGAATTTTAATTCCCAAGCCATACCTGCCATTACATCAACAGCATCAGCTCCACCAACACCAATAGCAACCATTCCTAATCCACCTGCATTTACAGTATGAGAATCGGTACCAATCATCATTCCACCAGGGAATGCATAATTTTCTAAGACTACTTGGTGAATGATACCTGCTCCTGGTTTCCAAAATCCAATTCCATATTTATTTGAAACGGAACCTAAAAAATCAAACACTTCACTAGAAGTATCCAGGGCACTTTTTAAATCGGTTTTAGCACCAGATTTGGCTTGAATTAAATGATCACAGTGTACCGTTGTTGGTACCGCCACTTTTTCTTTACCTGCTTGCATAAATTGTAGCAAAGCCATTTGAGCTGTAGCATCTTGACATGCAATCCTATCTGGAGCAAAATCAACATAATCCTTTCCTCGGGTAAATGCTTTAGTCGCATTCCCTTCCCATAGGTGAGAATACAATATTTTTTCAGATAAGGTAAGTGGTTTACCTGTAATTTCTCTTGCTTTATCAACACGTTCTACCATGTTTTGATAAACCTTCTTGATCATTCCAATATCAAATGCCATAAAAATAGTTTTCAAATTTGTCGCGAATATAAGTATTTATACCCTTTTTATAAAGGATTTTGGACGATAAATTAAGCTTTTAAGATTATTTAATCATGATGCAAATGATTAATATTAAAATGCTTTTTAAAACCAATTCACCTTGATAGCGGATAATTTGTAATCCTGAGAAGGATAAAAATTAAAAGTCACCCTTATTTTACCGTCTCGTGACTCGTAAAAGATGGTTCTGACATCCGCTTCCACATTGTCTTCCTTCATGGTATCATTTATCGGTTTACCAAAAATGGCTAATAATTCTTTGGGTTGTTTTCCAAATAAATCGAGGTGACAATATTCTATCGGATAGTCTGAGTCTGCTTTTTTGACATCAATTTCAAAGTTGTTTTTTAATCCAAGTATCTCCATAAATACAGTCTCTATCTTTCCCGACTCAGCATTGACGTAAACAAAAACAGGCACCCTTAAAGTGCCTTTAAATTCATAAATAAAAGTTTTTTTATCAGCGGTATATTCACCACCAGTTGACTTTCCTAACTTATCTTTCAATTCAACTTCTGGGGTATTTTTTGAGATACTTAAAAAACGATCGAAATTTTCGATAGTCATTTGATCGCAACGGCGTATTTCAGTATCGGTCCCAGACTGACAACCGAGCAATAAAAATGTAAATACAGCAGAAAATAGAAGAATTCGCTTGTTCATGATTTTGGGTTTTAGGCATTTGAATTCTAAAAATACAAAAAAATATGGAAACCTGATTTTTTCATACTGTTACCCAGACTTAAAAAGCAGTAGCTCACGCCATTTATTTTAATAATAAATCAAGTATTCAGTACTTTATTCAATACAAATCAACGGCAGAAAACAGTAATAAAAGAACCTTTACACACAATTAGCCGTTGATAAGCCAATCCGGTGAAGTCTTAAAGCTGTTTAAATAATCAATAATATTAACAGATAAGATATAATTGTCGTTTCGGCACATATTTTGAAGTACATTGAAATAAAACTACTGTTATGAAAAGTTTAAATTCAACAAAAGTAAAAGACAATAGGAAGTTAAAAGGAATTGACTTGGGTTTACTCATGATTGGGTACAAACATTTAGTCCCTAAAAAAAAGGCTGTAAAGTCTGCTTAACTTAAAGGTGGCATAATCCCCATCTTGTCTGCAAAATGCAAACAATAATCACGTAAGTCTTCTGTGATATTCTTTTCCC
The DNA here is from genome assembly GCA_965367695.1 of uncultured Putridiphycobacter sp. GTDB lineage: Bacteria > Bacteroidota > Bacteroidia > Flavobacteriales_D > Crocinitomicaceae > Putridiphycobacter. The sequence continues at coordinate 13,203 of CBDUKB010000042.1, forward strand.
CTGTTGCACGTTCAAAAGAGTCGGCCATGGTTAATAAGGTTTGATGAAAAAACTTCTTCATTTCATCAACCGTCATTTCTTCGGTCCACAAATCTATTCTCATAGCATTTTGCTGTTTCTTATCCCACAATGCTAACATCAATGCTTTTGCTTCCGCATTTTCTACTCCCCCATCTTCAGCACTCCAGTGCATGGCTTTCGGTACATTGTTTTCATTTGTATTGATATCTATTTTTATTTGTGAAGACTTTTCCATTACTTTTTTGGTTTATAAGATTTTAATATTTTGGTTGTATTTTTTTCGGCAATTAATGCTTTTAATGTAGTTGCTGGATATTTCTCCATGTAATTTTCAATAATTTTAAACCCTATAAATTGGCCCATTCTATCAGGTGACCCTTCTAAGCCGGTAGTGTTAGGACCTTCTTTGAAAAAACGCAGGTTTAATTTTAATTCTTTGGCATAGACCCAGTTTTCCTGTACAATATATTGCCATACGTCATATTCGCTGGCTGCTGCCCATTCATAGTCGGCTATAGAATAACGTAAAACAACGTGATTCTTTGCTTCTGGCATCATGGCTTTCATTAAATATAACATTTTTCCATAATAGATTAAATTGGACAAAAATGTTTCATCTAAAGCACCTTCAATCACATTGGAAACTATCCAATTTTGTGCAATATCAGCCATTAGAAATTCAGGATTCATTCGTTTTTTTAAGTAGAGCGGAAAAGGCACTTCTTTGATGATATCGTCTTCGGGTCCTAAATACATTTCTAATCCAATCCCGATTTTATTGGGCGTTGCAATAACACCATTGGTAAAAGTAGAGTTATAAGTCAATACTTTTTCGGGCAACAAAGCATTTGGAATGTGGTATTTCAAATGCTTAAACATGTCATTGATTGCGGTCAATTCAACTTCAAAACTTCCAAATTTCTTATTTATTTTTTGATTGACTATTCCCATGATTGAGTCATGCAAAAACAACTTGATAAATGCGACCGTTGAATCTTGTAAAGGCATTCCAACACGCAACATCTCTTTTGTATAATAATCATATAATTCAGCGCCTTCATTGGCCAATTCAAGATTTACTTGCGCTAACTCATTATTTTTTAGTCCAGATTCATACAACTCCACCACATTTATATGCGCAATTGAAAGTGCTACATTACTCACATCTACCGACAAAGGATTTTGTTTACAAGCAATAAAAAGGATTGGAAAAAGCATTAAATAGATAAATCTATTTTTCATTTGGTATTATTTAAGTATAATTGTAGTACAAAGATAAAAGCATAAACTATGAAAAAAATATTTTCTTTAATTTTAATTGCAGGTATAGCTTTTGGTGCTGAGGCCCAAGATAAAAAAATACGTGCTGGTTTAGTGATGGGAACAACTGCAAGTTGGGTAAAGGTGCAAACAACCAAAATTGAACGGAATGGAATTGGTTCTGGTTTTACAATTGGTATGGTGGGTGATTATCGCATCAATAATAACATTGCTTTTTCAACTGGCATTCAATTCGACTTAGAATCTTTTAAGTTAAATTATGGTAGTGCCTCTAACACCAATTTGGGGAATGTATTTTACGGATTTAATGATACTGAAATTTACAAATACCAAGATGGGTTGGTGAAAGACTATACTGACACTGTAGGTTTTGAACTAACAACGAGAAACTTCAAAGGAAAATACATCACCATTCCTTTATTTTTAAAATTTCAAACCAACATGATTGGTACCATGAGCTATTATGGGAAATTTGGTTTTAGACCGAGTTTTTTAGCTGGGGTTCGTTTTACAGATGAAGGATATGCTGCAAAATACAACCCTACGAACGGAGAATTTAATCGTGATGCCAATACATTAAGCACCAAAGAAAACATGAAACCTGGAAGTTTGAAAAAAGGTTTGTCCTTGGCAAGAGCAACAGTAGGAATTTACGGTGGTGCTGAATGGAATTTTACAGGCAATACTTTTTTGTTCGGTGAAATAGGATTTAATTATGGTGTAACACCAATTGTTTACCAAAAATCAGAGCATTTAGCGGATAAAATTCCTGATGGAACCGGTTTTAGATACGAAAACTTAAATGTAAAGAGTAACCCTCAGCACATGTTTGAATTAAAAGTAGGGTTATTATTTTAAGATGCATACAGCTCAAGTAATTGATTATATTTCAAATTGGCTAAAAACGTATGCTAAAAATGCAGGCGTTAAAGGTTTTATTATAGGTATTAGTGGTGGAATAGATTCTGCTGTCACTTCTACCTTATGTGCTAAAACAGGACTCAAAGTGATTTGCTTGGAAATGGGCATTCACCAAAATCCCAATGAAGTCAATCGTGGTTTAGCCCATATCGATTGGTTAGAAAAACAGTATCCAAATGTCAGTCATTTTCAAGTAAACTTAACTGAATCATTTGAAACCATCAAAAAGAGTTTTCCTGAAGGGGTAGACCAACATGGTCTTTCCATGGCAAACACCAGGGCGAGACTAAGAATGACGACCTTGTATGCAGTAGGTCAAGCAAATGGATTGCTAGTGGCTGGTACCGGAAATAAAGTAGAAGATTTTGGTGTAGGTTTTTATACAAAATATGGAGATGGTGGCGTGGATTTAAGTCCCATTGCCGACTTGTATAAAAGTGAAGTTTTTGCCATTGCCAAAGCACTAGATATTGTTCAATCCATACAAAACGCAGCACCTACAGATGGACTTTGGGAAGATGAAAGAACAGATGAAGGACAAATTGGCGCTACCTACCCAGAACTAGAATGGGCCATGGAATACAAAGGCGATCAAAGCGAATTGAACCCAAGACAAAAGGAAGTAATTGTACTTTTCAATAAACTAAACAAGGTCAATAAACATAAAATGATACCTATTCCTGTTTGCGAAATTCCTGAAAATCTGAAATAAATATTTGATTATCAAGCATCCTTTACTAGATTATGTTATTTTCGCGTCAAAAAAATAAAAAATGAGAAATTTATTCGCTTTTGCATTCATGATTTTCTTTTCCATGGCTGCATTTTCACAAGATGAACTTGATGATATATTTGATGATGGTGGCAAAGAGTCTCAATTTAAAGCAGGAACTAGCCTTCTTACATTTGCCAGTGGTGTCCCAAATATTTATGTTGACTATTCACCTGTAGAAATTTTTAAAGTTAGTGTTGGAATAGGTATAATGCCATTTGAAAACCATAATGATTACGGACTTGTATCAGCCTATTACATGCACGATATACCCATGAATGACACTGCATTAACTGGCGGTAATTATTTTACAGCATCATTGAGTTTACTATCCAATTATAATAGTGAAAGCATATTTAATTATTATTATTATGTGCAATTTAGACAGCGTAACTACTCCATGATCAATGATTATTTTAAAGCTAAAACCACCAAAATCAGTTTTGGTATGGGATACTCCATTGATTTAATGGGCAGGTTAGGACTAGACATAAGAATTGGTATGTATTTGGGAAGAGACAAAACCTACATAGATGAAGATTATGACCTTCCTCTTTCAAATTCATATAATTATAGAAATGTT
>CBDUKB010000043.1:0-16722 GCA_965367695.1 uncultured Putridiphycobacter sp.
GTTTAGTATGAAATATATTATTATTTTTGTTAGTTATTGGGCTTTTTGATTGATTTAATATCAATTAAAGGAAGGCTTCAAGATGAATAAATAGACTAATTAATTAAGTATGAAGAAGATTTTATTTCTATTAATGTTGTTACCATTAACAATATTTGGACAGAAAGAATATTCTGAATCAGCAATCAAGCTGTTTGAAGAAGGGAATGCAGCATACCGTGCTGGACAGCAAAGTGTTGCGATAGGACTGTATGAGAAATGTTTAGCTATGGAGCCACAATATGTGGAAGCTTTAGTGAATATTTCTGCTATTAAATTTGATCAAAAAGCATATGCAAATGCATTGACTTATGCGAAAAAAGCCTACGCCATTGAAAAGGTTCAATATTCAGTTTTTTCACAGCTCGGAAAAGCGTACTATATGAATAACTATTTTGATAGTGCAGTTTTTTTCTTGGAAAGAATAAAAGTTTTTCAAAAATTAACGCAAGAAGAGAATTATTTTTTAGCTGCAGCACGTGTTAAAACAAATGATTTTGTAGGTGCAAGAAAATTGGCTGAAGGATTGGTAGAAAAAGAACCATCAAATTCTAATTATTTAGCATTAAGAGGTAATGTTTATTTCGGGTTAGGTGAATATGAAAAATCGATTGCAGATTACAACTTAGCATTAAAGAAAGACCCAAAAAACTTATATATCTATAGTAATATTGCAAATGCCAATTTAAAATTAGATAAACCAGATGAAGCTTTGGGTTTCATTGATAAAGGAATTGATGCTGCTAGTGGTCGAAATAAAGTTGCTTTTTTAATTTTAAAAGGAAATTATTACCAAAGTATTGGTGATTTAGATAATGCGGAAAAATTATATAATGAAGCATATGCAATTGATAATACCAACCCAAATATTTTAGTTAATCAAGCAGGTGTGTTAATTGATAGAGAGAATTTTCAATCAGCATTAGAGAAATGTAATATGGCAATTCAAAAGAATCCACTATTAATGGAAGCATTTTACAATAGAGGTATTGCTAATGAAATGCTAAGAAATGTTGAAGCTGCATGTGCAGATTGGGAAGAAGCCTTTATTTTGGGTTCTGAAAAAGCAGAGAAATTTTTAAATAGTCCAACTTGTAATGAATAATAAAATGATGAAAAAATTTACACTAATAATATTATTATTTTTCAGCTATGTTGGGTTTTCTCAAGTAGTTGATGAGCCGTTTGATAAATTGGTTCTAGGCGATAAACCAGGGTTTAATGAGGCTGTAAGGCAAATTAAATTAGGGGATATTGATTATGAAAGAGGAAGTGAAGATGACATGGCAAATGCATTAAAACATTATGTAATTGCTGATGAATTTCATTCAAAAAGTGCCTATTTGAATTATAGAATGGGTGTTTGTTACTTGCATAGTAATCAAAAGTTTAAAGCTAAAAAGCATTTGGAATTTGTAAAAGCAACTGGTGGAACTGAGAAAGATTATCCAGATTTGGATTTTCACTTGGCAAGATCAAAACACTTGGATGGTCAGTTTGACGAGGCAATTGTTTTGTTTCGTGCCTACAAAGAAACATTAGGTGAATCAGATGAAGAGATGAAATTTTTTATCAATAAAAAAATTCAAGAATGTAAAGTAGGTAAAGAATTGTCGGCTTTACCAGCAAGAGTTTGGATTGATAATTTAGGTCCAAACATTAACAGTAAGTATTCTGATTATGGTCCAGTAATTTCTGCAGACAATAGAGAACTTTATTTTACTTCTAGAAGACCAGATGGAAATATTGGAGGAGAAATTGATGCTTCTGGTTATCACTATGAGGATATTTATTCTTCAACCAGGTCTTTTGGTAAAGAATGGGGTGAGGCTGTAAATATTGGAAAAACAGTAAATACAAAATCTCATGATGCAACTGTTGGTATTTCTCCAGATGGTAAATCTTTAATTACTTATCACGGAATCAGTAGAAAAGATGGAAATCTTTTGATGACTAAAAAAGATGATGCAGGCAACTGGGAGAAGTTAGTGGATATGGGTGATGCAATCAATTCAAATTATCATGAAGAGGCAGCTACTTTATCTTTCGACGAAAAGAAATTATTCTTTGTTTCTGATAAGCCAGGAGGGATTGGCGGTCACGATATCTATTTATCATTGTGGGACGAAGGAAAAAATACTTGGGGAGAAGCTAAGAATTTAGGTACAGTTGTAAATACTGAATTTGATGAAAAAGGTGTTTTCTTTCATCCAGATAACAAAACCTTATATTTTTCTTCTGCAGGCCATAAAACAATGGGTGGACTAGATGTATTTAAAACGGAATATAATGCTGAAACAGATGAGTGGTCAGAACCGGTAAATCTTGGTTACCCTATTAGTACACCAGATGATGATGTTTACTTCGTTGTTTCTGGAAATACGAGATATGCATATTATTCTTCTTTTAGAGAAGGCGGATATGGTGAAAAAGATATCTATATGATTACTTTTTTAGGTGAAAAGAAAGCACCGATATTTGCAAGTTCAGGTTTGGTTAATGGAGAATTAGATTCATTAAGAGATGTTAGTATTGCTGAAACTGTTTACAGAAAAAGAGATATGGTTGTTGTTAGAGGAACGGTAATGAATGCAAAAACAGATCGACCTGTGATGTCAACAATTACATTTACTGATGCTGCGACAAACAAGGTGATGTATGAACTTACACCGGAAGAAGATGGTACTTTCATGCTGGCAGTTGAGTCAGGGTATAATTATGCTATTACTTCAACTAAGCCAGATTATACAATGGCATCCGATAATTTAGTGGTTAGACAAGAAGATGAAGGTAAGGAGTATAATTTCAATTTCTTGATGGAAAAATTAACTACCGGTGCTGAATTCACTTTAAGAAATATCTATTTCGATTACGATAAGTCAACTTTGAGACATGCTTCGGTTGATGAATTAAATAAATTATTGAAAATCATGCAAGAAAATGAAACTTTAAGAGTTGAATTAACTGGGCATACTGATTCAAGAGGGACGGCATTGTATAATTTAGGTCTTTCAAAAAGAAGAGCCAAAGTAGCAAAAGATTATTTGGTTTCAAAAGGAATTGCTTCAAATAGAATTGAAACAAAAGGAGTAGGAGCAAAACAATTGGAAGTTTCTGATTCAAAATTAGAAAGCCTTACTTCTGTGAGAGAAAAAGAAGAAGCACATCAAAAAAATAGAAGAACGGTTGTTACTGTAATCGAAAAATAATAGCACTATTAATGTTAAAACTCCGTTAAGTAATTAACGGAGTTTTTTTATGTTTTAAAATTATGATAAAGTATTTTTTAGTGTTGAGTTCATTTTTGATTTTGGTCAATGGTTTTACATACGATTTGAATGATTTTTATCGATATGATGCTAAGTTAGGTCAGAAAACTGATTCAGTCTACCAGTCCTTATCAATGGAAGAAAGAGTGGGGCAAATGATTGTTGTAGCAGCTGGCAGATTGGGTCAGTCTGAAACTGTAATAAATGAATTAATCACTAAAAATAAAATCGGGGGAATTATTTTATTGAATGGTACCATGCAAGGGTTTACCGAAATGAAAGCAGCTTATCAAAAACTAAATAAAGGATTGCCCTTGTTGTTTTCAGCAGATGCTGAGCCTTCGTTAATTGCATATAAAATAAAGGGCTCGACACCAGTAAAAAAGGCGAATGAAATGTTGAGTAGAAAGGAAGTGTTGACTTACACGGAAATCATTTGCAAAGACTTAAATAAAATTGGGATTCAATATAATTATGCCCCGGTTGTGGATATGTCACCAAATAAAGTTGTGAGCAGTAGGAGTTTTGGTGATAACGCAGACACCGCGCAAGCTTGGGCAAAGGTATTTATTGAAGCGACACAAAAAAATGGAATTGCAGCTACAGCAAAACATTTTCCTGGTCACGGCTATGTAGTTGGGGATACCCATAAACAGTTGGTTTATATTAATGGAGAAATGAAAGAAGTAAAAAACTATGTTCCACTTATTAACGCAGGGGTGATTTCGATTATGGTTGGGCACATTGCAGTGAAAAACAATGAAGAATTCGGAACGAATGATTTGCCAGCAACATGTTCAAATGTGATTGTAACAAAATTACTCAAAGAAAAGCTCCAGTTTAAAGGATTAGTTATTACTGATGCAATGAATATGGGAGGTGTTGCAAAGGTGCCAAATTGTGAGTTAAAAGCTGCACAAGCAGGATGTGATATTATACTGATGCCGGTGAATGCAAGCAAAGCCATTAATGATATCGTATTGGCAGTTTCACAAGATAAAATTTTCGAAGAACAGATCGCCGCATCTGTTAAAAAAATCATTCGTTTGAAAATCTGTTTGGGACTTATTCCTTAATTAAAATAATCAGAAATAAAACAGTCGACTTCTTTTTTATTAAAAGGATTAGAAGTATATTCGCAAATTCTTAAATTAAAACAAAATAAGCAGTAATGGCAGTTATTGGAAAAATACAAAAAAACTCATACCTTTTATTAATCGTAATTGGTTTGGCTATGTTAGCCTTTATTTTCACTGATAGTTTTAAAAATTTTGGCGGTGGTGAAGAACCACTTCCTTCAGGAACTATTTTTGGTGAAGAATTAGACGAAAAGGAGTTGAGTGAATTGGAACAAAATTATGTTGATCGTGAAAAGCAAAACGCTTCTTACCAAGGGAATGATTTTGATGCAGAAGCAGAAGATAATGCAAGAGACCAGGCCTTTAACGAATTAATTCGTAAAAAGTTAATGGGGAAACAATTAGAAGATCTTGGATTGTTGGTTTCTACAGCAGAGTTAAATGACATGGTTTTGGGAAATAACATTCACCAATGGGTTTCTCAAATTGCCATGTTTAAAAATAATATCGGAGAATATTCAAGAGATTCTGTAGTGAAATATTTAGATGGATTACAATCAGGTCCTGACCCTTCAGTTGATACTGCATTGTACAGTAGATGGAAAGATGCAAAAGTACAATGGAGTGCATTTGAACAAGAGTTAAAAGATGCTCGTGCGACAGATAAATTCGTTACACTTGTTAAAAAAGGGGTATATGTTAACGCTTTAGAAGCTAAAGATAGCTATGTTGCAAATAACGAAACAAGAGATATTACTTATGTGTTGCACCCATATGGAAAAATCACAGAAGAGGAGATTGGATTCACTGATGAAGATATAAAAGCATATTATAAAAAGCATAAAAATGACAAGTTGTATTTTCAAAAGTCACAATCTGCAGAAATAGAATTTGTTGAATTTCCAGTTGCTTATAGTGAGTTGGATTTAGAAAGAGCCAACAATGAAATGGAAAATTTGAAAGTAAGTTTTGCACAAACTGAAAACAATGTTTACTTCATGGCAACTAAGGGTGAAGATAAGTTTTATTCAGATACTACTGGGTTTGAATTGGGAACTGATCAGTTTGTGATGGACGCTCAATCGAATAAATTTGAGTACCCTGCTGCTATTGATGAGTTAGTTCAAAATAGTAAAAAAGGTGATGTTATCGGACCATTTAAAACTGTTGACCCACAAACCAATAAAACGCAATTAGTCATTGCTAAAGTGAATGGTTTTGAATCTCAAGATAGGGCTTGGGTTCGTCATATTTTAATATCTACTAACACCCGTTCTGAGGGAGAAGCGAAGACATTGGCCGATAGTATTATTCGTGTTATTAAGTCAAAAAATAACTTTCCAGAAATGGTCAATCAGTTTACAGATGATCCAGGTTCAAAAGCAAATGGAGGGGAATACAAATGGTTTAAAAAAGGAGCCATGGTACCTGAGTTTGAGAAAGCTGCTTTTGAAGGGCAAAAAGGTAAATTACAATTGGTGAAAACAACTTATGGTTATCACATTGTTGAAGTATTAGGGCAAGAAGCAAGAAAACTTCCAAAATTAGCGCCTATTCGTAAAACTGTTAAACCAGGTGTTGAAACGATCAAAGAAGTTGAAAATTTGGCATATGATTTCATAAATGAAGTTGAAACTGCGAATGATGATTCAGCGTTTTACCATGTTGCAATGGAAAAAAATATGGTGAACAATTATGCTAAATTAGTATTGTCTTCTCGTTTTGTTACAGGATTTACTGATTATAGAAAAATTCAAAAATTTGCTTTTGCACAAGATGCTGAAGAAGGAGATGTTTCAGGGCCAATTTTAGATAATTCGACAATAAAAGTAGCCTTTATAGTTTCTAAAGTTGATGAAGGTGTACCAAGTTTTGAAGCGGTAAAACAACAAATGAAAACTCCTGCTTTAAGAGAAAAGCAAGCGGCACATTATATTGAGATCATGTCAGGAATCAAAAATATTAATGAGGTGGCAAATACCATACCTGGAGGAGAAGTTAAAACTTCAAATGTTAAATTTGGATCGGGTAATATTCCTGGTGTTGGTGGAAACGAATACAAAATAGTTGGAACTATATTTTCAATTGATAAGGAAAACGAAGGCGCTATGTTAAGACCTTTAAAAGGTGAAGCAGGCGTATTCTTGATTGTGCTGGATAAAGTTAATGAGGCGGCAGCACAAGAGGATTATACAGCTGAGAAAAATACGATTCTAACAAAAAGAAGTAGTTCAGCAGATGCCAACGTAATGCGTGCATTGAGGGAAAAAGCCAATATTGTCGATAACCGACAAAAGAAAGCTGCTCAAGGAAGATAATATATTAAATGCCTCGACAATTTGTCGAGGCATTTTTGTTTAAAAGCAATAATATGGAATCAAAGAAACCAAGTAAGTCTTTAGCCGAAAGTACCAAGTTAGTATTGCCAAATGACACCAACACAATAGGTAATTTATTTGGCGGAAAGTTATTGGCGTGGATGGATGAAATTGCTTTCGTTTCAGCAAACAGACACAGTAAGTGTGTGGCCGTAACTGCATCAGTGAATAACGTAACTTTTGATAAGCCTATAAAATTGGGTGATACAGTGACATTACGGGCAAAAGTTTCAAGGGCATTTACCACTTCTATGGAAGTAATAATAGACGTGTTTGTTGAAGATAAAGAATCTGATGTTTTTATCAGTAGTAATCAAGCTATTTATACTTTTGTAGCAGTTGATCAAAACGGTATACCGAAAGAAATTCCAGGACTTATTCCTGAAACTGAAGAAGAAAAGAAAAGGTATGACGCGGCTTTAAGAAGAAAACAATTAAGTTTAATTTTGGCCGGAAAGTTAGACCCCAAAAACGCGACTGAATTAAAAGCTTTATTTAGTTAGCTTTTAGAATTTCTTCAGCCTTATTTACCATAGATTTTAATCCAGTATAAAAGGGCACTCTTTGGTGTAATTCACTAGGTTCAATCTCCAAAATTCTTCTTTCACCATCTGATGCTAAACCACCTGCTTGTTCAGCTATAAATGCCATTGGATTGCACTCATAAAGTAACCTTAATTTTCCATTTGGCGCTGATTGTGTGGCTGGATAAATATAAATTCCCCCCTTAATTAAATTCCTGTGGAAATCTGCAACCAAAGAGCCAATGTATCTTGCAGTATATGGTCTGTTTGTTGCTTCATCAATTGTTTGGGCGTATTTAATAAAGTTTTGAACGCCTATGCTGCAATTGTAAAAGTTTCCCTCATTCATAGAGTAAATTTTGCCATTTGCAGGAAATTTCATATTTGGGTGAGACAAGACAAATACGCCGATTCCGGGATCGTATGTAAATCCATTTACCCCGTTTCCAGTAGTATAAACCAACATAGTTGAAGATCCATAAATTACGTATCCAGCTGCAACTTGATTGGTTCCTTTTTGTAAAAAGTCTGCCAACTCAACTGCTTGACCCTGTGGGCTGATTCTTTCATAAATACTAAAAATTGTTCCCACCGAAACATTAACATCAATATTAGAAGACCCATCCAAAGGATCCATTGATACAATATATTTCCCCTCGTTATTTAATGTTATATAATCGTCATTTTCTTCTGAAGCAATTCCACAAATAACTTTTCTTTTTTCTAATGCTTTAATAAATTGATTATTGGCATACACATCCAATTTTTGTTGCTGTTCACCTTGAATATTTTCTGAATTTGCAGCCCCTAAAATATCATTTAATAATCCAGCTTTATTTATTTGGTGACTAACAATTTTTGATGCCAATCGAATGGCACTCAATAAACGTGAAAATTCTCCAGTCGATCCTGGAAAATCTTGTTGACTTTCTATAATAAATTCTCCTAATGTTGTCACTTTTTCCATGCTTGATATTATTAAGGTGCAAATAACGTAAAAAATCACCTAAATTCAATCTAATTTTCCGTTATCTTTGTACAAATGAAAATCATTAGTAAAATATTTGTAACATTCATTGCCCTATTTTATTCGAGCAATTTTCTGGCTGCACAATGTGTTATGTGTAAGGCACAAGCTGAAGCACAGTGGGAAGAAAATGGAACAGGAATCAATACAGGTATTATTTATATAATGGTGATACCTTACATTATATTATTTGCTGTGTTTCACAAACAAATTTTTAAATTTTTTAAAAATTGGCGTAATATGAACTAAAAAAAGCCAACGAATAAGTTGACTTTTTTATTTATAATGTGGATTTAAACCTTTATTTAATCTGATTTGAATCGTTTTCTGCTATTTTATTGTAATCTGATTGACGTTTCATCCAATATGCAAAGCCAACAAGTCCAAGTAGTAATGTTGCAATCCAAGGATAATCACCCATTGGCTCTAATGTGTTTTGAAAAAGCCAATATAATCCGTCTTTTAATCCGTAAAAAAAATCTGATGAACTCATTTCTTATTAATTTTGTTGAACAAATGTAATTATAATTCTCGTTTTTAAAAACGAATATTTAAAAAATAAATGATAAAACTTTTTAAATCTAATATACCGCTCACCATAGTTTTGTCCATTATACTTGTCTTGGTATTTTCTAGTCAAGTATTTTTTAATCCCGTGATATTTAAATATTATTTTTTCGATTGGTATGCCCCTTTCTTAAATTGGATATATGCACATCAATTTATCGACTTTATTTTTTCAGTGTTATTTGTTATGATCACTGGTATGTTTTTGAATAATGCATTCAATAAAACGAGTTTCTATATCAAGTCAACTGCTTTACCAATATTTTTATATGTGACTATTATGTCTACTTTTGGTGGGTTTTATTTTCAAACTTCCTTAGTAGTAGATTTGGTTTTTGCCATGACCTTTTTAAAGCTCATTGATTTGGATCAAAATAAAACAGCCATTCATATCGGGTTTATTTCAGGTTTGATTTTGGGAGTAGGTTTTTTATTTTCATATTGGATAGTTCCAGTGGGGTTATTGGTCTTTTTTAGCTTAATTTCTTTCCGACCATTTGTCCTGCGAGAATGGTTAGTAACCATCTTAGGAATGGCTTTGCCCTTTGTTTATCTTTTGTCAATTCAATATTTGTTTATTGAAACCGCCACTTTAAAACCATTAATCTTACAAGAAAACATGCTGACACTAGATTGGTTTGACGCAGCTGCATACACTTTACTCGTATTCATTACATTAATTGGGATAGTGGGACTGTTTAAGCATTTTAAATTTGTGACTATCATTGAAAGAAAACAAATCAATGTATTATTGTTTTTTACAGTACTGACATCTTTATTAAGTCTAGGAATTTATTTATTTCATGGGGTCAACTATTTTCTATTTACAGTTCCTTTAGTCTTGATTCTTTCAATATATTTACTGAATACAAAGCGAGAGACCTTGATGAATATTTTATTTTCCCTTTTATTAATTCTAAACATGTTAAGAATTTTTGTCTTTTAGTTGAAAAAGAGTTGGGATTAGTTTTGGTTAAATAGTTACCTTTGTAAACTTAAAAAACGAATTAAATGAAATTTGGAGTAATTACTTTTCCTGGGTCAAATTGTGACCAAGACATGGTTTATACATTAGAAAGCATGTTGGATCAAACAGTTGAAAGATTATGGCATAAGGATCCTGATCTAAAAGGGGTTGATTTTGTGATACTACCAGGCGGATTCTCCTACGGAGATTATCTTCGTTCAGGTGCAATTGCAAGTTTTTCGCCAATTATGCAATCTGTAATTGCTCATGCAAATAAAGGAGGTTACGTAATGGGTATTTGCAACGGATATCAAATGTTAACTGAAACAAATTTATTGGGAGGTGCTTTATTGCATAATGATTCTCAAAAGTTTGTTTGTAAAAATGTACATTTAAAACCAGTTTCTACTTCAACAATAATCACGCAAGATTTAGATTTTGACAAAACTTATAAAATTCCGATCGCTCATGGTGAAGGTCGATTTTTTATTGATGAAAAAGGATTAAAAGAATTGCAAGATAATGACCAGATTTTATTTCAATATTGCAACGAAGCTGGACTTGTAGATGATTCAACTAATCCAAATGGTTCCGTTTTAAATATAGCAGGTACGACCAATAAAACAAAAAATGTATTTGGTATGATGCCACACCCAGAAAGAGCAGTAGATCCTAATTTAGGGAATGTTGACGGAAGAAAAATATTTAAATCAATATTAGATAATTTGAGTTAAATAAGTTCTTACCTAAAATAAATTGGATAGGGATACACACAAGATAATTTAAATAATAAAAAAGGGAACTTCATTTTGAAGCTCCCTTTTTTTTTAGGATTATAAATTTACTTTACACTTTATTATTTAAGTGTAAAACTGTTCTTTCCAATTAAAGTACCCTCGCACCATAATTCTGCAGTATAATTTCCTTTTTCAATTTCAGCGGCCAATTTGTAAAAGATACAAACGTCAATCACTTCTTTTTGATAGTTAATTGTTTTTTTGTCAGAATAGACTAAGTTTTTCCCACCTTCACTTGTGAATGAGTTTCCACTATTACTATACAGTACATTACCAGTCTGATCCATTATGCGCATATACACAGTTTTGCTTCCAGCTTCTGCAATTTTATTTGCGGCAATGGTAAAACATGATCGGATATGCGTAGTTCTTGATGCCCTATCAGTTTCTTTGTAAGAACCTGTGCTACGTTCTCTAATTCCTTCAGATAAGATACTTAAAGCACTCAATTTAGCCCCTTCACTCACTTGTTTAGATAAGGTTTCTGCTTTGGATTGTAAATTGTCTCTGTCTTGAATAACCGTACTCAAATCATTTCTTGTATTTGATAAATCAGTTCTTAAAGTTAAGTTTTCGGTGTTTAAAGAATCAATAGTTCTAACGTAATCTTTCATGATTGAACGTAAAGTTTCTGTTTCTTTTTCCAATTTAAATACTTTACGCGCATAGTATTTTTTATTACTTTTTTCCTTTTCAAGTTCTGCTAATAAATTAACAATCTTATCTTTTTCTCTTAAAATACTATCATTAAGGTTGGTGTTCAAGGCTTCCATAGTTTCGTAATCAGCCAACATGTTTTGAAGATTTTCTTTTAAGTCTTCTCCAGCGGCTAATCCTTGATCATATAATAATTCACTCATTTCATCTCTTTCAGTTGAAAGTTCTTTATTCTGAAATGTCAATTCATTAATTGTTTTGTTCTTACTTGATAATTTCCAGCCTAAGAAACCTGATAATAAAAGTAATGCAATTATAATCAAAAGATAAAATCCATTCTTCTTCGATTTTTCTTGGTATTCAGTAATTTCACTCATAATTGTGGGTTTTTTAATTAGTTAACTAGTTTTGATCTTAAATCTTTCATAAAACTCGAAGCGTAAACGAAATCTACTACCTCTTTATTATCTGTTCTCATTATTTCTTGATTATTTCCTTGCCACCAATTTTTACCTTGGTTAATAAAAATAATATGATCACCAATTTCAATCACGGAATTCATGTCGTGGGTAATAACAATGGTTGTCATGTTGTATTCGTAAGTAATTTCTTTAATCAAATTATCTATTAAAATCGAGGTTTTAGGATCGAGTCCAGAATTCGGTTCGTCACAAAATAAATACCTTGGGTTCATTGCTATTGCTCGTGCAATGGCAATTCTTTTTTGCATACCTCCTGAAGTTTCAGCTGGTAGTAATTCATCTTTGTCTAATATACCAACTCTTTCTAAACAGAATTGTGCACGTTCTTTGCGTTCTTGCTTACTCATTTTAGTAAACATCTTCAGTGGGAACATGACATTTTCTAAAACAGTTAATGAATCAAAAAGAGCTGAACCTTGAAAAAGCATACCAATTTCTTGACGGATCAATTTGCGATCATTTCTTTTCATATCCGAAAATATTCTGCCGTCATAAATCACTTGTCCTTCATCTACTTCGTGCAAACCAACAATACACTTTGTTAATACTGATTTTCCTTGCCCTGATGCCCCAATTATCAAATTAACTTTACCTGGTTCAAATTTGGCTGATATGTCAAATAGAATTTGCGTATCACCAAATGATTTTGATATGTTTTTAACTTCAATCATGCTTAAATTAAAACGAGTTGAGTTAATATATAATTCGTTAAAAGAATAGTAACCGAAGAGGCGACTACTGCATTAGTACTTGCTTTCCCCACTTCTAATGCGCCACCTTTTACATGGTACCCATAATAACAGGCAATGGATGTAATTAAAAAGGCAAAGACCATGGTTTTTCCTAATGCATAATATAAATGGTGTTGATCCACATCCCAAAATGCTCGAAGACCAACTATGTATGTTTTTGTAGAATATAAATTGGAGGTTACCCCGGCTACCCAGCCACCAATTAAACTTAATAACATAGAAATTACAATCGCAAAAGGAAAAAATAAAGTAGTAGCTAATATTTTTGGAAACATTAAGTATCCAATAGAATTCACACCCATAATTTCAAGTGCATCAATTTGTTCAGTAACTCTCATGGTACCAATTTCAGATGCAATGTTGGAACCTACTTTACCTGCAATGATTAAAGAAATAATAGTCGGAGAAAATTCAAGAATGGTCGATTGTCGAGTTATATAACCAATAGTATATTCCGGCAATAGAGGAGAACTCATGTTTGAAGCTGTTTGTAATGAAATTACACCGCCCATAAAAATGGACAAAAAGCCAATTAAAGGAATAGAATTGATGACTATGTTTTGTGCTTCCGTAAAAAAACGTTCCCAAAAAACATTCCCTTTCTCAGGACGTGAAAAAACAAACTTCATCATCATGAAGTATTTACCGATATGTTCGAATAAATTCATATGGGGCTAAATTAATTAATATTTTTCGCATAGCATTAAAAGGCCTTTAGTATTATATGTTTTTTTAACTTTGAATTTTAAATAGAATCTGTACATATGGAAATTCGCTTGCACAAAATGTTTACCCAATTAAATGAAGAAGTTGAGTATAGCCTGAAAAATGGGAATGAACTTATACAAATGAATACTTTAATTGGAAAGGATATTCGTTTTACTTTTGGTAACCAAGTGCAGTGTGGATCTTGTGGGAAAACATTTAAAAAATTATTTGCACAAGGTTTTTGTTATAATTGTTTTATGTCAGCTCCTGAAGCCGCAGAATGCATCATTAATCCTGAACTTTGTAAAGCTCATTTAGGTGAAGGTAGGGATGTAGCATGGGAAAAAAAGCATCATTTGCAACCCCATTTTGTATATTTTGCGGTGGCTTCTTCATTAAAAGTTGGTGTTACTCGTGTTACACAGGTCCCTACAAGGTGGATTGATCAAGGCGCTTCACAAGCCATAAAGATTGCTGAAACCCCTTACCGTCAATTAGCAGGTGAAATTGAAGTAGCTTTAAAATCATCTTTTACTGATAAAACAAACTGGAGAAGGATGCTGAAAAATGAAATTGCTGAATTTGATTTGGAAGAAGAAAAATGGCAATTAGAAGAATTATTGCCGGATGATTTAAGTCAGTATATGACCGAAGATGATGAAATTGTAAATATTAATTACCCTGTATTGGAATTTCCAAAGAAAGTAAGCAGTGTTGGTTTTGATAAACTTCCAGTAATTGAGGGAAATTTACGAGGAATTAAGGGGCAATATCTAATTTTAGATAAGGGTAGGGTGTTAAATATTAGAAAGCACGAAGGATATTTTGTCGATTTTGAGTTTTAACTCAATTTATCATTTTCTTTATGTCGAGTATGGTCTCTTTTAGTTTTTTTATCTAAATTTTTAATTAATGCTTTTTCCAAATCAATACCTGTTTGGTTGGCCAGGCAAATTAACACCCACAATACATCCGCCATTTCATCTCCTAAATCCTTGTTTTTATCCGATTCCTTTTCCGATTGTTCCCCATAGCGTCTTGCTATAATTCTTGCCACTTCACCAACTTCCTCAGTCAATTGGGCCATATTTGTTAATTCATTAAAATAACGTACTCCATAGGTTTTTATCCATTGATCTACTAATTCTTGTGCTGCTTTTATCGTCATGACTAATTTTTTTGTTTTGAATCTAAAATAATGGTGACAGGTCCTTCATTTGTAAGCGTGATTTTCATATCTGCTCCAAATTTACCTGACTTTACTTTTGTAGGCAAAGTTGCTTCGAATTTTTGTAAAAGTTTTTCATAAATGGGAATGGCTATTTCAGGCTTAGCTGCTTGAATAAAGGATGGCCTGTTTCCTTTTTTTATACTTGCAAACAAAGTAAATTGGCTGACACAGAGTAATTCCCCTTGTATGTCTAAGATTGAATGGTTCATTTTGTTCAATGCGTCATTAAATATACGCATTTGAGTTATTTTCTTAACGGTCCAATCAATATCTTCCTCCTGGTCATTCGGGTCAATTCCAATTAGTAATACAAGGCCGGGACCAATAGATTTCTCTGTTGTATCATTAATCTTAACCTGGGCTTTACTGACTCTTTGGATAATAATTCTCACTTTTTATAAATATTTTGTCGGTAGTTTTCAGCTTCATCATCTTCAAACATGTTTTTGTAATTTTGATACCTGCTTTCAGCAATTTCACCATTTTCTACTGCTTCTTTAATTGCACATTTTGGCTCATTAATATGCATGCAATTATTAAACTTACATTCCGACATAATGGCTTTCATCTCAGGAAAATAATGTGCAAGATGCGCTTTATTAAAATTAATTAATCCAAAAGCTTTTATACCAGGTGTATCAATAATGAATCCACCACTGGCCAGATGATGCATTTCAGCAAAGGTTGTAGTATGTTGACCCGACATGTTTGCGGTAGAAATCTCCATGGTCCTGATTGATAAACCTGGAGCTAAAGCGTTTACTAATGTCGATTTGCCTACACCACTATGGCCACCAAACATTACTTTTTGACCATTGATCTCTTCTTTTAAAAACGCTACACTAGCAGGATTTGTAGCAGAAATGTTCAAGCAACGATAACCAATTTTTTCATAGTCAGCTTTAAATTCGTCGAGTAAACTCAATTCATGTTCATTAAATAAATCAACTTTATTAAAAAGTAAGGTGACCGGAATATGATAAGCCTCAGCGGTGACTAAAAATCGGTCTATAAATCCTGTACTTGTTTCTGGTACCACCAATGTGACTAATAAATAGACATGGTCGATATTTGCGGCTAAAATTTGTGAACGTTTACTTAAATTGATAGATTTTCGGATAATGTAATTTTTGCGAGGCAAAATAAGCTTGATTACGCCTTCTTTTTTATCTTCATCTTCAATTTCAAATTCCACATTATCACCTACAGCAATTGGATTGGTTGATTTAATTCCTTCTATACGCAGTTTTCCTCTAACTCTACATTGCCATTCATGTAAATCAGAAGTCAACACTTTGTACCAACTTCCTGTGGATTTTATTACAGTTCCTGTTTTCAGTTTTTTTGTCAAAAATAATTATAATCTTTTATACTTGTTAAATAATGTTGAATTTGCACACAGAAAAGAATGATATTAAAAGATTCTTTTTAAAATTACTTAACTTTACCAGCTTTCCTATTAAAATATGAATCCAACTAAACAGTTAAAATACGACAAAGCTTATTTACGCATGGCAATGGAATGGGCAAAATTATCGCATTGCGTTCGTAAACAAGTAGGGGCAATAATTGTAAAAGATAAAATGATTATTTCAGACGGCTATAATGGTACCCCATCAGGATATACCAATTGTTGTGAAAATGAAGCCGGAGAAACCGAATGGTTTGTGTTGCATGCCGAAGCAAATGCGATTTTAAAAGTTGCAAAATCCACGCAGTCTGCCAATGGTGCAACTTTATATATTACTTTGTCTCCTTGTAAAGAGTGTAGTAAATTAATTATCCAATCTGGTATCAGAAGAGTGGTCTATCATAAAAGCTATAAAGATACTTCGGGAATAGATTTTTTAAGAGAATACGGCATAGAATTGTCATTAATTGAATCAGTATAATATGAACAAAAGCACAAAATATTTATGGCCTTTATTAATTGCCTTCGTTTTCGGATTTGGGATTTATATTGGAACCATGTTTATTACTAAGGACACAATTCAAGTTTCTGAAAACCAAACTGACTCAAAGATTTCCACCATACTAAAAATAATTGATCATAAGTATGTAGATTCGGTTGATTATCAAATGTTATTAGAGAGTTCAATTGATGGAATGATTAAAAAATTAGACCCGCATAGTCAGTACATTCCACCCAAGGATTTAAATTTAGTGAATGAGCAATTAGATGGTCAATTTGGTGGGGTTGGAATTCGTGTTTTAATTCATGAAGACACCTTAGTGGTTACTCATG
>CBDUKB010000044.1:0-16281 GCA_965367695.1 uncultured Putridiphycobacter sp.
AGGTGATACCATTGCCTTAACAGCACCAGCAGGCGCTATTTTTAGTCCGACATACATTCAAAAAATTACTGATAAGTTACAAAGTTTCGGCTTCAAGGTATTGCAGGGTAAAACCCTTTTTGAAAGGTTTGGTTATTTAGCCGGAGAGGATGCTTTGAGGGCGGAAGAATTGAACGACTTTTTTAAGAATAAGGAAGTGCAAGCTATTTTTACTTTAAGAGGGGGTTGGGGTTGTGGAAGAATTCTTGATTTAATCGACTATGAAAGTATTCGTTTGAATCCAAAAATTATCATGGGGTTCAGCGATATTACTTCTTTATTGATTGCCATTCATAAAAAAACTGGCCTCATTACTTTTCACGGTCCTATGGGTTATTCGAGTTGGAATGATTTTTCTACCGAACAAGTATTTGATACTTTGGTGGGCAGTAAAAGGGTCCGCTTTGAAAATGCAGCTGATGAAAAAGTAAATTTAAACACCCTGAGTAAAGGTCGTGCTGAAGGAGAAATTTTAGCTGGTAATTTAACTGTAATCTGCTCCATGATTGGCACCCCTTTTGAACCAAACTGGCAAGATAAAATTCTTTGTCTCGAAGAAGTTGGTGAAGAACCTTACCGTATTGATAGGATGTTTTGGCAGTTAAAGTCGGCAGGTGTTTTTGATAAAGTGAAGGCCATTGTTTTGGGTTCATTTAAAAAATGTGAGCCAGAATTTCCATCAGAATCCTTTAGTTTAATGGAAGTATTCGAACAATATTTTAAAGACAAGCAACTCCCTGTTTTTATGGGGGCCAGTTTTGGTCATACCATCAATAAATTTAATTTACCCATTGGCATAAAAGCAAAAGTTGATGCAGGTAATTTTACTTTTCAACTACTAGAAACCCCTACAAAATTAAAAGGATAAGATGACTCAAATCAATTGTATTATAAACTCAAAGTGTATTTCTATTTAAGCCATGAAAAAGCTATTTTTTAATTCCAGTACACTTGTGTTTTCCATTGTATGCTTCATGATGATAATATTTTATCATCAAGTAATCTTTCATTTAAACGACTTGGTTTTTGCACCGAACGGTGATGGAATAAAAAATTATTACACCTACATGTATCATGCAAAATATGATACGAGTTTTTGGAATTTTACTGGGATGAATTACCCTTTCCAGGAGCACATTGTGTATACAGATGCCCAACCATTATTGTCTTATTTTATTCGAATTTTAGGATGGTCAACTTATGGGGTGGGCATCATGAATTTTTTAATGATGATTGCTTTTCCCATTGCCAGTATATTCAATTTTAAAATTTTGAAACATTATGGCATCAATACAGTTTGGGCCATAGCTTCTAGTGTTTGCATTACTTTTATGGCCCCGCAACTGTTTCGATTAACAGGTCATTTATCATTGTCCTACTCATTTGCCATTCCTTTAATGTGGTATTTGCTCATTCGCATTACCGAAAAGAAAAGTGTTATTTGGGCCATTATTTTATTCTTCACCCTCTTCATTGCGTTTTTCACCCATCCTTATTTAGGTTTAATCATGTCCGTTTTTGGCTTGGCTTATGCCCTTGTTTTTTGGTGGTTCCAAAAGGGGGATTGGCGCTTGTATTTATTGCAAATTGCCAGTCCTATTTTAATGGTCATAGTTTTCTTCCAAATGATCGTTGCTTTTACTGATCAGCATGTCGACAGGATGAAAACACCTGCCGGGTTTTTCGATTATTACGCCAAGTGGAATTCATTGTTGGTACCGCATCATGGCCCCATGAATAAAATTAAACACCTCTTAAATTGGCGCATGTCAAGTTGGGAGTCTTGGACATATTTAGGCTTATTCACCATTTTATTGATGTTATTCGCCATTGGATTTTATTTTTTTAATAGAAAGCAACTCAAACTTTATGAGGTATTAAAATCACCTTTGGGAAAACTATATATTGTTGGGCACCTCATTCTTTTGTTTTCATTTTGCTTCCCATTAAAATACGATTTTTTAAGACCCATTGTGGATATGTTTGGGCCTTTAAAACAATTCAGGGTATTGGGTCGATTTACTTGGGTGTACTTCTATATTGTTTCAGTAGCAGTAATTGCCTTTTTACAATTTTTATACAATAAGTATCCACTCAAAAAAATAATGATTCATGTGGTGTATTGGTTAGGTATAAGTTTTACCTTTTTAGAATTTATTCCTGCACATCAGGGCGTTGCTAAATCAATCGCTCGCTCAAAAAACCCATTTCAAAAAGAAAATTTATCAAGTGATTTAAGTGACTTAATTGACTGGACAAAAACACAAGATTATGAAGCTATTTTGTTCATTCCTTTTACTTATTTGTCGACAGAAAACATTTTTATTTTAGGCACAGAAAAAGCAAATTTTGATGCCATGATGTTGAGTTATCAAACACAACTGCCATTATTGAGCACTATTACCTCAAGGACTTCTGTTTCAGAAGCGGTATATTTTCATAATTTATTTTCCCCAGCTTATATCGAAAAAGCGCTTTTTAATGTCATGGGGAAGGATAAAAAAATAATGTTGGTCAAAAATAAAGGAGGCTTAAAATATGACGAATTAAGAATGGTATGGGCAAGTGATATCATTTACCAAAATGATAATTTTAAGGTCTTTGATTTTTCAAACGATAATTGGAATAGCCCAGCTTATTTCAACACTGTTTTAGAAGAAAACAAAGTTGCAACTCATGAGGTAGGTGATGGATGGAGAGCAGACAGTAGTGAGGTATGGTTTTTATATGATGGATTTGAGAATTTAAATGAGAAAAACGCCTTGCTTGGCAAAGGGGCTTTAGCTGGACAAAAGGATAAGATTAACATTATAAAAGACGGACTTGTTGACCTTGAAAATGGGCTTTATCGTTGTAGTTTTTGGTATAACTTTCGCATTGATCGGGCAGATCAAATGGTAGTAGTTGAGCAAAAGTTTAAAAGCGGAAACGGCCTTTGGGTAGCAAAAGAAGATGTTAGGTCAAGTAATTTAATAGTAGGGGACTGGGCAAGGGTAAATATTGAATTTGAAGTCTCAGATTCGGTGGCCGCTACCAAGTTATTTTTAACTTCCACCAATAGTAACAAATGGTTTGTGATTGATGAATTATTGATTCAAAAAGTGGGTGATCCAGCTTTGTTTAAAGAAGAAAAGGTGAATGATAAGTCCTATTTAATATACAATAACGATTGGATAGACTTGCAATCATTTTCTAAATAGCACCTTGACAAAGTTCAAGGATTCTTTGGCCAGTATTTTAATACTTACGCTGCTAAAAACCACATTGGGCTTTAGCTTCACCAAAACTGTTTTACAGGACAAATTTCGTTTCGAAATTAATTTGACAAATTCTAAATCAAACAAAAATCGGTTGATTTCGGTACTTAAAAATAAGGCCGCTCCTTTTTCGTTAAAAGCTTTAATACCACATTGGGTATCGTCGGTTGGTAATTTTAAAAAATATTTGAAAGTCCCCCTTAAAAATTTAGAAATTATTTTTCTGCCGTAGGGAATATTTTCATAATAAGAATCGTCTCTCTTACCCAACACGGTATCTACCTTGTTTGTATTAATCACTGAATAAATTTCGATTAGACTTTCAGTGGTATAAGGAAAATCAATGTCGGTATAAATTATAGGGAAAGTATTAACTGCATTGACTCCTGTTCTTAGGGCATGACCTTTACCTTTATTAACATCATAGGCAATGTAATGAAGATGAGGTATTTTAGATTTGATAAAATCGATCTCTTTCGCGCTGACATTTTTTGTTGAACCATCATTGACTATAATGAGTTCAATAGGAACATTCAATTGATTTTGAATTTCATTAATGGATTCAACAATGGTAGACTCCCATCCTAAAATGGGATTGTAACAAGGTAAAAGAATTGTAAACGCCCCGTTCTTATTCATGTGTTGGCTAAAATAATCAGACTAATGATAATTGCTAACACAATCAACGAAAAAAATGATAAAATATTCCTTTTTAAAGATTATCAAAATCTGGCTGACGCATAGAGCCGAACCATTTTAAAACCTTACTACCAACACCAGGCACTTCAATATGAATAATATAGACACCACTGGCAATCGGCACACCTACGCTATTTGTCAAATCCCAATCAACAGATGTAATGTCATTGGCTTTATCGAATTCTCTGACGAATTGCCCTGAGACAGTGAAAATCCTGATTTTACATGTTTGAGGTAGGTTGGTAATTTTGGCCACCTTGTCTAAACGTGTTTCTTCATATTCACTGTAAGCATAATATGGATTAGGCACAATATTTATTAAATCGAGCTTATCAGCTAAAACGTCTGTAACACCGGTTTGCACCCGATCCGTTTCTGTAATGGTAAATTGATATTTTGGCATACCTTTATTCACCCCTTTAGTTTCTGCCCGATAAGTATAAGGCTTGCTCACTCTTGCTTTAATTGTTACTTTCGACTCTAATAGTTCGTGGAATTCTACTGCCAATGGTGCTGCTACCCAAGTACAATAGTCAAACACCGCTTCGTGTCCATCCTCCGTTTTTTTGGCCAAATTTGTTTTAATATATTGTCCTTGGTCGTAAACCGGCATATCATCTACCGCGTCAAAAACATAAACGTAGTGCATCCCACCCATTAATGGCTCTCCAGTGTTGGTGGCAATATTTTTAGTGGGATTCCACTGCATATCATGCCCATTTTCACCAACTAACCATGAGTTTTCACCATAAGCCATGTTTAACCTTCTACCCGTATTTACATTAATCGCATACCCTGGAAACCAGCCCATACTCATGTCTCCATTCGTTACCGGAGACCCATCTTTATTAATGGAAGTTTGTTCCCTTAATTCAAGAACATCAGCCCCACCAATTGTTTGGTTTTCATTGTCGTTCATTTCAATGACTGGACATTTTGTCCATAAGTTTTGATCATCAGTTATCACAATGTCAACATCATGTACTTTAGCCATTTTATAACTGTTGAATTTTGATTGTGTTAGTTTAAAATAGCCTTCTGTTGCTGAAGTTTCAGGATTGTCTCCAGGGTTCCCCATTGGCATGCCATACACTTCAAATCCCAGGTATTTAAATGAGGTCATTGCGCCATCTAACACGCTCTCCCAAAGTTGTGCGGGGTCGTCGTTCGATTTGCTGTCGTAATAATAGCAAGGGTTGTTTACCCATAAATCGGGACTACATGAGGGGTCATCAACTTCTGGTTTAAAATTAGAGCCAGCGCGTATCCAATTGGTGGTAAAATTGATATCTGTATCGGTAATTCCAGTCAACCAAATTTTTGATGAATCTTCGAAAGTGATGCTGCTACTAATAGGTGAAGTAGTCCATTTATCCGATTTGAGTTCACCGCCATATTCAAATTGCTTAATGGTAACTGATAGTCCCCATTCAGGAATTAACTCTTCGTTATTATCGCCTACACCATGTATTGATTCATAGCTTTCATTTTCATTATTATACACCCTATTTAACACCCATTTGGTATCATTTTTAATGGCACCTCTTTCAATATCAGCTTCCTTGGAAAAGCTTAATGTATAATCTCCCGCTTTTAAGTTTAAAGGATCAATTACTTTGATGTCTATTGGACCAAAGCCTGCTTTATATGTTACGTCATTAATTTTACCATTTTTCAAAATGGTAGTTAAACTATTTTCTGAAAGTGCTAATTCGCGACCACCATTACCAATTCCTTCAACTTGTGTAATTTTCGGTGACCATCCATAATGGGTTCCAAAGAAAGTACCATTTCCTTCAATACTTGGGTTATGAGGGATGCCTAAAACGGGTTTAATGGCGCCAAAAGCTGCTTTTCTACTCGCCAAATAAGGTCTTTTTTGTCCATCAAGGGCATTCGGATCGTCAGGGGTATAGGTTTTAAAATTATTCGTGGAATAAGCAATGGCCATAAAATAATATTCTTTAAAGTTGACCAATGTTCTGTCTCCTGTTGCAAACAAATCTTCGGTGACTAAAAAGGAATGTTTGATTCCTTTGTTTTCTCCTTTTACCTCAACAGTAGGCACAGGGGCATTCAAATCTAAGTCGAAAGTATAGTTGATTAAGGTTTTAAAATCATCCTCTAAATCACATTGAAAAACGAGTCGCGCTTTTGTGACATCATCTAAATTATTAGCAGCAACTTCCTTCGATTTTAATTGATAAATTTGATATCCTTGGAATCGATATTCGTTATCGAAATTTGCCACATTGTCAACATTCACAATCTCTGGGTCAATTTCTTGGTATAATTCATTTTCATTATTGGATCCAGATGGATTGGCAATGGTAATTATAAGTTGGTTTTCCATTTCTTGAATGTGGAGGTCTGGGGCATGGGGTCCTTCAAGAATGTTAAAACAATTGTCGAACAAGGCTTGTGCTTTATCGTCGGCTAATAACAGTTTTTTTACCGATTCAAAGGGACCACCTGAAGTTGCTCTCGCCCAAACAACACCCATGGTAATATTGTTTACTGCACCTGGCTTTAAAATAAATGGTCCAGCCGATTGGGCAAATCTTCTATCGTAAGGAATGTTATTCGAACTTTCTTCTGTCCAAACAGGTTGAATTGTACCCGCGGTTCCCCACCCTAATGGATCAGAATCGCCTGGAAACATAAAGTCTGCTAATACTGTTGGGTTGGCTTCGGGGTCAGAAACATGTCCACTTCCACCATAAACAAAACGAGACCCATCTTTCCAATATCCTTTTAAATAAGCATAATAATCAACTGCGTTCTGTGGATCAGTTTGTGCACTATTTCCAGAAGAACCTGTATTGTTGTAATAAATAAACCTCCTCATGCCAAAACGTTCATTATCAATAATTCCATCACCATATCCAATGCCTAATCCATCATAGGGAATTCCTTTATTTTCAAAGGCTTCAATTACATTTTCAGTTAATGGATTGTCAATGTTATCATTGTCTTGGTAAGGTCCTTCAAAAAAATCTACCCCAACTGCAGGTGGGTTTTCTCCATAACCCTTATAGCCCAATTCTGTCCCATCATAATTGTCCCCATTATAAGCATATCCTAGCCCTCGAGAAACATCACATCCAACATAATCATCATTCGGTCCGCCTAGTGCTACATCAACCAATACACCAAAATATGTTTCGTACAAAGTTTGAGTTGAACGATTGATTAATTCATAATTATAAAAGGTCATGTTGTCAATTTCATTGTTGGTGGCAAAGGCAAATGCTTGGGCACGAATTTCCATTCCCAAAGGTTCCCCTCCTGTTTCTGTATGAATATTCCCTTTGTCATTCATTATCCACCAAAGGGTTTGGTCCCCAAATAAAGTAACGGT
This sequence comes from uncultured Putridiphycobacter sp., assembly GCA_965367695.1. Taxonomy (GTDB): domain Bacteria; phylum Bacteroidota; class Bacteroidia; order Flavobacteriales_D; family Crocinitomicaceae; genus Putridiphycobacter. The sequence goes on from CBDUKB010000044.1 coordinate 7,357, forward strand.
TCTACTGTTTCTACAATCTATTTCTTTATTAATATCATACCAAGGATAATCTCCATCTACAATAGGGTCATAGTATCCATTAAGTCCACTTGGGGCATTCGGGTTATCATAAAAAGGGGCCAAGTAATAAGGTTGATTTAAGGTAATATCACCATGCGCTGGCCACTCTAGTATTGATTTAGGAATGCTATAATCAGGAAAATTACTTGCTTGAAAACTGGTGCCATTTAATTGATCTTCTAATCCAGCATTGTACCAAGCAGCAAATTGGGCAACATCTTCTCTCAAAACAGAAAAGTGCTTGTCGTATTTTATACAAGTTTCAGGTGTTACTTCTGCTTCCCCTGTTGTTACTAATGGTCCTGTCCAATAGTCCTGCCCATTTCTATACCTCAAAGCAGCAAGTTTTAACTGCCCATTCACATCAAGTCCGCCCAACCAAAGGGAAGAGGTAAATAAGGCCATAATTCCCGACCCTTTTGGCACTTCATAATGGCTGTTATTTTGTCCAGTTATTTGCCATAAGTTTCCAGCAGTATGTATCAATGCTTTTACATTATTTAACTCAAGAAATGTAGATGAATTAGGTGGAGAACATCCTGCCGCCCGGCTTTCAATTTGTAAATTATTTGAATTCACATGGCTTTCTTGACAAATCAAAATTTGTCCAAAAAAAAATAGACATCCTAAAAGAAGAAATTTCATGCAGTTAAAATACATAATAATGTGGATAGTTAGACTTTTTTAAAGCCATTTTTTATTGATAAATTAACAGGTCTATGTTTAAGAAATTGTTAAAAAAATAACGGATTCTTAAGTATTATGTTTAAATTGTGGTAATATTAATTAAATATAAATACTATGAAAAAAAGTTTATTCTTTGCTATGTTGTTTTTTGCAGCTAGCGCAAACGCACAATTTACTGATGATATCGAAAGTTATCCAGTTGGACCAGTTCACTCAGGACATTGGGGAAGTTGGGCCTCAACAGACCCATTAGTAGATGCTTATGTATCGGAGTTCAGATCAGTTTCTGGAACTAAATCAATTAAAATTGGAAACAATAACCAGCAAGATGCTGTATTGGATTTAGGAAATAAATCTACAGGAATGTGGTCAGTGAGTTGGAAAATGTATATTCCTACAGATTCTGCTGCTTATTACAATTTTCAAGAAGTAACACCCGTTACTGGAGGTGTATTTGCAGTTGATTTCTTATTCTTTTACCCAGGGATTTCTGTGGCAGGAGAATGTGCAATTTATGATGACCAACAAAATTCTGTTGCAACATTTAACTACCCACAAAGTGAGTGGTTTACAATGGATCACATCATTGATTGTGACAATGACATGATCAGAGTAATGGTAAACGGTGTAGAAGTATACAACGGTGCTTATACTGGTGGTGGTAACTTAGGAGGAATTGATTTTTATTCAATTAGTACTAACAACACTTATTTTATTGATGATGTTTCTTTTATTAGTGGCGCATTAACAGTTGAAAATACTGATGTTGCTGAATTGAGTGTTTATCCTAATCCAATGACAGATGTTGTTAATATCACAAGTGCAGATGTAATTACAAATGTTGTGATTTACGATATGTTAGGTAAACAAATTCAAAATGTGAATACAAATGATACGAAAGTAACATTGAACACTGATGAATTGCCAATGGGAACTTACTTATTAAAAGTTACTGCAGGTGATAAAGAAGAAATGATGAAAATTGTTAAATAATAAATAATATTTTTATCCCCTGGAAAAGTCTCCCAATTTTATTGGGGGACTTTTTTATTTTATCAATACTCCTTTTTGGTTGATGATTGGAATTTTAATAAAATTTTCTTCTCTTATTGATTCGGGTAGAAAAATATACTTTTTATCGAAAATATTTTTACCAATATAGTAACTCACCCAAAACTCATTACTTAATTTAAAAACGTTTTCAATTATTGGTTCAATTTTAATAAAACCGCCAGCTTCAACCACCCCAAGCGAATGCCTTAAAACAGATGTTTTAATTGCCTCGCCACTTGTTTGGTTGACACCATATCCTTTTGAACTTACCAGTACATTGCTGAGCTGTTGATCGCTAAAATTGATGAGGTAAACATTGTAGACTAAGGCTGTCTTTTCTTCATTTAATTCTTGAATTACTGCCACTCCAACGTTTTCAACTTTTGGAAGCTTAATGTCTTTTCGCATGACTTAAAATTATGGTGCAAAAATAATATTATTTTACTTGACTTAAAATTGACAAGCCAATATTTATATAGGTTGGCAATTCTATTCTATGGCCTTCTAAGGCATCATTTTCTGCTGTCTCTGTATTGGTCCAATTCGCCAAAGTGCCTTCACCAGTTCTTACAATAACAAGGTCCTTACTTGGTATTGAAATAATGTATTGACCAGCCATGCCTCTAAAGTAAGAAACTTCATAAGGAAGTCCGGTATAAATCCAATATTGATACCCATATAATAAATTAGCTTTGCCATTCGGTTTTTTCAAAGGGGCCAAAGATTTAAATGAAGCAACATAGGCACTATCGACCACCACTTTTCCATCCCAATAACCATTATTATTAATTAATTTTCCCAATCGGGCAAAATCTCTTGTGGTGGCGTACAAACAGCAAAAAGCTTTTTCCTCTGAATTTTCATCACCAACCAAGCTCCACAAGGCATCACTTTCTGCGCCAATTTTCATCCATAATTTTTCTGCCCCATATTCGGTGACTTTTTTTCCGGTTGCCGCTTCCAATATGTACATCAAAACCTGGGTGTCTCCACTTTTATATCGCCAAATTTCACCAGGTGCTTCTTCTATTGTTCTTCTGTTTAAACTTAAATCTCTCGCATCAGTGTCGTAGTATAATTCCGCCACATCACAAAAAGGATGGTAATAGTTTTCAGACCATGATAAACCGGAACTCATGGTGAGTATATGTCGAATGGTAATTTTTTCTTTTTCCCCTTTAAATTCTGGTAAATAATTTGAAACGGGTTCATCAATTGAATGAATATAACCTTCCTTAATGGCAACACCGACGAGTAAAGAAAGTACAGATTTTGCCATAGAAAATGAATTTCCCGTGACAGTTACCCCATGTTTACCCCAATATTCTTCAAAAATAATTTTATTTCCTTTTAATACTAAAAAAGAAGCTGGATTCAATGATTCAATAAAGGTTCGATCAGTTTTACTCAAGGAAACCGATTGTTGGTTTTCAATCATTTTCCAAGGTTCCCCAATGCCATGTTTAATTATTCGATTCTTAAATACGTCTTGATCGTAAATAGTTGGGCGTGGTGCCCCACGTAAATAAGTAGAAGCAACACCTTTATAAATATAAAGCCTGCCTGAAAATAAGATGATTAAGTTGACAATTATTAATAATGTCAAAATACTCAATCCAAAGTATTTTAATATTTTCACCAACCTTTTCATAACATTAAATATAGTATTATTTAATAGGTGAATTCAAAGACAGCAGCAATTTTTTCTTGAAGAATTGGTTTCACTTCATCTAATGTTATTGCTCTGCCTAATTCAGCACTCATTGAAGTAACTGCTTTGTCGGTAATTCCGCATGGAACTATGTTGTTAAAATAATTTAAGTCGGGGTCTACATTAAGTGCCAGTCCATGCATGGTTACCCAACGTGAACTCTTCACACCCAAGGCACAAATTTTTCGAGGATTTTCACTTTCACCCTCAATCCAAACACCGGTTAAGCCTGCTACCCTTCCAGCTTTGATGTTAAACTCATTTAATGTTTGGATTACTGCCTCCTCCAAAAACCGCATGTATTTATGAATATCAGTAAAAAACTGATCAAGGTCGAGGATAGGATAAGCCACCAATTGTCCTGGTCCATGGTAAGTAATATCTCCACCACGGTTTATTTTGTAATAAGTTGCTTTTTTTTGAATAAGTACCGCTTCACTAATTAATAAATTTTGTTCCGAACCACTTTTACCTAAGGTATATACATGTGGGTGCTCGCAGAAAATTAAATGATGTGCAGGGTCTAATTCAGTTTCCCCTTTTCTTTTTGCTATTTTTAAATCAATGGATTGCTTAAACAATTCCTCTTGGTAATCCCAAGCAACCTTATAATCCGTTAAGCCTAAATCAATAAAATTGACTTTTTTTATCATGCGAGCAAAGATAAGTCATATTTTAATTAATAAAAAAGTCATAAATTTGATTTATGTTAAAATATATACTTATTGCTGGTTTAAGTGTTGCACTCTTGACTTCATGTAGGAAAGATTACCTTCCTATGGTGGAAGGTAGTATTACCCCATATAATATTGAATACCCTCCTATTTTAAAGGAATGGCTTCCACCTATGGCAATACCAAGTGACAACCCAATGACGGTTGAAGGGGTTGCTTTAGGCCGGAAATTGTTCTTTGATAAAATATTGTCTGCCGACCAAACACAGGCTTGTGCCACTTGTCATGCACCGGCAAATAGTTTTGTAGACACAGCAAGATTTAGCATTGGTGTTGATGGAATAGAAGGTGATAGAAATGCCATGCCATTAATTAATCTTGGCTGGGCAACTTCCTATTTTTGGGATGGTAGATCCGAAACATTAGAGAAACAGGCATTAGAACCTGTTATCAATCCAATAGAAATGCATGAAAATTGGACCAACGCGGTGGCAAAATTGCAGGCAACAACAACATATCCTATTTTGTTTGAAAAGGCATTTAACACCAAAATCATTGATTCAACTTTAGTCGCTAAAGCATTGGCTCAATTCGAAAGAACTTTATTATCGGGAAACGCTCCTTTTGACAAATATTTAAGAGGTGAACCAACAGGCTATACCCAATTTCAAGAACTTCAAATGAAACAAGGCTATGAAATATTTTTAGCAGAATCGCAAGCCGGCGGTGCAGATTGCGCACATTGTCACGGTGACCAATTTAATCCTTTATGGACCGACAATGTTTTTCACAATAACGGACTTGATGCGGTGCCTACTGATTTAGGTTTAGCAAAAGTTACGGGCGACCCTAACGATAATGCAAAATTTAAAACACCCACCTTAAGGAATTTATTATTTACAGCACCTTATATGCATGACGGTAGATTTAAAACGTTAAACGAGGTAATTGACCATTATAGTTTTGGTTTACAAGATTCTCCCACAATTGATCCATTGTTGAAAGATGTGGCAAATGGTGGTGTTCAATTGGCACCTGAAAGCAGGGTTTTGCTTATGAAGTTTTTGGTTTCATTAACTGACAGTAGCTACATTACAAATCCTGATTTTCAAGAACCATAAGTTGGTTTAACCCACGATTTCAATGGTGCTCAAAATAGCGTTTGCTTCTCTAAGCAGCTCTCTTTTATCAAAATTTAAAGCGTAGATGTAAACGGAAACATGTACAATCTTATTTTTTGTTGGGTGATGTACTGCAATTTCTACGAAAGGACCACCTCCACTTGCTGCTTCATTTCCGGCATGTTTCCATAAGCCTTCAATTTTTATGGCATTTGCTGTTCCAATTTTTATAGCAGCAAAGCTTGGCGCATGTGTTTTATAATATTCAGTGGCCATGTATGAATTTGGGATTGTTCCTTTGACAGCATATTTTAAAGTACTATCTCGGTTGTTTAACAATGCTTGTGGACGCATATCGGTACTGTCTTTGTATGGACTATCCCAAATTAAAATGCCTTTTTTTGCCCAATAAACTCCACCTTTTGCTTTGGTTTTTGGATTGTCGGCAAATTCTTTACTGTTTTTATCTAAGGCATAAATGATGGAATCTAAGTCCGCTTCAAAATTTGCTGTACTCGGTACACCAATTCCAATTCCAAACCTTTCTCTTGCAATTTTATCGAAAGCGGCATGTCTTGTGTATGTATATTTTTTAATTAATCGCTCATTTTCTTGATCGTTGAATACGGCAATATATGTAGGAAGTTGTTCCTTAAAAAAACGAATCAACCTCGCTTTGTCGCTATCTTTAACAACCATGTAAATTTGCCCATCCGACAAATGATTTTTTTTAATGACCACTTCAGTTTCAGAAAAATTCGCGCTTGGATCAAGTATGATACTTAAAAAGTTTCTGTTTTTTTTACCTAATTGGTTGATTTCACTTGGGTCTTGTTGAAAATAATCGAATATTGGCTCAGCGGAAATATAATGTCCGGGTGCCGGTTTAGAAAAGGCTTTATAAAAAATTGAGTCAAGGGTTCCTTCCCAAAGATTATCTTCAACAGAAACAAGCACCCTGCCTGCAGGACCTGTCATTTTAGGAAGTTGACCCGAAACGGAGCTATTAATAGTTTCAGGATGATTGGGTGCAGGTTCACATGCAACCCATAAAAAAGTAAGAAGGGTAAGAAGAATTAAATTTTTCATATTGATGAGTTTATTTAACTGCAATTTTTATTTTTTGACCCGGCTTCATCCTTTTGGGATTTAAGTCGCTGTTCAATGCTTGTAAGTCAACAAAAGATATGCCTAATTTTTGACTGATAGACCAAAGGTTCTCTCCAGATTTTATTGTATAGTATTTATATTCACCACTGGGGGAGGTAATACTTGGTTTTTTCGCAGGTTTTTCCACTTCATTAACTTGATGTTCTTGAATGGAAGGTTTTTCATAGTTGTTAATAAATCGCTTTTCTGGTATCATCACCACTATTCTTTGTCCTGGGTATAATGTTGAATTCCTTAAACCATTCCATTCTCTAATATCATTGGTAGAGGTATCGTACAACAAGGCAATGTCAGCCATGCTTTCTTCTGGTTTCACTGTATGGGTTTTCTTTTTATTCAATATTACATAATTCTGACCAGTAGTATCTAAATATTTTTGATAGGCATAAAGGGAATCTTCATATTTAAAAAATTGTGGCATAAAAGCTATTGGCAAAACAATGCATTGAGGGGGATCAGTTTGAGGAATATAATCAGTTTTATACTGTGGGTTTAATGTTTTAAAATCAGCTGAAGCAATGCCAATAATTGAATCAATATGCGAAATTTTAGCAGAAGCACTCAAACAAACGGTATCTGTTTCGTGGTAATAGATATTAGCCTCCATAGGAATAATTTCGTGTTCCTTGTAATAATTCATCATGTACATTACCGCGTAAAAATTTGGTACATACATTTGTGTTTCTTTTGGCAAATATGGGCGAATTTTCCAGTAATTTGTTTGACCACCTGAACGCCTGATAGCTTTATTTACATTTCCTGGTCCACAGTTATAAGCGGCCAAAGCCAAGTCCCAGTCTCCGTATAAATTATATAAAAAGGACAAATACCGACAAGCAGCATCAGTTGCTTTAATTGGGTCGTACCTTTCATCAATATAAGAGTCGGCATGTAAATCAAGTGATCTCCCTGTTCGGTACATAATTTGCCAAAGTCCAGCGGCCCCGGCCCAAGACTTACCAGTGGGTTTCAAGGCACTTTCTACAATGGGTAAATATTTTAATTCTAAGGGTAAATTATAATTGGCTAAGCTTGTTTCGAATAATGGAAAATAATACAAAGAACGACCCAGCATCACCGCTGTGTAACGGCTTCTTTTTTTAACAAAATAGTTAATTGTTTTTAAAATTGTTGGGTTGCTTTGTGCTGTAAAAGGAGTGGTTTCGACTAAAAAATCAATTCTTTTCGCATAAATTGAATCGGGAAACTCAACAACTGAATGATCTTCTCTCCCGAGTTCATTTAAAATACTATAGGCTTCAGCTTTTCCAAATGTTTGGGCGTAATAATCGAACAGTGCCGCTTCTACATTTCCTAAAAACGCTTCTGATTGAAAGGTGTCAACAAAAATATCTTGTTTAATAGTTGGCTGTCCTTGGACAAAGAATAAAAGAAATACTACCCATAAAGTAATGATTCCTTTTAACATAGCTTAAGGTTTTAAATCCATCAAATAAGTTGAAATTGAAAGTAGTTCGCTTTCTTGTTGGTGTTGACCAATTAATTGCAATCCAAAAGGTAATCCATTTGAGTGTTGACCCATTGGTAAAGAAATTGCTGGGTTTCCTGCTAAGTTAGCTTGCACGGTAAAAATGTCTTGTAAATACATTTGAATCGCATCTTTTACACCCCCAATTTCAAAAGCAGTACCTGGTGTAGTAGGGAGTAATAAAACGTCGTAATCAGAAAGTAACTCTTTGGTTTTATCCTGAATTACTCTTCTTACCTTTTGTCCCTTAGTATAATAAGCATCATAATAGCCATGTGAAAGCACAAAAGTGCCTAGCATAATTCTTCTTTTTACTTCCGCTCCAAAACCTTCACTTCTCGATTTTTTATAAGTTTCTTCAACACCTACCACCTTATCAGCCAATTTTCCGTAATGCACACCTGTGTATCTCGATAAATTTGATGAAGCTTCGGCAGTGGTTAAAACATAATAGGTGGGTACCATCACATCTAAAAAGGGAAAGCTAACTGGTTCAACAGTATGACCTTCATTTTTTAAAGCACTGATGGTATTTTCCAAACTTTTTTTAATTTCAGCATCTAAACCTTTTGAGTTTAAACAATCGCTGATATAAGCAATTTTTAAACTGCCTTTTTCTATTTTTCTGATTGGAAATTCGTTGATTTCTTCTTGTATAGCGGTGCTATCGTATTCGTCTTTTCCAGCCATTACAGCAGTTACCAAAGCAGCGTCTTTTACGTTGGTGGTAAATGGACCAATTTGATCAAATGAAGAGGCATAAGCAAGTAAACCATATCTTGAAATGGTTCCATAAGTTGGCTTATAGCCTACCAGTCCTGTAAAAGAAGCTGGTTGGCGGATAGAGCCACCAGTGTCACTTCCAATAGTTACTGTGCACATACCCGCAGCTAATGCTGCAGCTGAACCTCCAGAGGAGCCTCCAGGCACTTTATCTTCTTGTATTGGATTGAGCACATT
>CBDUKB010000045.1:0-16164 GCA_965367695.1 uncultured Putridiphycobacter sp.
AGTTAAGAACAGTTGATTGATGGAATCTTTTAATTCAGGCTTGATAAAATAACCATTGATTTCCTCGACATCTACTGGCTCATATTTTTCCTTGTCCCAAGCGTGTTTAATGGCAATCAAGCCCATTTCAGGATCTTTATACCCCATTAACAAGTCGTTGTAACCTGATTCAGTGGTTCGGTATTCAATTAAAAAGCCCAAATAACGGTTGATAATTTTATACTTGTTAAAGCTTTTTTCAATCACCAATACTTGCTTCACAGGAGACTGATAAAGCCCTTCTTTCATTTCTAAGATAAAGCAAGTTGCAAAATCAATTTTTGGTCCTACCGGAAAAATTCTAAATTTTTGATAATCACACAAGGCTATGGTGGTACTGGTGTCTGATAAAGTACAAATTTTCAAGTCTTGCATGGCTTTTAACACTGCTTTATTATCAATTCCTGGATATTCATTTTCGACCAAAACGGTATCGCTGGGAAAATAATTTTCAATTTCGTTGACACTGCCTTCATCATTGCAACTCACCATTATAAAAACCGCCAATAAACTATAAAAAAGTACTTTCATTTGCTTATAATTTTTCAATGGTTCCACCCAACTTAATTGATTTAGATAATTCTTCCGGATTTCCTTTATAAGAAATAACGCCACCCGCTTTCACAGTAGCATTCAATCCTTGTTTGATATTTAAAATAATTTCACCACCCATTTGCACGGTGGCATCACAAGTTTCGACCAATAAAAAGGAAGCACCAATAATTCCGCCAGCATTCACATCTGCCACCAAGTGTTCAACTTTTCCGTCGACATGGATAGAACCACCAGATGAAACTTTTGCACGTAAATTATTTGTATTGATTTTGGCATCAATTTTACCGCCTGCATTTACAAACAATGTCATGTCATTATCAAATGGTGTTTGACAAGATATTCTCACCCCTCTTTTTCCTTCAATTTCAATTAAATCTGTGTAATAAATATCGATTGATAAATTTCGCTTCACATAAGTATCATACTGCAATTGCACGGTCAAAATGGTATCAATAATTGAAAATAAAATGGCATCATCTGGTACTTTTGCATCCTTATTATCCACCACAATTTTAGCCACTTCTCCATGGATTAAATTGACATCATAATTTCCAATAATTTTTACCTTATTAAAATGTCCTAAAGTTTGCTCAAACTGTCCAGCCTGAATTGTTAAGGTGGAAAATAATAAAATTACTAAGCTTAATATCTTCTTCATGTCATCTATATTTAAATTGGAAACACTTTAATTGCTTCATTTTCGGCCCTGTGAAAAGCTTCCATGTCAAGTCCGTGTTTTATTTCTTTTTGTTCTAAATAATCAATAATTTTCTCTGTTGGCATATTACCTACTAAATCATCAGCTGCCATTGGACAGCCTCCAAATCCTTTAATGGCTCCATCAAATCGCTTACAACCAGCATTTACTGCAGCATCAATTTTTTCAGTCGCTGTTTCAATTGTACTGTGCAAATGTGCCCCAAATTCCACTTTAGGAAAAGCTTGAATCAAATTTTCGAATAAATAGGTGATGTTATTGCTATCAGACACCCCGATTGTATCAGAAAGTGCCAAAATATTAATGTCTAATTTTTCATGTAAAGTTGCTGACCACTTCCCTACTACATCTACATTCCAAGGGTCTTCGTAAGGGTTACCAAAAGCCATGGATAAGTAAACCACCATTTTTTTATTGTGTTTGACACATAAATTTTGAATGGCTTCTACCCTGCTCAATGATTCTTCAATACTTGAATTGGTGTTTCTTTGTTGAAAGGTTTCTGAAACAGAAAATGGAAATCCTAAATAATCAATCTCTTCGAATTGAACCGCATCTTTTGCCCCTCTTTCATTGGCTATGATGGCCAATAATTTTGATTTTGTATCTTTTAAATTAAGTTGAGAAAGTACTTCGGCAGTATCTTTTAATTGTGGAATCGCCTTAGGTGAAACAAAACTTCCAAAGTCAATTGTATCGTACCCAACTTTAAGTAAACCGTTGATGTAAGCCGCTTTTACTTCAGTAGGTATAAAATCATGCAAACCTTGCATGGCGTCGCGTGGACATTCAATTAATTTGATCATTTTCTGTGTAATAAGTTCAACTTTGCAATTTCTTTATTGATTGATTTTACCAGTTTGGGTCCTTCATAAATAAAGCCAGTGTACACTTGCACCAAACTTGCTCCTGCTTTAATTTTTTCAATTGCATCATTTGCTGAATGTATACCACCCACGCCAATAATTGGAAAGGCATGATTGGAATGTTTCGCCAAGTAGGCAATTACTTTTGTACTTCTGTCCTTGACAGGTTGCCCACTCAAGCCTCCATTTCCAATTTTATTTAATTCGGCTTCACTCATTTTTAAACCAGCGCGATTGGTTGAAGTATTGGATGCAATGACTCCTTGAATTTTAGCAGCAAGCACTACTTCAATAATCTCATCCAATTGTTGGTCGTTCAAGTCGGGTGCTATTTTTAATAAAATGGGTTTTTGAATTTGTTTCTGCTCATTAATGCCTTGCAAGGTGTTCAAGAGTTCTAAAATAAAGTCTTTGTCCTGCAATTTAGCCATACTACCCACATTTGGACAGGAAATATTGACTACAAAGTAATCGACCACTGCATGTAGCTTTTCGAATGTTTGTGCGTAATCATCAATGTATTGATCGGAAGTACTGAGGGTGTTTTTACCAATATTCCCTCCGATAATGGTCGTTGTTTTTCTATTTTTTAATCTTTCAACCAAGGCATCAACACCTTTATTGTTGAATCCCATTCGGTTAATCAATCCTTTATCTTCTTTTAATCTAAAAAGTCTTTTCTTCGGATTTCCTTCTTGCGCCAAAGGTGTAACGGTGCCTACTTCAATAAAACCAAAACCAAAACCAGTTAGTTCATTGAAAAGTGTTCCGTTTTTATCAAAACCTGCTGCTAATCCAACTGGGTTTTTAAAATTCAGACCGAATAAATTTTGCTCCAAGTTTTTATCTTTTACTGTATAAACGCTTCTTAAGATACTTGATACAAAAGGAATTTTGTTGACAAATTTGATAAATCCAAAAGTGAAATGATGTATTTTCTCTGGGTCGAATGCAAATAAAATGGGTCGGATTATCGCTTTGTACATGAATTATTTTTCACAAAGGTAAAAAATGCCTTTCATTTAATTATTTGAAACTAACGATTTTTAACAATTTCTATTTATTTCGACAAGGAATACTTCAAAGGTGAGAGTCTCATTTTTTTACCTTTTCCAACATCTCCTTGGATATTTTCAAAATAAACTTCACTATTGACCGCTTGTTTTAAAATTACATTTCTCATTTCATCTGTCAATTCATTACTGCTTGCCTGATAAATTTTTGCACCAAATTCGGTGACTACATGCAATTCAAAACTGAGGACTTCAATATCTGAGTCTGTCAAAATTTTAAAATTATGTTCCACTTCCGACATTTTCAACTTTCCGCCAATCTTTCCATTAATCCTGGGATGGTTTGCTAAGTAGCTTGATTTATTAGCTACTACTTCCTCTTCAATCACATGATTGGTTTCGGCAATGTTTGATTCAACTTGTTTTAGGTTGGTATTATCAATTAAAGTACTTGTTTTATCATGCTTGATTTTTTTTTCGTTTTTTACTTTTTTTAAGGTCCTCTTGTTTTCTGAAGGTTGCTGGATTAGCAATTCTTTTTCATTGCTTGGCTCCATCACTTCTAGGTTAACCATTTTAGCTTTAAAATTGGGTGGCTCACTTTTGGCTACGTGCAAAGCTTGTGTTTTTGGTTTATGGCTGGAGGAAGTAAAAGTATATACTCCCCCCAATAATAAACCGATAGTTGCCATCCCTGTCACCCCAAAAAACCAGGGTGACTTTCGAAAAGGCCTTTTAATAATTTCATGATTATTCATGATGGTATCAAAATCTTTTCGCTGCACAATCTCTTCGGATGTCAACTTTGGTCGATCTAATCTAATTTTGTAATTGTCCATATGATTTTCTATAAATTTTCTTCATCTTATTTACTATTCTATGCGTTTTTACTTTGGCATTGTTTTCAGTCAATTCCAGTATTTCTCCAATCTCTCGGTATGATCGTTTTTCAAAATAACGCATCTCCACCAACTGAACTTCTTCTTCTTTCAAAGCGCCTATAATGTTCAATAGTACTTTTCTGTTTTCTTCAGTTCTGTCTTCCTCCCATTCATCCATCATCCCTTCTAAATGAAAGGACTCCAGGTTAACGGTTCTTTTGGCTTTCTTGTCTCTAAACGATTGATAGACTTCACTTTTGGCAATCCTGTATAACCACGACGAAAACGGGACACCTCTGTATTCATATCTTTCAATGTTATTCATGGCTTTTAAAAACACCTGACTGGTGACATCAAAAGCAAGTTCTTTATCGTCCATTCTCTGGTAGATATACCTGAAAATTTGTTCATAATACTTGTCGTAAAGTGGCGCGAACCGCTTCGGATTTTTTTGCGCCGCTTGCACCCACAGAAGCTCCTCTTGCAGCTTTTCCTCTGTGTGATGGTAAATGGGATTAATTGGCATAATTACTCTGTTTTGGTTTTGGTTTTTATTCTTTGCATAAGCATAACCAGTTTTTTATTAATGGTTACAACTCAATAAACATAACGTCGAAAAGCCTTTAGTTATTGCATTTGACAGTACAATTAATTTTAATTCATAATAAATTGTTGATTTCAATCTGCTTCAATTAAATGTTTACTTTTGATTCTTTTATATATTTGTCAAAACACAATAAATGAAACAATCATTTTTATTTTTATTGGCTATTGGTAGTTTATTTACGATTGCTTGTACCAAGGATAAGCAAGTAACTGCTTGTATAGATTTGGATAAAACCACAATTAACGCAGGCGATTCTATTACTTTTACTTCTTGTTCAGAAAATGAATGGAGCTATGAATGGACCATTATGGGACCAGATTCAGCTGTTGAAAATTCATTGGGTTGGAGTGACGTTTATTTTGTTCGAAAATTTGATACACCAGGTTCTTACGAAGTAAAGTTGGTGACTTATAGCGATTTTTCTTTCTTAGGAGCAAGTGCCAGAGACTCGGCTACTTTTACAGTTAATTAATTTTCGTAGGCACCAATATCAGGCGTGCTTGTATTCCTTGCATTCCCTTCAATATCCACCGCAATACCAGTTAAAGCATTCCCTGCGTTATTAAGTGGTGAACCATCTTTTAAATGAAAATCATAAATGAATGCATCTTCAAATAATGGATCCTGGTTCCAAATCATATTGGTATAGTTCGAATAATCATAAATTTCCTCTCGTTTTGACAAACAATTCCTGAATACCACATCAAATGGATAAGGACTATTTGCCAAAGTATCAACCACCAATTCATTTTCGACATTTCCATACATGATACAATTGTCAAATGTTGTGTTAAGAAAAGAGCGAACGTAAGTAATTTCTCCCACTTCAAAATAATCTTTTATGGCAAAGCTTGGCCCCCCTCTTGAGCCTTTCCAATAATTAACCATATTGCAATGTTTAAAATTAGCTTGTCCCCCTGCAAATAAATAGACTGAAATAATCCCCGCATCTCCAAAAACTGAATTTTCTACTGTTACAATAGGGCCCGCATTTAAGAACAAATTGTAAAATTGGCTATTCTTAATAATGGTATTTTGCAACAATAATGTTTGGTTTCCGCTTGTTGTATCTACCCTTAAACCAATGGCTGCATTTTCAATAATTGCATAATTGATAAATGAATTATTTGATTGAGTCAAAATAATACCACCCCATTGTCCAGCCTGTTCTGCATAATAAGATTCTAAACGATCGTGCTTAAAAACTACTTCATTTTCAAATGTACCATTGACCACTAAATTACTTTTGTACACATATAAATATGAGTTTTTATGTGAATAAATTTGAGTTCCTGCGGGTATAGTAAGTGTTAAATTAGAATCAACTCCTGGAAAACCAACACCTGCAATACCATAAATTACATGGGGTTTGTCATTCATCCAAGGCTCATTGTCACTTACAATTTCATTCACATGAAAATAAGCATCTTGTCCCCAAACCACTAATTTTACATATTGGTTTTTACCATTCGTTTTAAAGCGAATAGAATCTTCCACCACCATAGGCAAAGTTCCACTATTAACAGAAAGTGTTACTTCAACAAAAACAAAGATGGAATCTCCGCTACTCAAATTGATTTCCTTAAAATTCTCCCCTGCTACTCCATCTACATTGATATTAAAAGGAGAATTACTTCCTCCCATCAATTCTATTTCTTCTACTAAAATAGGTAAGGTGTTTTTATTGTAGAATTTTAGTCTCTTAGTGGTAGAACCAACAGTTGTAAAAACAGTATCAAACAATACAGTATCGGCAGAGAAACTTAAGTTTTCTTTAGAGTATATTTTATTTTTCTTACATGAAACAGTAAAAAATAATAGTAATAAGCCCGCAATGGTTAGAATGTTTTTCATAAATTTGACGTCTCAAAGATAGTATACGTATTTTAAATAAAATTATTTTACGATTATATTTATTGTTATTAAAAATAAATTTAGTAGATTTGCACTCCGATTTCGGAATATAAAATTGACGCATTAATATAGAATTAAAATGAAAAAAGGAATTCACCCAGAAGAGTACAGAAAAGTTATTTTCAAAGATATGACGAATGAATATGCATTTTTATGCAATTCTTGTGCACCTTCTAATGAAACAATTCAATGGGAAGATGGTAATGAGTATCCATTAATTAAATTGGATATTTCTCATAAATCTCACCCATTCTTTACTGGAAAATTACAATTTGTGGATACCGCTGGTAGAATTGACAAATTCAAAAACAGATACGGTAAAAATTTAAAGAAATAATAAAAAATTATTTATACTTTTATAAAGCCTCAATTTTGAGGCTTTTTTTTTACCTTAAATTTTATGAAAATACAGTTTACAGATAACGATAAACATTTAAATTTTGCCCCATTAACCCTCACGCGTCCAGTTGTAAAATTGCGCTTTGGGATGCTAACCATGGAGGAAACATGGCTAAATATGTTGAGCAAGGAGCAAGTAAACAAGAGTTATAAAACTGAATCATATTTACAAACCTTATACCCTTCCGACTCCTCATTCGATTACCTTATTGCTGGCAACTGTAAACCAGGGACTACGCTAGTCAATGAAATATTAAGCCTTACTACTAACCAGTCCCTCTATCTCAAAGGAGAATGGGTATGTACAAAAGGGACAAAAAATGATAATCGGGTCGATTCAAAGTGTGAGGAAACCATTATGGTCAATGAAATATGGGAATTATTTCAACAAAACGAAGCAGCGGCAAAGATTGACTTTGATTTATTGACAAAGAACAAGCGCTCTCAAGCGATTAGCGCAAGTAATCAGGTGATTGCACAAGAGAATATATTCATTGCCCCAGGCGCAAAAATTGAATGTGCCATACTCAATGGGAGTACCGGTCCTATTTACATTGACAAGGATGCCGAAGTAATGGAAGGCGCAATAATTCGCGGTCCTTTTTACTTAGGCGAACACAGTACAGTGAAAATGGGTGCTAAAATATATGGCGCCACAACCATAGGACCAGAATGTAAGGTTGGTGGTGAAATTTCAAATTGTATATTACAAGGCTATAGTAATAAAGGACACGACGGTTTTATAGGAAATTCTGTAATTGGTGAATGGTGTAATTTAGGTGCAGATACTAATTCTTCAAATTTAAAAAACAATTACGGTAAACTCAAGATTTACAGTTATCGCAGTAAAAGTTTGGCTCAAACCGAAAATATTTTCTGTGGTGTAATGATGGGTGACCATTCTAAAACGGGCATTAACACCATGCTAAATACAGCAACAGTAATTGGCGTTTCAGCCAATGTGTTCGGAGGAGATTTCCCTCCCAAATACATCCCTTCTTTTTCATGGGGTTTAAATGATCAATTTAAATTCGACAAGGCCATTGAAGTAGCAACAAACATGATGAAAAGAAGAAATATTACTTTGAGTCCTGCAGATATTGACCTATTAAAACATTTATACCAGACTGTTTAATTTTGGCACAATGGTTGACTTACTATAGGTCTGAATACAATCACTTCAAAAAAGCTCCTAAAACTTGCTTTTTTTGACAATTTCAAATAGGTATTCATAAATTAAATGACAAACTGACAAAAAACTGAACATATGTCTGACTTTATGCAAGAAGATTTTTTAGACTTAGCAAATATTATTGACCAAGACACTGAATTCGTTCCTTTGATTTCTGATGAGGAAGAAGACAGTATGAACAAGGAAGATATTCCTGAAGTATTACCGATTTTACCATTGAGAAATAATGTTTTATTTCCTGGTGTTGTGATACCCATCACTGTAGGTAGAGATAAATCTATCAAATTAATAGAAGAAGCCTACAATTCTAATAAGACAATTGGCGTGGTGGCACAAAAGAAAACGGATATTCAAGAACCCACCAAAGAAGATTTACATACTTTGGGTACAGTTGCAACGATTATTAAAAAATTAAAAATGCCTGATGGTTCTACCACCATTATTATACAAGGTAAAAAGAGATTTAAAATTAATTCATATATTCAAGAAGAGCCATATTTCAAGGCTTTGGTTACAGGAATCGTTGACGAGAAATTGGACATGACGGAAACCAAAAATCAAGCTTTGGTTGATTCAATGAAAGAAATGGCCTTAAGAATCATCAAGGATTCGCCAAACATTCCTTCAGATGCTGCTTTTGCCATTAAAAACATTGAAAGCCCGACTTTCATGGCGAATTTCATCTCCTCAAATTTGAGTAGTGACGTGCATCAAAAACAAGAATTATTGAGCATTGCAAATATTGATCAAAGGATAGAAAAAGTGTTGGTACACTTATCGCATGAGATCAAGATGCTGAAGATGAAAAATGAGATTCAGAGCAAGGTAAAAGTTGATATTGATAAGCAACAAAGAGAATACTTTTTGAATCAACAAATGCGTACCATTCAAGAAGAACTAGGGGGCAACCCGGTTGAAGCGGAAATTAAAGAATTTGAAAAAAGAGCGGCGAAGAAAAAATGGTCAAAGAAAATTCAAAAAGCTTTTGATAAGGAAATTAAAAAATTCCAAAGAATGAATCCGCAGGGTGCAGAGTACTCTGTTCAGTTAAATTATATTGATTTGTTATTGGATTTGCCTTGGAATAAAAAAACCAAGGATGTTTTTGATCTGAAAAAAGCCCAAGCAATTTTAGACCGAGACCATTTTGGATTAGAAAAAGTTAAAGAACGTATCATTGAATATTTAGCGGTATTAAAGTTAAAAGGAGATATGAAGTCCCCTATCCTATGTCTTTACGGACCTCCAGGTGTGGGTAAAACATCTTTAGGAAAATCTGTAGCCGAAGCATTGGGCAGAAAATACGTAAGAGTATCTTTAGGTGGTGTACATGACGAGGCTGAAATTAGAGGACATAGAAGAACCTATATTGGCGCCATGCCTGGTAGAATCATTCAAAATATAAGAAAAGCAAAATCATCTAATCCAGTTTTTGTGTTAGACGAAATAGATAAAGTTGGTCGAGATACGCATGGTGATCCTTCTTCAGCACTTTTAGAAGTTTTAGACCCTGAACAAAATGGCACTTTTAACGATAATTTCGTAGAGTTGGACTATGACTTATCAAAAGTCTTGTTTATCGCCACTGCAAACAACTTAAACACCATTCAAGGACCCTTAAGAGATAGAATGGAAATTATTGAGGTGACGGGATATACTGTTGAGGAAAAAATACAAATTGCCAAGCGCCATTTAATTCCACAACAGATCGAAAATCACGGAATCAAAAAATCGAACATTACCATATCTGATAAAATATTGGAAAAAGTAGTAACAGATTACACTGCAGAATCAGGCGTGAGAAGTTTAGAAAAGAAAATTGCAAAAATTATTAGAAATCGGGCAAAATTAATTGCCATGGAGGAAAAATATAATGTGATTGTGCATGAAAATGAATTAAAAACCATTTTAGGCCCTGCCCACGGCAAAGACAAATACATTGGCAATGAATTCGCCGGTGTAGTCACTGGACTTGCTTGGACGCAGGTTGGAGGTGATATTTTATACATTGAAACTAGTTTAACCAAAGGAAAAGGAAAGTTAACCCTTACTGGTAGTCTAGGTGATGTTATGAAAGAGTCGGCAGTATTGGCACACCAATATTTAAAGGCAAATTCAGAATTAATCAATGTGGATGCATCATTATTCGACAGATGGGACGTACATGTTCACGTTCCTGAAGGAGCCACACCAAAAGATGGTCCTTCAGCAGGTATTACCATGTTAACAGCTATGGCTTCGGCCTTGACGCAAAGAAAAGTAAAGAAAAACTTAGCCATGACAGGTGAAATTACTTTGAGAGGTGCTGTTTTACCAGTTGGTGGCATTAAAGAAAAAATATTAGCTGCCAAAAGGGCAAATATCAAAGAAATTATTTTGTGTTCTCAAAACAAAAAAGACATAGATGATATCAAACCAAGTTATTTAAAAGGGCTTAAATTTCATTATGTTAAAACAATGGATGAAGTCTTAAAAATAGCCTTATTAAAAGAAAAAGTAAAGTCCCCAAAAATAATTGATTAATATTTTCCGATTTTAATTTGAAAGAATTAAAAATCAATTATATTTGCACCCTCTAATAAAAAAAACAATTTATTAGGGTGCAATTGGCGAGGTAGCTCTCCCGATAGTTATCGGGATGGTTAGAGTGCAAAATAGCATATTGGCGAGGTAGCTCAGTTGGTTAGAGCGCCGGATTCATAACCCGGAGGTCAGGAGTTCAAATCTCCTTTTCGCCACCAAAAACCAGTTTAGGATTTCCTAAACTGGTTTTTTTATGCCCAAACCCGAGTGAAGCTCGCTTCAACGAGAGGATTGGGCATAAAAAAACCAAGCGCGGTAGCGCTTGATGGTTTTTGATGATCAGCTCTCCCCCTTAAGATTCACGTAAGTAAATCTCCTACATAATTCTTGCACCTAACAATGTTCACGCAGTGAACGAGTGAAGTCAATACAATGTTCGCGAAGCGGACAATCCCAGTTCGCGAAGCGGACAATACAATGTTCGCAAAGCGGACAAGAAAAAGTTCGCGCAGCGGACAAAACCCTGTTCGCGAAGCGGACAAAACACAGTTCACGAAGTGAACAAAACAATGTTCGCGCAGTGAACAAGAAAAAGTGCACGCAACGAACACCTCGCCAGCTCACGCAGCAAACAAACCCATCCCCCAAAAAACAAAAAACCTCCAAACCCTACCCATTCCCTATTTTAATACTAACTTTAATCACCACCTCAATTAATTTACCAAGCATTTACATTATTTTACACTATTTAAACCTAAACCCACACACCTCCACGTACTTTTAATAAAACGATAAAAACACGTATCATGAAAAATAAATTATTTAAAGTTTTAATTCTATTATTATTCACTTCATTTTCATCTTGTTCGCAAATTAGCGAAGCAGAAAAAAAGGATGAAGCAGCTACAGCCAGTCCCAAAATAGCAACAGTTCAAACCGAACCACACCAATACGGCGGTTGGTATTGTCCAGATAATTTAAATGGTTTTCCAGCGGTGGACATCAAAGATTGGCAAAATGTACCAGTTGTCAATGGTCGATTAGCAACCCAAGAGGAAACTCAAAATGGAGCTTCACTTATTTTAGTAGATACCGAAAAATACCCAAATGCCAAAGTATTGGATATGACCATGCCCCGCTTGGCTACTCAGTATAGCAGGTACTCGAAAAGAGAGGAACTGATCATTATCATTCAAGCCTTGAATATCGACAATGATTCGATAGTTGGCTTTAGATACCTGAATGGAGGGAATGGAAGTGCTAGATTAAGTGAAATAAGATTTTTAACTGATAATGAAGTAGATAAATTGACCCAAAATAGATTTATAACTATGGAAATTCCTATTGCAGCCGCTCAAGAAACAATTTGGAAAATACTAACAGATCCTAATAATGTAAAATCTTTTCAACCAATTTTCGACAGAAATAATAAGCTAAAAACTGATTGGAGAAAAAAAACAAATGTGAATTACCATTATCCTTCCAGTGGAATTTTAGCGTCAGGATATGCTGACATATTATTCGGTAATTATTATATTCAAAATGATTATGACAATGCTAACTACACTGAAAAATTCTTATTACTCGAAAATGAAGAAACAAAACAAACTGAACTAAAAATTGTATGCGGTCCTTATGGTGATGATTTTGAATCACAAAAAAGTATTTTATTAAATTGGGGACAAAAAGTAAAGCAATTGAGTGAAGGATAATTAGACGCATTTAATTGATGAATTACTGAAACTTTAGATCAATATATCTCACAATTGTCAAGTCCTTATGAAATTAATATGTGTACTCTTATTCCTCCTTCTTATTTCTGCTTGCTACCACAAGGAACTGCGTGGAAAGGTTTACCCATCAAAAGACAACAACAGCTACTTGATAATTGAAAAAAATTGTGGCAGCGATCTAAAAATAAGAGTAGACGGTAAAATTTGGCCCTATAAATTAGGTGAAATGGGTCCCATTCAACCAGGCGCTCATACCTTAACTTGTGGAGGAGACTTAAAAATTATTATTGAATCAGGTACCGTTTATCATTTCGATTATTGGGGTCCGTAGATTTATTAAATAATAGAATAAGCTCATTTTAAATGCTTATCTTGCTTTATTGTTCCCCATAATTTTTTAGTTATGAAGAAGTTTTATACTGTATTACTAGCCTTGTTAGCCTTTATACCCATTACAAAAGGACAAAATAACAACTTGAATTCACCTTGTTCTGATTCAGAAATCATTAAAAGAATAAGTAAGACAAATACAAATGCACTTTTTGAATTTGAAGAAAACGAAGCTTTTACACAAGAATTTGTGAAACAATTAAAAAAGGCTCGTGACCAAAACAAAGGACAAGACCGTGATGAAACATACATCATTCCAGTAGTTTTACATGTCTTTCATTATGGAGATGACGCAAAAATAGACTTAGCCCAAGCCCAATCAGGCATTGACATCCTGAACACTGATTTTAATGGATTAAACAGCGATTGGAACACCATTGATTCTGCTTTTGATGGCATAAAGGCAACTTTGGATATTCAATTTTGCCTTGCTTCAATCGATCCTTTTGGCAATCAGACAAGCGGTGTAATTTATTATGAAGACTCCGCAGCAATGCTCAACAACACAAATTTATTTCAATACGCATGGGACAATCATAAATATTTGAATATTTATTTACCAAAATATACCCAAGGTGAACCATCACTTTTTACTGCATATGCATACTACCCCAGTTTAAGCAATACAAATAATAATACGGATGGCGTTTTTTACAGCTCAATACGCTGGGGATATGGTACCCACTCAGAATTAACTCCAGGACAAGAATGGGCTTCAGTTGGGACCCATGAACTGGGTCATTGGTTAAACTTAAGACACACTTTCGAAAATGGCTGTAGTCCTAACAATGATTTGGAAAGCGATACGCCTCCTACCTTAGGAGGAACAATCGAATTAACAGGTTGTTATAACAACGACTTTAGTTGTGATTTTCCGACCAACGGAGAGAATTACATGGATTATAACCATGATTGTAAAAAAATGTTCACACAAGGCCAAGTAGACAGAATGACTGCAGCACTTCAATTGCCAGCTAGAAACAATTTATGGACCCTTTCAAATCTCATTGAAACGGGATGTGCCCAACCAACGGGACTGACCAATGCCATCAATAAAACAGCAGTAAATATTTACCCGAACCCATCCAACAACCTTATCAATTTTGAATTTGAAAATTCCCCTACTAACATTCAGGTATTTGATATATATGGCAACTTAATCTTAATGAACAGCATTAACTTTCAATCCTATAAATTGTATGTAAATGATTTAGCACCCGGTGTCTATTTTTATCAAGTAACTTTCAACGATTATATATCAAAAGGTAAGTTTGTTGTAAACTAATCATTTATATTTCAATAAGATATTATCAGTCAACTAATCTAAAACATTAATTAATTTTTGGCAGTTTTTCACTTATTAATCCATCCTAAAAATAACCATTTTGATAAGACAACAATTTATTAGCTTCACAAATTCAAACTACAAGTACTAGTTCCATTCGGACCTGTTTTTACATGACTTTGACACTTTTCTCTTGCATCAGCTTCATTATTAGATTCAATGTTATGGGTGGTTACTTCAGAATTTAGACTCCCATCTGTGCAATTGCATTCATAATTTTTATTGCAAGAAGAAAATGAAAGCAGGATAAAAGCGAGGCCGACAATTGTTTTATATTTTTTCATAATCGCAAACTTTGATTGGATATGCTAAATTTAAGCTTTTAAATACTAACCTTGCATTTATTTTATCGGTTATGAAATGATTTCACCTCAATCATCTATCTTTGACTCGAATTTTTTTTCATGTCTTTAACATTATTGTCTTCTCCACTCCAAGGTTTTACTGATTTCAGGTTCAGAAACGCATTGGACAAATATTTCGGCGGGATTGATACTTATTTCGCACCCTATATTCGATTAAACGGAAAATTAGACATTAAACCAGGTTACCAAAGGGACTTATTGCCGAAAAACAATACCGTAAATGTGTTGCATCCACAAATCATGACCAATGATGCTGATGAATTTCTATTTGTCATTAAATATGTTGAAGCATTGGGGTATAAAGAATTAAATTGGAACCTAGGTTGTCCCTACCCTATGGTCACTAAAAGAGGCATGGGCTCCGGACTCATTTGTCAACCTGAAAGAATCAAGGAAATTCTGACCCGTGTGCACAATGAATCAGACATTACCATCTCTATGAAAATGAGAATGGGCTATGACAATGCCACTGAAATATTAGATGCATTCCCTATTTTAGATGAGTTTCCATTAAAGAATATTGCCATTCATGCCAGAATTGGTGCCCAACTTTACAAAGGAGGAGTCGATTTGGATGCATTTGAGACCTGTTTAAAGCACAGTAAGCATAAACTATACTATAATGGTGACATCACAAGTGTCGCTTCATTTAACGCTTTAAAAGAACGCTTTCCAAGTATTGACCATTGGATGATTGGTCGTGGACTGATCACCGATCCATTTTTACCACAAATGATTAAAGCCGATACCGAAGTGTATCCAGCAAATAAAAAAGCATTGTTCACCCAATTTCACGACACCCTTTTCGAAGGTTATGCCTCAGCCCTATCAGGAAAAAGTCATGTATTGACTAAAATGACCTCCTTTTGGGAATATTGGGCTAATACCTTTGAAAACCCACACAAGACTTTTAAAAAGATTAAAAAATCAAAGTCGATACCTGCTTATGAAACTGCAATTAGTGAAATTTTTAAGGAATTATAATCCTTCACTTTTCAACTGTCCTTATTTTTCAGCAGCTATGTTCCTTTTCAATGGTTATCTTTGCCATATAATCCGCATCCATGCCCTTTAACATCAACGACCATCAATTACCAATTGTTTCAGTAACAGCTGAAGTAATAGATAAACTTAACAATCATAACACTTTAATTTTAAGTGCGCCACCTGGGGCAGGAAAAAGTACTTTATTGCCATTGGCATTATTGGACATGCCATTTTTAAATGGACAAAAAATTGTGATGCTCGAGCCACGGCGCCTGGCAGCACAAACCATTGCGCAACGATTGGCGGATTTGTTGGGAGAAAAAGTAGGAGAAACTATTGGTTATCGTATCCGCTTTGAATCAAAGACCAGTGCAAATACAAAACTAGAGATTCTTACAGAAGGTATATTGACGCGCATGTTACAAAATGACAATGGATTGGAAGGCATTGGCATGATTATTTTTGATGAATTTCACGAAAGAAGTATCCATGCAGACGTTGCTTTGGCTTTGGCCAGAGCTTCACAAGAAATATTACGTCCCGAATTGAGAATTTTAGTAATGTCGGCTACCTTAAACATGCCTGAATTGGTGGACTTATTAAAAGCGCCATTTGTACAAAGTGAAGGACGACAATA
>CBDUKB010000046.1:0-15908 GCA_965367695.1 uncultured Putridiphycobacter sp.
TTCAAATCAGAAGTGTTCCAACCTGGACAATGGGTGAGACTTGATTACCACTTTATAATAAGCAACTCCGTAAATTATGCCCAAACATTTGTCAACAGTCCTATTGACCAAGAAATAGAATTAAGAGCAGGTGTTTCAGGCTCATTAAAAGCATGGGTAAATGATCAATTGGTGATTTCTGAAATGGAAGAATACAATAATAATATTGATTCTTACAGAACCAAAATTAGATTAAAAAAAGGCTGGAATAGAGTTTTATTACAATTAGGTACAAGCGAATTGTCTTCTCAAAATTTTATGGTTCGTTTAACAAACGAAAAAGGAGTTGACATTGAAAACATCACACATTCAAACTCCTTTCAAGATTACCCTAAAGTAGGGGGTAAAGATATCAATACAAAAACATTAGAAGCTGAATCATTTTTTAACGACTTAATTAAAAAAGATCCAAAAAGCATAATCAATCATATTTTATTAGGCCGTGTTTATCTTGACAATGGTAGTTATGACAAAGCACATGGTGTGATTATGGATTTAGAAAAATTAGCGCCAAAAAGCAGTATTGTCTTATGGGAGCTTATTAAATTATATAGCAATGAAGACAATGAAACAGATTTAGGCGCTTGTATAGAAAGAATTAAAAAGGAAGACCCAATGAATATTTTTTCATTGTCATTTCAATTTAATGAAGCCATAGAAAATGAGAATTATGACAAAGCTACAGAGCTATTAGCACAATTAGAAACAGTTTCTAAATCTGAAGAGGACATTTACGATAAAAAAATCTCTTTAGAATCAGCAAAAGAAAATAACCAAAAAGTAATCGATTTGGCAAAGGAAGCCTTTGTTAAATATCCAGAGAATATTACTTTTTTAACTTTGAAATACTACATTGAAGCAAATGTAAATCAAAATGCTGCAGCTGCTCAAAAGGTATTAAAAAAGTACTTAAAAAAGAACTATCGTAGCACCGTGCAAAAATTATATGCAACTTCCTTTGCTGATAGAAATATGATTCCTCAATTTTTAAGTGAATATAAAAAACTATTAACTGTTAGCCCTTACTCAATAGGTTATATGTTGGATTTATCTGATTATTATTATCAAACTAAAAACTTTGATGCTTCTATCGATTACCTTGACCAAGCAAAAGAATTAGCCCCATTTATTGGTAGCATTTACGCGAAAAAAGCCAAAATATATGCCGACTTAGAAAAAACAGATGATGCTTTAGCACAATACAAAAAGGCGATTTTATACGATCCAACTGATTATACATCTAGAGATAAGATTAGAGAAATTGAAGAAGAAGAATCGCCATTTGATGTGTTCCCAGAAAAGGACTATTATGAAATTTTTAACAATGCCCCAAGCGCTGCTGATTTTCCTGAAGACAATTCAATTTTATTGTCTCAAGAAAGACAGATTGTGATTCATGAAAAAGGAGCTGCAGAAGAAAAGTATTATAAATTAGTAAAAGTATTTAATAAGTCTGGTGTTGACATGTGGAAAGAATATTCTGTGCCAGCTGGAAGCTCACAATACTTAATTATTGAAAAGGCAGAAGTTTTAAAAGCAGATGGTTCAAAAAACATGGCAGAAACGAACGGTAGATACTGTGTGTTTACCAACTTAGAGCCAGGAGATGGTATTTTTATTACTTATAAATTGCAAAATTATTATCAAGGGGTATTAGCTGACCACTTTTGGGGTAAACAATATTTCGAATACTTTGTGCCTGCACAAAATATTGAATTTTCAATGGTGTATGACGAAAATGAAATCCCTTTAAAATTTCATGTCGAAAATGGAACTGTACAGTCTGATAAAAAAACGTACAATGGAAAAACAGTATTAAGGTATTGGGCAAAAGATGTTCCAAGTATAAAATCAGAAAGCTACATGCCTGTTTTGAGTGATATCGGAACGACTTTACACTACACAACAATGAAAGATTGGAAATTTGTTGCTGATTGGTATCAAGATTTATCCGCAACAAAAGCCAAAGCTGATTATGAAGTAATCCAAATTGTAAATGAGCTTTTCCCTGATGGTTGGGAAAATTTATCGGAAGCAGAAAAAATTAATACGATTTACACATACATTGTCAATGAAGTGAGGTATTCATCTATCTCATTC
Source organism: uncultured Putridiphycobacter sp. (assembly GCA_965367695.1). Classification (GTDB taxonomy): domain Bacteria; phylum Bacteroidota; class Bacteroidia; order Flavobacteriales_D; family Crocinitomicaceae; genus Putridiphycobacter. The sequence continues at coordinate 2,140 of CBDUKB010000046.1, forward strand.
CGACAATCAGGTTTAGTACCTCAAAAAGCTTCAAAAGTAATCAATACAAAAATTGGTGACTGTAAAGATGTTTCTACTTTATTTGTAGTAATGTGTGAAGTTGTTGGAATTGATGCTGACCTAGTATTAGTAAACACCAGAGGAAATGGTAGAACTGATATGGTATTGCCTTCAATTGATTTTAACCATTGTATTGCAAAAGTTGACATTGATGGACAAGAAAATTTCGTTGAATTGACGACTGATAATTTCGCTTTCTCTACGATTTCACCATATTTAGAGCAATCTTTTATCTTAGAAATAGATGATAAGAAAGAAAATTTGCAACCAAGGTTATTGCCAGGCAATAGTAAATACCCGAATGCTGTTTATAGAAAAACAAAAGCGGAGCTTTTTGAAAATCATATGTTGGTTAGCAAAGAATCGATTAAAACTGGATCGAGGGGAGCAAGTATGAGAAATTCTTACCGTGATATTGGTGAGGAAGCAAGAAGAAAAGATATGCAAGAAGCAGTATCTGGGGATTACGCAAGTATCAAGTTAATTGATGTTACATTCGACGAATCATTAAATAATAATACGGATAGTGTAACGTACAATTATTCCTACAAAGTAAACAATCCTTTTACGAACATTGGTAGTTTAAAAATTGTAAAACTTCCCTTAACAGATGCGATTGAACCAATTGAATTTTTATCGAATGACACGAGAAAATACGGTGTTGAACTATGGAAATATTTTAGTTACTCTGTAGCTAAAGAAACATTGACAGTTGTACTTCCTACGGATAAAAAAATAGCTGAAAAACCAAAAGATGTTGTTATTAACAACGACCTAGTGGATTATAGCTTGACTTTTAAAATGGATGGAAAAGACTTAGTTGTGCAAAGAGACATTTTATTTAAGAAGTCTTTCATTCCAATTACGGAGTATGACCTCTTCAAATCTACCATGGAAAAAATATCCACTGCAGATAACCTTCAGATTGGATTTAAATAATCTTCAAAAGCCGCTTTAATTAAAAAGCGGCTTTTTTTATAGTATGAGGTAAGTGAATAGTAATCTCTCCATCCTTGATTCCTCTCCTTATGTATTTGAGTTTTGAGGAGGTGGTACATATTTTCTTATAAATACCACTATCAACAATTACTTTTATTCGAAATAAAAAACAAAACACTATCTTTGCCTTCTCAAATTTACTATCATGTATAGAACGCACAACTGTGGCGAATTACGCGCCGAACACATAGGACAAAAAGTAACTTTATCTGCTTGGGTACAAACCATCAGAGACAAAGGAAATATTACTTGGATTGACTTACGTGACCGATATGGGATCACACAAGTTGTAGCAGAGCATGGCGTTGTGAGTGATGCAGTAATTGCTGATATTAAAAAACTAGGACGTGAATTTGTGGTTCAAATTGAAGGTGAAATTATTGAACGTCACTCAAAAAACCCTGAAATGTTAACGGGTGATATTGAGTTGAAAGCTGAAAAAATCACCTTGTTAAATGCTTCTAAAACCCCTCCTTTTACCATTGAAGATGAGACTGATGGTGGTGAAGAAATTCGTGCAAAATACCGTTACTTGGATTTGAGAAGAAACCCAGTTAAAGAAAAATTACAATTGCGTCACAAGGTGTCTTTGGAGACGAGAAAATATTTAGATACTGTTGATTTTATGGAGGTGGAAACACCTTATTTAATCAAATCAACACCTGAAGGTGCACGTGATTTTGTGGTACCAAGTAGAATGAACCCTGGTGAATTTTATGCTTTACCACAGTCGCCTCAAACATTTAAGCAATTATTAATGGTGAGTGGTTACGACCGTTATTACCAAATCGTAAAATGTTTCAGGGATGAAGATTTGCGTGCGGACCGTCAGCCTGAATTTACGCAAATTGATTGCGAAATGGCATTTGTGGAACAAGAAGACGTGTTAAATACTTTTGAAGGCTTAATTAAACATTTATTTAAAACTTGTAGAAATCATACTTTTGAAGGGAATTTCCCAAGAATGACTTACGCTGAAGCAATGGAAAAATACGGTTCTGACAAGCCTGATATTCGTTTTGGAATGGAATTTTGTAATATGACAGATATTGTGAAAGGACAAGGTTTTGGAATTTTTGATGAAGCAGAAACTATTTTGGCCATCAACGCAGAACAATGCGCAGTTTACACAAGAAAACAAATTGACAAAGTAACGGATTGGGTAAAACGACCACAAGTTGGTGCCAAAGGCATGATTTATATGCGCGTAAACGAAGACGGTACTTTTAAAAGTAGTGTCGATAAATTTTACGATCAAACTGAATTGGCAAAATGGGCGGAAGCGACCAATGCCAAACCTGGTGATTTAATTTTATTATTATCCGGTGATGACTTAAAAGTACGCAGTCAAATGAATGATTTGCGTTTACACATGGGAGATGAATTAGGTTTGAGAAATCCAAATGAATTTGCACCATTATGGGTCTTGGATTTTCCATTATTAGAATGGGATGAAGATACAGCGCGTTACCACGCTATGCACCACCCATTTACTTCTCCTAAGCCAGAAGACATGCACTTAATTGATTCAGAACCAGGTAAAGTGAGAGCAAACGCTTATGATTTAGCCATGAATGGAGTTGAATTAGGTGGCGGTTCTATAAGAATTCATAACAAAGAACTACAAGCTAGAATGTTTGAATTACTCGGCTTTTCTGATGAAGAAGCAAAAGCGCAATTTGGCTTTTTGATGAATGCTTTTGAATATGGTGCACCTCCTCACGGTGGATTGGCATTCGGTTTTGATAGATTAGTTGCCACCATGGGAGGGTCTGATTCTATTCGTGACTATATTGCTTTTCCTAAAAACAATTCTGGTCGTGATGTCATGATTGATTCTCCAGCACCGATTGATGCAGACCAATTAAAAGAATTGAGCTTGGACGTAAAATTGACACACAATCCAGCCTAAAAGTTTCCTTTGTAAATTATCCTTTTACAAGCTAACCTTATCCCTATTTCTTCAAATTTTATTTTAAGTAATAAGACTGCAATATTTATGCGCTGCCGTTAGCTTATGATAAAATAGGCTTCCAATAATCGAACCATTTTAGTTACCATGTTTTTATTTACCATGGTATATATATGACAATCTTTTACTACATTTGTCCAAATAAAACAATTTAATTATGAAAACAACAAAAATTATCTATTGGGTAGCAACAGGCTTACTATCCGCTTTATTATTAATGAGTGCTAGCATGTACATTTTTGATTACAGCAATGTGAGTACCACATTTGAAAACTTAGGTTTTCCAACCTTCATTATTTACCCTTTAGCTATCGCTAAAATTATAGGGGTTGCCGTACTGCTAGTGCCTAAAAAACATTATTTAAAAGACATGGCTTATTCAGCTATATTTTTTAATTTATTACTCGCCTTTGGTGCACACATGAACGCAGGTGATGGTGAGCAAATGGGTGCTGTAATGGGCTTTATCCTTTTAATTACATCTTTCATTACTTACAGAAAAATAAACGCATAACATCATGAAAAAAATAATAACAATAGGGGCTAGCACAAGTAAAAATTCCATCAATAAAACATTCGCAAAACACGTTGCAAGCCAAATTAATAATGCAGAAATTATCCAAATAGACATCAATAACTTTAATGATTTACCCATCTTTTCGGTCGATTATGAAAGTGAAAACGAAACTCCTGATGAAATTTCAATTTTAAACTCACTGTTTAAAGATGTAGATGGTTTTATTATATCACATGCTGAACACAATGGTTCTTTTGCTTCGGGTTATAAAAATGTAATAGACTGGATTTCGAGACAAGAAGGAAAAATATTTAACAACAAACCCATGCTATTGCTGAGCACTTCTCCAGGTGCACAAGGAGGGGCAACCGTATTGAGCCAAGCAGCTTCACTCTACCCGATTTGGGGAGCAAAAATTACTGGACACATGGCATTGCCTAACTTTGAACAAAACTTCATAAACGGTAAAATCGCGAATCCAACTATAAAGGTTCAATTATTAAATGAAATTAGTAATTTTGAATCAGCAATATAAACTAATGAATCATGGGAGATTTTGCAAAGGAAATACAGTCCACTTTTAAGAATGAATGGACCAAAGCAAACTTGAATATTAAATATACTGCCAATTGGATTTCTCAACAAGGTGAAAAAATATTTGGCCCTTACGGTATTTCTAGTCAACAATACAATGTGCTTAGAATATTAAGGGGTGCCAAAAAGCCTATAACTGTGTCAGATATTAAAAGTAGGATGATCGAAAAATCACCAAACACCACAAGGTTAATGGATAAACTTTGTGAAAAAAATTTAATTCAGCGATCGAGATCAGAAAATGACCGAAGAACGGTATACAGTGAAATTACAACTTTAGGCCTCAACATGCTTTCTGATATTGATAAATCTATGAAAGGATTTGAAAATAAGCAAAATATAACAGAAGCTGAAGCCAAAGAATTGAATAGGATTTTGGATAAATTGCGTTAGTTTATTTCTTAATTCTAGTTTTAAATAAATTCAAAAAGGGGATTCAAATATTGGAACCCCTTTTTATGCATTAAATCATTATTTAAGCCAATGCTTATCAGTTTTTTTGTCACTTATACTGTTTAATTTTAACTAAAATGAAATTATGAAAAACGGTGCAGAATTAAGCTTACAATTTTTAGGTGGTGCAGGAACGGTAACAGGTTCAAAAACTTTAATCTCAACCGCCGATCAGTCAAAAGTATTAATTGATTGTGGCCTTTTTCAAGGGTTAAAAGACTTAAGAGAATTAAATTGGAAAGGTTTACCCATTCAGCCGGAAGAGATTGACGCGCTTATCCTTACACATGCACATTTAGATCATTGTGGCTATATTCCTTTACTCGTGAAAAATGGATTTAAAGGGAGTATTCATTGTACACATCCAACCAGGGATTTGGCTGAAATCATTTTACTTGATTCAGCGAAAATTCAAGAAGAAGACGCGGAAAGAGCCAATAAATACGGGTATGGAAAGCATTCAGTTAACAACCCACTTTATACTCAAAAAGATGCCGCATTGGCCATGCAACAATTTGTGATACACGATTACAGTGAATGGGTAATCATCAGTCCTTCGATAAAATTTCAAATGCACAATGCTGGCCACATCATAGGTTCAGCTATTGTTGAAGTGAAAGCAGATTCAAAAACAATTGTATTTTCAGGTGATATTGGGCGGAAAGACCCTATGTTAATGTATCCTCCTAAAAAAATTGAAAAAGCAGACTATATCATTGTAGAATCTACCTATGGAGACCGAATTCATGAAACGATTGATGAAAAAGCAACTTTATTGGAGATTATTAATGAAACTTATCATAATCAGGGAATTTTAATGATTCCTTCTTTTGCGGTAGAGCGTACCCAAGAATTAATTTACTTGTTGTATAAATTAAGTTATGAAGGCTTGTTGCCAAATATGCCCATTTATTTAGACTCCCCTATGGGCATTAGATCATCTATTGTTTTCGATAAATTTCATCAATTACAAGACATTTCCAAATTGGAAGCTGACCACATGTACGACAATGTTAAACTTGTTCCGAATTATGAGTTTAGCAAGTCCTTAGTTGCCGACAATAAACCTAAAATTATTATTGCTGGCAGCGGCATGTTAGAAGGTGGAAGGATTTTACATTATTTGAACAATCATGGGGCCAACCCTAAAAACACGCTCCTATTTGTCGGATTTCAAGCAGCAGGAACAAGAGGTCGGGATTTATTAAATGGCAATAAAAGCATTAAGTTTTTTGGAGAATACCACAATATTAATTGTCAAATTAGGAACATTACTTCCATGTCCTCCCATGCTGATAAAAACGATTTATTGTATTGGTTGTCAAATTTCAAAAATACCCCAAAAACTGTTTTTCTAAATCATGGAGAACCTCATCAAACAAATGCTTTTAGGGTGTGGATTGAGACTAATTTAAAATGGGATGTAAAGGTTCCAATGCTCAATGAAAAAATAATGCTTGAATAATTCTCAAGCCTTAAATCCTTTTTCTGTACTGCAAAAGTTAGATCCAATTTACTGGTGTGGCTAGTATTTTCTCTAATTTATGCTCTCTACTTCCTATTGCTGGATGAAAATCGTATTTCCACTGAACTACTGGTGGCAAACTCATTAAAATGCTTTCAATACGCCCATTCGTTTTTAAGCCAAAAAGTGTCCCCCTGTCGTGCACTAAATTAAATTCAACATAACGTCCTCTTCTCACTTCTTGCCATTCTTTTTCTTCAGCTGAATACTCAAGTGATTTTCTTTTTTCTACAATCGGTAAATATGACTTTAAAAAGCTATCTCCGACTGTTGTAACAAATTCATACCTTGCCTTCAAGCTAAACTCATTATTGGGTTGTAAGTAATCAAAAAAAAGTCCACCAACGCCCCTTGCTTCCTCTCGGTGCGCATTCCAAAAATATTCATCACATTGCTTTTTAAACTTAGCATAAAAATCTGGATGATGGGGATCACAAGCATCTTTACAAACTTGATGAAAATGAGTGGCATCTTCATCAAATAAATAGTATGGTGTTAAATCTTGACCACCTCCAAACCATTGTTTTACCACTGCGCCATTTGAATCATACATTTCAAAATAACGCCAGTTTGCATGTACCGTAGGTACCATTGGACTTTTTGGATGAAGTACCAAACTCAATCCACAAGCAAAAAAATTCGCTTCTGCTACACCAAATTGCTTTTGTAAAGCCTCGGGTAACTTTCCAAAAACTTTAGAAATATTTACGCCACCTTTTTCAAATACAGCACCATTTTCAATCACCCTCGTTCTTCCACCACCCCCTTCTTCACGCACCCATAAATCTTCTTGAAATTTGGCTTGACCATCAACTTTTTCCAATCCAGCAACGATACTGTCTTGCAAGTTTTGTATATACTGATAAAATTGATCTTTCATTAAACCACCCTATTATGATTGACCATATTCTTTTACCGCATCAATAAATGCTTTGGCATTATCGGTATGAATATTAGGCAAAATTCCATGTCCCAAATTCACGATATACTTGTCTTTTCCAAAACGATCTATCATAGTTTTCACCATTTTTTTTATTTCAGCTGGAGGAGAAAATAATCTTGTCGGATCAAAATTTCCTTGTAAAGTGATGCTGTTATTGGTAAATTTTCTTGCATTTTCAGGTGTAATTGTCCAATCAACTCCTAAGGCTGATGCACCTGATTTACTCATTTCATCTAGTGCAAACCAACATCCTTTTCCAAAGGCAATGACTGGCGCCTCATCTTTTAAGGCATCTATAATTTGCTGAATATATTTCCACGAAAAAGTTTGATAATCTTCGGGAGACAACATACCACCCCAAGAATCAAAAATTTGCAAAGCATTTACGCCTGCTTTCACTTTTTCTTTTAGATAGGCAATGGTTGTATCAGTAATTCTTTGCAACAACATGTGTGCAGCAATTGGATTGGTAAAACAAAACTCTTTTGCCTTGTCAAAATTCTTAGATCCTTGTCCTTGCACGCAATAACATAATATTGTCCATGGTGAACCTGCGAAACCAATCAAAGGAATGTCATCATTTAATTTCTCTTTTGTCATTTTAATGGCTTCCATCACATAACCTAAAGTCTCGTGAATATCTGGTACAATTACATGATCTAAATCTTTTAATGTCCTAATTGGATTTGGCAACCAAGGTCCAACACCTGGTTTCATTTCAACATGAATGTTCATGGCCTGTGGAATCACCAAGATATCGCAAAATAAAATGGCTGCATCCATTCCATATCGTCTTATTGGTTGCACCGTAATTTCAGATGCTAATTCAGGAGTTTGACAACGGGTAAAAAAATCATATTTGTTTTTCAACTCCATAAATTCAGGCAAATACCTGCCTGCTTGGCGCATCATCCATACTGGCGGCCTGTCAACAACCTCCCCCTTTAATGCACGTAAGAATAAATCGTTTTTAATGCTCATGTTGTTATGCTTATATATTTTTTATTTTACTCACTTTTTCCATTGCTTTATCAATGGCAATAAAGGTTTGTTTTAAATCTTTTTTAGTCAAGGTAGTACTTAAAAACCAAGCCTCAAATTGTGCGGGAGGAATGGAAACACCATTTCTTAACAGCTCCCAGAAAAAAGTTGCGAAATGTGCCACATTTGAAGTTTGTGCGGTTTCAAAATCAACCACTACATGATTGGTGAAAAAAGGATTGATCATAGAGCCAAAACGATTTACCGTTACTTTAACTTGATGCTTTTTACCTGCTTTTAGAATGGCTTTTTCAATTAACAAAGCCCTTTCTTCAAATTCATCATAGGGATTTGCTTTTTTAAGCTCCTTTAAAGTAGCAATTCCAGAAGCCATGGCAATTGGGTTGCCAGACAAAGTTCCTGCCTGATACATACCGCCTAAAGGCGCCACCATTTGCATGATTTCTGCTCTTGCACCATAAGCACCGACAGGCATTCCTCCTCCAATTACTTTACCTAAACAAATAATATCAGCGTGTAGTCCCAATAATTCATAGGCACCACCAAAATGTGACCTGAAACCAGACATTACCTCATCAACAATAATCAATACCTTGTATTTTCTTGCTAATTTATTCAACCCTTTGATAAAGGCTTTACTCGGTACAACAGTACCCATATTTCCAGCAATTGGTTCAATGATAATAGCCGCCACATTTTTTGAATCTTCAAGGTGCTTTTTAACACTTTCCAAATCATTGTACTTTGCTATCAAAGTATTTTTAACTGCTTCGGCAGGTACTCCTTTACTACCCGGCATACTCAGAGTTGCCAAGCCAGATCCAGCAGCCACTAATAAGGCATCTGAATGCCCATGATAGCAGCCAGAAAATTTAATGATTTCATCCTTTTCAGTAAAAGCTCTTGCCAATCGAATGGCACTCAATACTGCTTCGGTTCCTGAATTAACAAATCTCACTTTGTCCATTTCAGGAAATGCATCACATACTAATTTTGCCAACTCAATTTCACCTGCTGTACTCGCTCCAAAAGAAAAACCTTTTTCTGCTGCGCTTTTTACCGCTTTGACTACTTTTTTATTGGCGTGACCTAAAATCATTGGACCATAAGAAAGTACGTAGTCAACATAAGAATTGTTGTCAGCATCTTGAATTTTACTCTTATAGCCGCTTTTCATAAAAATTGGATTTCCTCCAACCGAATTAAATGCACGTACCGGCGAATTTACCGCTCCTACTAAATGTTTTAATCCTTTTTTATATAACTTTTTTGATTGATTTGTTTTCATTTATATACGATTCTATCTCTTATTTTTTACTTTTTATTTATCAATTTCGCTGCCTGTTTTGCAAAGTATGTAATGATAATTTTTGCCCCTGCTCTTTTCATGGCCAACAGGCTTTCCATCATCACCGCATCTCCATCAATCCAACCCTTCTCTGCTGCAGCTTTTACCATGGCATATTCACCCGAGACATTGTAACAGGCAATTGGCAAATCTGTTGAATTTTTTAAATCTCTTATAATATCTAAATAGGCTAATGCTGGCTTTACCATCAAAATATCAGCCCCTTCCATTTGGTCGTAACCGGCTTCAATCATTCCTTCTAAACGATTTGCTGGATCCATTTGGTACTGCTTTCTATCTCCAAAACTAGGCGCAGAATCGGCAGCATCACGAAACGGACCGTAAAAAGAAGAACAATACTTAACGGTATACCCCATGATGGAAACATGCTTAAAATTGGCTCCATCTAATGCTTTTCTGATTACTTGAATGGCACCGTCCATCATACCAGATGGCGCTACCATATCGGCCCCAGCATTGGCATGAGATATGGCTTGCTTTTCGAGGTTGACTAATGTCTTATCATTGTCGACCTCAGTGCCACAAAGAACGCCACAATGTCCATGAGAAGTGTATTCACAAAAACAGACATCTGTAATGACAAATAAATTGGGGTAGTGTTTTTTTATAAATTTAATCCCGTTTTGAATTACCCCTTCATCATTCCATGATTCGGACCCTGCTTCATCTTTTTCTTTCGGAATACCAAATAACAATACTGACTGAATGCCCAATTCTACCACCTCATCCAATTCGGTTTTTAATTGATCGATTGAAAATCGAAATATACCCGGCATTGATACAATTTCTTTCTTGACATTCTCCCCTTCTTCAATAAAAATAGGGTAAACCAAATCATTGACATTCACTTCGTTTTCACGGACCAAATTTCTGATACCACTACTTACTCTTAATCTTCGAGTTCTATTAATCTCCATAGTAATCACTCACTTTTTCAAGTACACTTTCAATGGTCAAATCATCTGAAATTAATACTTGATTAAAATATTTTGAAGCTTCTTTTGAAGTACTTGTTCCTATACAAAAGGCTACACTATTCTTATTATTATTTTTTTGCACATATGCTTGCACAGCTGACGGACTTAAAAAAACGATTCCATCAAATATTTTATCCATTTGTTTGGGTATTAAAGTGGTTTCATACACTTCAACTTCTGCATAATCTATCTTATTATTAAGTGCTGCTTCTTTTAATTCTGTTCGACGTAAATTTCCACAAAAAAGCACGATTGCTTTAGTATTCGCATCATTCACAAGCTTTTTTGCTATGGTTTTAGAATAAAATTCAACGCCTTGTACTTTTATCCCATTTTCTTCAAGTGCAGCCTTGGTCTTTTCTCCAACACAATAAACCAAAGCTCCTGCCAATTTTTCATTTGGATAATATTCGATTAATCCTCTCACCGCGTTTTGACTTGTTATTACCACCGTTTTTCCTCTTAAGTCATTGGGTAACAAAAACTTTTTTGTGTTTACCTTAATAAAATCAATCCTTTCCCAACAAAGCTTATTCGAAGGGGGAATAAAATCAATTTTTTTTGTAATCAATATGTTTTTTTGTGCCGCGATTTTATTTTTCTTTTTTGAGGTCATCCATTATGGTTTTCCCACCTTTAGCTAATATTTTTTGAGCACAAATTCTACCAAAATTATCACTTTCAGCTACTGGCACTTTTTCTTCAATAGCATATTGAGTTTTTCCATCTGGAGAAGTCAGCATACCTTTAAAATAAATTTCATCATTTTTAATGATTGCCAAGGCACCTATTGGTGCTGTACATCCACCTTCTAATTCATTTAAAAAATCCCTTTCAATTTGGGTGATTCGTTCTGTATCTTGGTGATTTAATTGATTGATAAAAGTCGTCAATTCAGTATTCCCTTCCGCAATTGAAATAGAAACTACTCCTTGAGCAGGTGCAGGCACCATCCACGCTAATAATTTGTGATTAGTTGGAATTAAATTGACCCTTTGTAATCCTGCATGCGAAAAAATTGCGCCGTCCCACTGATTATCACCTAATTTTTGAAGTCGGGTGTGAACATTTCCCCTCAACCCTACTATTTGATGATGTGGATACTTGTTCAGCCACTGTGCTTTTCTTCGAATGCTACCTGTAGCAATGGTCAGGTTTTTATTAAAATCTATTTCGCCTTTAATTGCTAATAAATCAATTGGATTGTCCCTTTTTAATACAGCTCCCTGTCGGATTCCTTTAGGTAATATTGTTGGCACATCTTTTAAAGAATGAACTGCAATATCAATATCACCGTTGAGCAAAGCCATATCCAATGCTTTTGTGAACACACCTGTAAAACCTAATTCATGTAAAGGGGTTTTCAAATCTATATCACCTACCGATTGAATAAGCACTAGTTCATATTCACCACCGATTTTTTTTATGGCCGCACCAACATTATTGGCTTGTTTTAATGCCAATTCACTTTTTCGGGTTCCAATTTTTATCGTTCGCATTAATCTATTGTAATGTTAAAAACTTCCTTAATCACTTCAATACTTTGATTTGCCATTTTTGGGTCACGTTTTAAATGATTGGCAAACTTGTTAGTGATTTTTTGAATGACTTTATCAGAAACCATATTTGCTTCATCAAGCATAGCAGGATTGGATTTACTCAAACTCTTCAATTCAGTTTCTTGTATCGCTAATAATTGCTTTTTAAATCCATGAATCACTGGAGTGTATTTTCGATCAATAACCCATTTGCTGTATTTTTTTTTATAGTCATCTATAATTGCAATTGCTTTGGGAATTTCTTGTTTTCTCGCTTCTAAAGTATTGTCTCTCACCATTGATAAATCATCCAACGTCATTAAATCAACATTGTCTAAATCCTTCACTCGATAATCAACATTATTTGGTAAAGACAAATCAATGATGGTAAAAGGAAATGATTTTGGCGTGTTGGCACAATGCACTAAATAAGTTGGTGCCGAAGAACAGACAAATAAAACATCACTCTTAGTTAAAATCATTTCTAATTGGTTAAAATCACCAACTTCCACCCTTGTTTGGTCCAAACCGAGTGCAGCTGCCTTTGACCTGGTCCTATTCACTACTGTGATTTGATTGCAAGCTGAGTATTCTAATAAATTTTTCATGGTACTTTTGCCTATATCACCCGCACCTAGTATGGTAACTTTTTTTTCGCTTAAGTCACCAAATTTATCTTTCAAATACTGTATCCCTGCGTATGAAGTAGAGGTGGTGCCACCACTAATAATGGTTGCGTTTTTTGTCGCTTTACTTGCTTGAATCACGTAACTCAACAAACGATCTAATAACCCATCTAACAAATCGTGCGACTTGCTCAATTTTGCAGCTTGTTTTAATTGACCCACAATTTCATAATCTCCTAAAATTTGACTTTTGATTCCAACTGATAATTCAAAGAGATGCTGAACGGCCTCCGTTTGTTTTAGTATATATGCATATTTCATGAAATGATCAACAGATCCTTCAGTATGCCTGCACAATAATTCAATTATAATATAAGGGTGAGCAACATAACCAAAAATTTCGGTACGATTACAAGTTGATAACACCACTAAAGAATCGATACCGTTTTGTTTGGCATCAATTAATAATTCCGCTATTTTATTTTTGGTAAGACTATACGAGTTCCTTACTTCTTGATTTGATTTCTCAAAACTGAGACCTATAACGTAGAGTTTAGCACCTTTATTTTCAATGTTCATCCGAAAATTTTACGCCTCAAAATTATAAATAACGAAAAAAAATAACGGTAAATGAACTAGCTGAAAACACAATTTATAATGATTATAAATAATAGCTCAACCCTTATAAAAACTAAGCAAGTAAAGGGTCCCTTCATTTAGATTGATTAATTTTGGACCAAAACAGTTCCTAGTTATGGAAAATTTAACATTTAAAAACAACGCAATAAGTCCCAATCGTATCATTTTTGAAGATTCAGACTATGTGTTGCATCACTTTAAAAATGATTCAGCAGATATTATTGTGAGCAAACACATTCCTAGAGATCATTTTTTAGAATTACACTTTTGTCAAAATGGTCATGTTACCATCCAAAATAAAACGATTGGACATACAATTTCTTCAACGAAATCTATGTTGTATTATGACTCAAAAATGAGTGAACTAACCTTTGAGATTGGACCGAACTCCGATTCTTATTTATTACAATTATCACTTTCTAATTTACATTTGTTGCTTTCTAGCAAACACAATATTCCAGAAGGGGAAAATATTTTTGCCACCCAAAATGTGATTTTGGAAATGAAAGAAAATTCAAATGAAGTCATGCAAACCATTCGGCAACTTGGTGTAGA
>CBDUKB010000047.1:0-15752 GCA_965367695.1 uncultured Putridiphycobacter sp.
AACGGGATTTTATTTAATCATGAAAGTCCGCTTAGAGGTGAAACTTTTGTGACCAGAAAAATTACAAGAGCCGTAGCAAAAATAAAATTAGGCTTACAAGATAAATTGTACTTAGGTAATCTTGATGCCAAAAGAGATTGGGGTCACGCTAAAGATTATGTTAGAGGAATGTATTTAATGCTTCAGCAAGAAGTTGCGGACGATTATGTTTTAGCATCAGGTGAAACACATCCAGTTCGTGAATTTGTAGAATTGGCTTTTCAAGAGGTTGGAATTAAAATTAAGTGGGAAGGGAAAGATGTAAACGAAAAAGGCATGGATGCAGCGACAGGTAAAGTATTAGTGGAAGTAGACCCAGCTTATTTCAGACCAACTGAGGTTGAATTATTACATGGGGACGCCAGTAAAGCAAAACGTGAATTAGGATGGGAGCCAGTTTATACTTTTATGGAGTTGGTAAAAGAAATGGTGAAAGCCGATATGGAATTATTCAAAAAAGATAAATACTTGCAAGATGGTGGCCACACAACCCTAAACTATCACGAGTAATGGAAAAAGGAGCTAGAGTTTATGTTGCTGGTCACAGAGGAATGGTTGGTTCAGCAATTGTAAGAAAACTTAAAAAAGAAGGGTACCAAAACATTATCACACGTACTTCTAAAGAGCTTGATTTAAGACAGCAAAATGCAGTCGACGCTTTTTTTAAAGCTGAAAAACCGACACATGTGTTTTTAGCTGCTGCGAAAGTGGGGGGAATCCATGCCAACAATACATATAGAGCAGATTTTTTATATGATAATTTAATGATATCGACCAATATCATTCATGCTGCTCATCAATATAATGTTGAAAAATTATTGTTTTTGGGTTCTTCTTGTATCTATCCTAAAATGGCTCCTCAACCACTAAAAGAAGCGTATTTATTGAGCGGTGTACTTGAACAAACAAATGAGCCCTACGCCATTGCAAAAATTTCAGGCATTAAAATGTGTGAAACTTATCGTGACCAATACGGTAAAGATTTTATTTCTGCCATGCCTACCAACTTATATGGGCCAAATGACAATTACGACCTAAATAACTCTCACGTTTTACCTGCCTTGTTAAAAAAATTTCATCATGCAAAGCTTAACAATGATGCAGCCGTCGAAATTTGGGGAACTGGTTCACCGTTGAGAGAATTCTTGCATGTAGATGATTTAGCTGAAGCTTGTTTATTTTTAATGAATGAATATTCTGAAAAGGAATTTGTAAATTTAGGTTCAGGAACTGAAATTTCAATTAAAGACCTCGCCCTTTTGATTAAAGATATTGTTGGCTTTGAAGGTGAATTAAGATTTAACACTGAAAAACCAGACGGAACGCCAAGAAAGTTGATGGATGTTTCAAAATTAGCAAATATGGGCTGGAAGTACTCAATTGAATTAGCAGATGGTATTCGTTCGGTGTATGAAACTGTTAAAACAAATGGAGATTTAGAATAACCTATTTTAACCACATGTTACAAGAAGTATATTTAAAAAATAAATTGCGAAAATTATTTCTTTTAACTGGATTTATCTTTCTGAATTTTCTTTCATTCCCACAATTGAACATTGCCAATGTTAGAAATTATAATCAAGGCATTGAACTATTAAACAAGCCTGATTCCAGCAGTAATTATAATCAGCTTCAATTAAGCATTCAACCAATTATTGAAACTAAAACGGATGTGAATGCGCTTTTTAATAATGAAGGCAAATATTATTATTGGATTACTCAAAAACTCTTTAAGGAGCATTTTTTAATTTTTAAAGGAGCTACTTATCATTGCACGGTTGACCCCATTATAGACTTAAATTTAGGCTTTGAAAAAAATACTGACAATGCTTTAACATTGAGAACTTGGAACACAAGAGGTGTTAATATTAAGGCACAATTTTACAAGAAATTTGCTTTTGAAACTTCGATTTACGAGACCCAGGCCAGTTTATTAAATTACCAATCGGACTATGTAAATGCACACGGGGAGTTTTATCCAAATGGAAATTTGTACAAGCAACAAAATGCAGTGATTCCAAGTTTTGCGCGTACGAAACCTTTTAATGATACTGGCTATGATTTTGCATTTGCTACGGGATATTTTAGTTATACACCAAACTCCTGGCTCAACGTTCAGGCTGGAAATGGAAATCAATTTATTGGAAATGGTTATCGATCACTACTTTTATCTAACTTCACTACCAATTACCCTTATTTAAAACCAGAAATCTCACTTTTTGATGGGCGATTGCAGTACACAGTCACATACGCCACCTTACTGAATTTATACAGGCTGCCTTATTCACCAAGTCCTGAAGCCAATTTCGAAAGTAAACTTGCCGCCACTCATTTTGTGAATTTTGCTATTAATAAAAACTTTCAAATTGGTTTCTTTGAAGGAAATATTTGGAATAGGACAGATTCCTTGGGAACTCAAAAAATGAATGCCCTTAGTTTTAATCCCCTCATTGGTATAAACTCACTTTTAGTAAAAGAAAATAATTACAATAGTATTGGCGGGTTAAATGCTAACTTCAGGTATCAACACACCACCCTTTATGGACAATTATTATTCGATCATGCTAGTATAGCTGGTACCCAAATAGGTTTTAAATTTTACAATGTACTTATTAATAATTTACATTTTCAAGTTGAATTTAATCAATCAAATATAAAAGCATATACCAGTGAAAATAAAAGATTGAATTATTCCCATGCAAACTTACCACTCGCCCATCCATACGAGTCGGGATTTAAAGAGTTACTTGGTATTATAGATTATTCATGGAATAGATTTTACGTTCAAGGTAAGTTCATTTACGCTGAAAAATCTACCGGAATCAATCCAACTACCTTGCCCAACATTTTATTGTCGAGCGACCAAATACAAACAAACAGCTTCGAAAACATTTGGCATCAGCAACTTGAAACTGGATTTCGATTTAATAAAAAATATAACTTAGAATTATTTTTTGGACATTTAGTTAGAATTAGTACTGTAAAACAGACTGAAAAGACAACAAATTTTGCTTACTTTGGACTTAGAACAAATCTAAACCCAAAACAATTCGATTGGTAAATGAATATATACCACTACATACTCGCATTTATTAGTTCATTCAGTGTGGTGTTGCTAGCCACACCTTCTTTAATTAAAGTGGCTAAATTGAAACATTTAGTAGATGAGCCTTCTGAAGATAGAAAATTACATAAAAACAGTATTCCGACCATTGGAGGAGTTATTATTTTTAGCGCATTTATGTTTTCTTGTTTTATCTGGTTTCCAGACAATAAAGAAATAGGTGAATATATCAGTCCGTTTTTTTACTTAATGGGTAGTTTAATTTTACTTTTTTTTGTTGGTGTAAAAGACGACATTATCGGTACTTCTCCAAGTAAAAAACTCATGGCTCATCTTGTTGTTGGTTTTATTTTGGTAGGTATGGGTGAAATTGATATCGATTCATTTTACGGCATTTTTGGAATGGATATTATTCTACCTGCATACGCTAAATTGATCATTTCCATTTTTGTCTATATTGTGATTGTGAATGCCATTAATTTAATTGATGGAATCGACGGACTAGCAGCAGGCGTTGGATTAATTGTTTCTATTACCTATGGTATTTGGTTTTATTATTCTGGCGAAGCACATTGGGCGATTGTTGCATTTTCTTTGGCTGGTTCCTTACTCGGTTTTTTAATCTTTAATTTTAATCCTGCCAGGATTTTTATGGGAGATTCGGGCTCATTGACAATTGGGGCAATATTATTTGTACTCACGGTTCAAATAATCAGCTCAAATACGACTCATTTAGTCGAGCCATTTTCGCACATTTCA
The DNA here is from genome assembly GCA_965367695.1 of uncultured Putridiphycobacter sp. Classification (GTDB taxonomy): domain Bacteria; phylum Bacteroidota; class Bacteroidia; order Flavobacteriales_D; family Crocinitomicaceae; genus Putridiphycobacter. The sequence continues at coordinate 3,863 of CBDUKB010000047.1, forward strand.
ACACCTGTTTTTGTGATTGGCGTTTTAATCTACCCTTTACTGGACACTTTAAGGGTTTTTGTTTTAAGAACTTTAAAAGGAAACTCTCCACTATCTGCTGACAGAAAACACTTGCACCACAAATTACAGGACAAAGGCTATGGACATAAAAAAATTGTTTCAATTATTTATTTATTTAACATTGTAAGTGTTTTATTAGTAAGCCTAATCCCTATTGACGACCCAACCGCTCAATTATTAATTTTAATTAGTTTTTCCATGCTATTTACTGGGGTTGTAACATTAACAAATCGGAAATAGCATGAAAAGATTCCTGTTTTTGTGTTTTATATTCCTCGCATCCATTGGAATTGGACAGGAAATTGGAATTCAGGACTTAAACTATCGAAATTATTTTTCAAGCAACACTTTTTATCAACCAACAATCAAACACACAGCTGTAAAACCTTATTTAAAGACAGTATATAACGACAGCAACCAATCCACCAAACAATTTTTGTTTAAAACAGAAAAATTTGCAATTCAACCCATCACAAATATCAGTATTGGTTATGAAACACCCGATCAAATGTTATCCAACATAGGGGCTGGAATTAAGGTTGAATTCAAAGGAGAAAAATGGTACCTGCAATCACATATATTACCCTACTTTAATCAAGGAGGTTGGCAATCTGACAGTATTCAACAGCATTATGGGGTCGACATAGGAAGCGGTAGAAATATCGGAAATCAACTTTTTTTAAATAGTAACATAATAGGTGTTTACAATCCAAATGAACATTTTACCTTTTTAGGTGGTTATGGAAAAAACACTTTTGGTGAGGGTTATCGTTCATTAATGCTTTCTGATAATGCTGCGGCTAACCCTTTTATTAAAATGGAATTGGATTTTTGGACCATCAAATATGTAAGTTTAATGAATGTTTGGAAAGACTATTATCAAACACCATTTGCAAAAGAGAATGACATCATTAAACTCTCGGCCATGCATTATTTAAGTTGGAACATTACCAAAGAATTTAATTTTAGTGTGTTTGAAACTGTTGTATGGCAAGGGAAAGACTCATTAACAACGCGTTATTTTGAACCCAATTACTTAAACCCTTTTGTATTGTACCGACCTGTTGAGTATGCACAAGGCTCAGCAGACAATGTGCTAATAGGTACAAATCTTTCTTTTAAACCCAATAATCAAAGTACATGGTATACACAATTAATGCTGGATGAATTTTACTTAAAAGAAATTAGGGCAGCAAATCAATGGTGGGCGAATAAATTTGCTTTGCAAGTAGGCGCAAAAACTTCCCATTTTTTCATTGATCGCTTGTACGCACAAGCAGAATTTAATCTAGTCCGACCATTTACCTATTCCCACAAAGCCAGTCCACAGAATTACGGTCATGCAAATGCCAGTGTCACTCATCCGATTGGGGCAAATTTCATGGAAGTTTTAGGGATTTTATCTTATTCAAATTCTGGCCATCAGATTACCCTTAAAACAAATTACATTGCTTATGGCACCGACAGTTCATCTATTAGTTACGGTCAAAACATCTTTAATTCTTATGCCAATCGGGACGGCAATTACGGACATAGAATCATGCAAGGCAACAAATTTAATGTACTGAATACGAATTTGATTTATGAATATCCATTTCCTTGGATAAAAAACACCTTTATTACTTCAAATATCAACTTAAGAATGGCTACTAACCACAGCATTTTAAGGAGCAATTTATCTTTTGAAATTGGCATAAAGACAAGAATTTGGAATCGCTACTTAGATTATTAAAAGCGATATCTTAATTAATGACATTTCTCAATTTGTCAATACGATATATTTTATATCTTTGTGGCTCTAAAATTATAGTGTGTCAACTGATCAAATAGCAATAAAAGAAATCAAATCTCAATCAAAATTAAAGGACATTGCAGCTTTATCTAAATTAAGGTTGTCTTTCTTAGTAGTAATTTCTGCTGTCAGTGGTTTTTTATTTGCTGATGGTAAATTTGACATAACCATTGTCTATTTAATTTTTGGTGGATTTTTAATTACCGGTTCTTCAAATGCTTTCAATCAAATTATAGAGCGAGAATTGGACAAAAAAATGCCGAGAACCGCAAAAAGACCTTTGCCAACACAAAGAATGTCTTTAACTACCGCCTTAATATTGGCTTTTGGTATGGGAATCGTAGGCGCCATTTTACTTTTTCAGATTAATTATTTTGCAGGAATTTTGGGCTTACTTGCCCTATTTATGTATGTCTTTTTATACACGCCTTTAAAAAGAATTTCCCCTTGGGCAGTTTTTGTCGGTGCTTTTCCAGGAGCAATACCGCCCATGCTAGGTGTGGTAGCAGTGGATAATAGTTTTAGCCAAATAGCGGGTATTATGTTTTTTGTCCAATTTATATGGCAATTTCCTCATTTTTGGGCCATTGCCTGGGTAGTTGACGAAGACTATAAAAAAGCCGGTTTTTCATTATTGCCATCAAAAGGTAGAAAAAATCAAACTTCAGCATTCGTAATTTTAATATCTTCTATTATACTTGTTCCAACAGGTATACTCCCTTATTTATATAATTACACAGGACTGGTAAGCTTAATTGTCGGATTAATTGCTGGCTTATGGTTCTTATGGCTCACCATACAATTATATATAAAGCAAGACGATAAATCAGCGAAAAAATTAATGTTTGCTTCATTTATTTATTTGCCCATCATTCAGTTTTTATACGTTTTTAATCAAGTCTAATAGTGGAAGAAAACAATCAATTTCCAGAAGAAAAAAATTTACAAGCAGAAGAGAAAATAAAGAAAAATCTGTTGTGGTTTGGTATCTTTTCAATCATCATGCTTTTTGCTGGAATCACCAGTGGTTATATTGTAGCCAGGGATTCTAGTTTTTGGGTAAATTTAAAACTTCCTAATTATTTTATGTGGAGTACCCTTGTCGTATTGGCAAGTAGTATACTTTTATTTTTAGCAATTAAAAGTGTCAAATCAAACAAAAATAGAGTGGCTGCTGTTTTTATCGGAATTGCTTTAGTTTTAGGTTTAATATTTGGTTATACTCAAACTAAGGGTTTTTATACTTTGTCGAATCAAGGAAATGCTTTGACCGCTAAAATTATCAACTTAGAAGGAAGGTATGGTGAGTATTTTACTTTGTATAAAGATGGGAAAGAAATTAGTTTTGACGGCGAATCTTTTTTCTATGAAGGGAACAAAGTATCGCCTGCTTTTATCGAAGACATGAAAGCTTTTTTGACCCCCATTTTAACGGTAAGAGATGTTAAAATGCAAGCTGTTAAAAATTACGGTGTTTACACTTTAAAATATAAGGATGATATACTTGAATACAAAAACAATCGTTTCGAAATAGACAACTTGAGTCTTTCTCCAATTCAAAAAAGTAGAATCTGGCATTTTGCTGAAGCCATTATTAAAAATAGGGGTGACTTTTATATTATTGGAAAATATGGTGAAGATTTTAGTTTGAACTATAAAGGACAAGCCATTGAATATTCAAATAGAAAATTTTATAAGGATGGTCAAGAAATTTCGGCATATGCATTTAGTGAGTTAAGTAATTCTAACAATAGGGCTAGCTCTTTTATTCTCGCCTTTGTAGTCATTCATGGATTACATTGGTTGGCAGGAATTATAGTCTTGTTGGTTTTACTCATCAAAACCATCAATCTTAAATACACAAGTAGTAATTTTATAGGACTAAAAATTGGCAGTATCTATTGGCATTTTTTGGGAATTTTATGGTTGTATTTATACCTATTTTTAAATTTTATTCATTAAACTTGCACAAATAAATTTACTTTATGAGTTCACCAGCTTCAAAACAAATTGATTCAGCAACACTTTGGGGAGGAAAAATATCTCCATTAAGTATCAGCTACGGTAAATTAATGATGTGGTTCTTTTTAGTTTCAGATGCATTGACATTTGGCGGATTACTTGCTTCATTAGGATTTGCAAAATTTTCGAACCCAGAATCAGTAGCCTCATGGCCTGCTGGTGAAGCAGTTTTCACACACATGCCTTTTTTACATGGGCCTGATGATGTGTACCCACTGTTGTATGTGGCATTAATGACATTCATCCTAATCGTGAGTTCCGTGACTATGGTATTAGCCGTTGAAGCAGGACATAGAATGAATAAAAAAGGCGTAATCAAGTGGTTATCCTTAACAATTATAGGAGGATTAATATTCTTAGGCTCACAAGTTTGGGAGTGGAGCACATTTATTGCAGGTCCAGATGGAAACTTATCGACTTGGAATGACAATGCAACGCTAGGTCACAATGTATATGGAGGTGAATATACCGTTCACGGTGAAGGTCATCACAAACACACTGAAGTTGAATCTTACGGACCAACTTTATATGCAGATTTCTTCTTTTTCATTACAGGATTTCACGGATTTCACGTATTCACCGGTGTACTGTTCAATTTTATTATCTTATTGAATGTATTTAAGGGGACATATGAAAAAAGAGGCCACTATGAAATGGTGGAGAAAGTAGGATTGTATTGGCACTTTATCGATTTGGTTTGGGTGTTTGTATTTACATTCTTTTATTTGGTATAATTTTAATTGAAAAAAAATGGTTAGAGACGATATTATTGAATATTCATTGGATGGACACCACAGTGAAGAAGAAGGTAAAAAAATCAGAAGAAAAATTTGGGTAGTTACTGCCATTCTTTCTGTGATTACACTTGTTGAAGTTTTAGTAGGTGCTTTTTACCCTAAACACGTAGCAGGTAATGCTTGGGAATTTATTAAATGGGGATACATTATTTTAACGGTTATCAAAGCTGGTTATATTGTAATGATATTTATGCATTTAGGAGACGAAAGAAAAGCTTTTAAAATGATGATTTTGATTCCTTACATCTTATTCATTTTATATTTAATATTCCACTTAAGAATTGAAGGATTGGCTTTAGGTGAAATTTGGAATACCTTCAGACACTAATAGTAAATCATAAAATATTATGCCCGGACTAAAGCGACTAGGATTACTAATTCTCGTACTATTTGGTCCGGGTTTATTGATTTATTTCTTTGCTAAAAATTTATCGAATAAATTTATTGAACTACCATACATAGGTGACTATACCGTAGTTGTAAATAATGATGGTACAAGTGATACCCTTCAGTACCAAATTCCTTTTTTCGAATTTAAAAACGAATTTGGTCAAGTGGTGAATAGCCGCACAACCAATCAACAATTTTTAGTTTTTTCAACCATTCAAAACTCTTGTCCTGATACTTGTGGTGTTTACATTTATCATTTCAATGAATTGTTTTACGATAAGGTTCAAAAAAACAAGGATAATTATAATAATGTTAAGCTCTACTCTATATTGACGGATGAAAATGGGAACGCCATAGAAAGGCCTTCCAAAAAACTATTGGAAGCACTGAGTACTTTAAACAGAGACACCAGTGTATGGCAAATTCTTATTGGAGACCCCAAACAAATTTTTGACTTCAACTATAACGGCTCCAACTTTAGCGAGCTTCCAGCTACCGCATCTAATTTTGAAATAGGAAAGTCAGCTTTTGTTAATTCATTATTATTAGTAGATAGAGACAAACATATCAGAGGTTTTACAGGCGCAAAACGAGATTCAGATATACGAAACTTTTTTGATCTACTTAAAATTTTGAAAAAAGTACAATTTGATGAAAACCACAATCAAAAAAATAAGTAATTCTATTTTCTTACTCTCTTTAACCTTTATTTTAGGTTGTAATACAAATGAGCCTAAAGCAAAGCAAAGGGCATTACCTTTCATTGGATTTCACGATACAGAAACGAAAATCTTTAATGGTCAATCAATTATCGACACCATTTACCATACCATTCCTCAGTTTTACTTCACCGATCAAAACGGAAATGCCATTAGCAATGAAACAGTCAAGGGAAAAATCTATATCGCTGATTTCTTTTTCACCCATTGTCCTACAATTTGTCCAGTAATGATTAGGAATATGAAAACCCTTCATGAAAACACAAAGGACATTGAAGAGCTGATTATCATTTCGCATACCATAGACCCAGAAAGAGACAGCATACAAAGACTCAATGAATATATTTCATTGATGGACATTGAACCTAGAGACGACTGGTTTTTTGTGAGAGGCTCACAATCATACACCTATGAAATAGGAAAAGATGGGTATTTAATTAATGCCGACGTTGACCGAGAAGCAGAAGGTGGATTTTTACATTCAGAGCACTTTGTGCTAATTGATAGAGAAGGGCATATTAGAGGTATGTATGAAGGTACTTCTGAAGAGCAAGTAAAAAAACTAGAAGCAGATATTAGAAAATTAATTGCAATTGAATACACAAAATGATAGCTAAAAAACCATACCGACCAGAAATTGAGAAAAAATTCAAACCCCTTGCAATAATTATTTCGATTATCGTCCCAATTTTAGTTGCCCTATTATTTACTTTTAAGATTGAAGGAGTTGATTTAAGCTTCTTACCTGGTATTTATGCGGCAATAAACGCAAGTGTTGCTTTATTTTTAGTACTTGCAGTACGTGCCATTAAAAAAGGCGACAGCGTAAACCATGAGCGCTTTATTAAGTTTGCCATTATTGGTTCTATATTATTTTTAATCGGGTATGTTGCTTATCACATTACTTCTAGTACCACTTATTATGGAGATGTAAATAAAGATGGTGTTTTAAATGAATTAGAAAAAAACAATTTAGGGGCAAGTGCGGGTATCTATTACTTTATTCTTTTCACGCACATTATTTTAAGCATAGTGGTGATTCCATTTGTTTGTTTTACCTATCTAAGAGGATGGTCAGGCAACTACGTTAAACATAAAAAATTAGCTAGATATACTTTTCCTTTATGGCTTTATGTTGCAGTCAGTGGTGTGGTCGTTTATTTAATGATCTCTCCTTTTTACGCTTAGAAGTGTGAAAATGCACAAACATTGTACTTCCAGGGTTTAAAAGTAATCATAGCGCCGTAAAAAGCATACCAATCTTTTGTATTTGAATTTCCTCTCGCTGCTCCAGGCACATTAGAAATTCCGTTGAGAGAAGGGTCTGCGAGTTTTGCAGCCATTGGTCCTCTCAAATTTGCAAAGGCAGTGTTGTTTACATAATTTCCTGACACATCATCTAAATAATCGGTTAAGGTCATTCTAATACCGTATTCCAATGATACTGCTACCCTTTTCATCAGATTGAATTTAAAACCAACGCCCAATGGCAATGAAATTTGATTCAAACTATAATTATTCTTATCTGAAAGTGTTGAACCTTGCCCCTCTGTTCCGATTCCTTGCAAGAAAATTTCATTCCCATCAAATGATGTTTTCGGATTCATTCTAAAATAAGCTAATTCATAAAAGAGATAAGGGGTAAAAGTATACCGCATATTGTTGATGGCATATTTTTTTAAACATATCTCAAATCCTGCAGCTAATTCGTAAATATCAGAATTAAAATTTAAATTTCTATTGACTTGCCATTGATCAGAAGACAAGGCATCATCTCCGTACACATTTCCATATGTAGCTGTAAATCGCATGGAGTGACGGGTTGAAAGATTGTAACGCATAATTAAACCTCCTGCAGGCTTACTATAAACAAAATGTTTGGTTGGATTAAGGTCTCCAATATAATAAGAACCTCCACCAAAAAAACCAATTTCGAAAGCTTTTTTAAACTTATCAGTCTGAGCAGCAGCAAGTGTTGAAAACACCAAAAGGATAATTGTAAGTTGCAACTTTAATTGCTTCATTCATTTAAAATTTAGGAATAAATCTTGTTCCTTTTCTTAAACGATAGTGTACAGAAATTATTGCAAATGAATAGGCATCATTCCAATTTGGATCACCTCGTTGCAAATAATTATTCGCCCCATTGGCATATTGTATCACTCCTGTCTCCCCCAAACTTTTATCTAAACCTCTATCGGAGAGTTGAGCAGCTATTGGACCATAGGCAGCTTCAATTTCATCTGCTAAATAGTATGAAGTACTGACATCATCAATATAATCTGAACCTGAATAACGAACAGAAACCTCAAAGCCTACACTCCAGTTTCTATCTATAAAATACTTGGCTCCAACTGCAAGCGGTAAAGTATAGGTGTAACGCTTATACTTGTCAGGTCTACCCGCTAATCCTTGTCCTTCCGTTCCTAATGGTTGAAGTTTATACCATTTCCCATCCAATTTAGCTTTTGGTTGAAAGGCAGCCACTCCAACACCAAAACTAAAATAAGGTGATATTGAAAATGCAGATTTTCCTCCTACTCCTCTTATTTTATACCTTGTAGAAATTCTTTCTCCAAAAGGATAAACCTCCACTAAGCCATCTAACTCCCACAAACCAGCCCTAAAACTTAAATTTCTATTTTGACGAATTGGATTTTGGGTTGAAGCATCATCACCTGAAAGAATAGATGTTACAAAAAGTCCCTTTACTGAAACGATTGGGTGTAACATGTATTTATAGCCCAAATTTAAGGTAGGCCTTGTTGCTGAAAATCTAATATCTCGAATGTCGTGTTTTGCTTCACCTTTTGCCCCACCTAATTCCCCAAAAAAACTGGAGGCACCAAGACCCGCCTGAAATTCTTGCCTCATGTATTTCCATGTTTGGGATTTACCAGTAAAAGTAAAAACAAAGCAAAAAAGAATAAGCATTAAAGCCTTGAACATATTTAATTCTGAATTTCTAAAGTCGTAAAACACCAAATGTATTAAAAAAAATCAATTTTTTACCTCTAGTAAATTAGTTAATTTAATAAAGTCTTCAACCGACAATTGTTCAGGACGTTCAGAAAAAACCGCTAAGTTAAGGTCAACTGATTCGTGTGTTAATGATTTAACTGAATTTCTTATTGTTTTTCTACGCTGGTTAAATGCAGTTTTCACAACGAGTTTAAATAATTTTTCATCACAATCAAGGTGCATTACTTTATTTCTTGTCAATTGAATCACACCTGACTTTACTTTAGGTGGTGGATCAAAGACATCTTCATTGACAGTAAATAAATAGTCGATATCGTAATAGGCTTGTATGAGCACACTAATAATTCCATATTTTTTAGTCCCAGGTTTTTCCGCTATTCGTTCTGCAACTTCTTTTTGAAACATGCCAACCACATAAGGTATTTGATTTTTATAATCCAAGACCTTGAAAAGTATCTGAGATGAAATATTATAAGGAAAGTTACCTGCAATGATAAAAGAACCTGTCCCCATTAGTTTAGCGAGGTCAATTTTCAAAAAATCCATTGCATAAATACGTTCTGCTAATGCGGTATAATACTTTTTTAAATAAATCACCGACTCTTCGTCGAGTTCAATTACATGTGTTTGTAAATCCGTTCTTTTGAGTAAATATTTAGTAAGTGCACCAGTTCCTGGTCCAACCTCTAGAACGGGCAAAACAGTTGATTGCTCAGGAATTGCATTTACCATTTTTACACAAACATTTTCATCCTTTAAAAAATGTTGTCCGAGATGTTTTTTGGGTTTTACGTACATCTCTTATCTTGTGAAGTCTTCTTCTATTCTTAACAAAGTTCTAAATGCAGCAAATTTGCCTTGGTATTTCGCATTGTGTTCAGCTTGCAGACGAGGTGCATGTTTTTCTTGATATTCATCTAAAATGGCTGAATTTTGGCATAAATACTGAATGGAATATGATAATCCCCCTGATTCCTCGGCCAATATTTTCGACAATTTTGCTTCTATAAAACATCCGGTCTCTAGAACGGCAGGAATATGGTTTATTTTCATCCAATTCAACCAATCATCATGTACTTCATGGTCGATATTAACGGTTACATTGTAAATAATTTTCATAATTTAAATGGCTTTGATTGTTCTGTACCTTTCTCGTGAAACAGCCACGTATAGGCTACTTGGGAATTCAAACAATATTTTTTTATAATAAATTGCAGCTTTTTCAGCATCTAATAATTGGTAATCATAAATTTCAGCAATTTTAAAAATCGCATCATCTGCCAAGATATCAAATCCATACACATCTATCACTTTTTGAAAGAATTCAATGGCCGTTAACCAATTTTTTTGTTTCGCATAAATTAGCCCTTTTTGAAATAATATTTCATCTGCCAAAGCATGAAAGGGATACGTTTTATCAAGTGAGTCTAAGAGTAAAATTGCTTCCTTAAAACGACTTTGTTGCAATAATAAATCTGCATTTGCATATAATTGAACTGGTGCTTCGGTGGTATCTAAACCTAGGTTATCTTGCAAGAGCAGGGATAATTGCATGGCATCATTTGCAATTAATTTGGTTGTGGAAGCCTTTAAAACATCTAATTGAGCCTTAGCATATTCAAATTCTCCATCATAATAAAACACTTTCGCATTTTTAAACTTCGCTTCATGACCAATTTTATCTTCGGGGAAATCGTTCGCAACTTGCATGTACAATATAGAGGCATCCCATATTTCATTATTACTCAATAAAACATCTCCTAATAAAATCTTTGTTTTCGCTTTTTGAAGGGGGTTTACTTGCAAGACCAAGGCTTCTTTTAATATGGCTTCCGCTTTACCAGGTTCATTAATGTAAAAGGCATATATTTGGGCAAGTCGTTCCATGATATTGACAGTGCTAATCGATTTCCCCATCCTAGCAAGAGCCGTTTCAAACTCAATTACTACTTCATTCAGTGCTTCATCAGTATAATCTTTCTTTTCAGTCACCAATAAAAAACTCACTTCTAAGCTATGTTGGGCAGCTGCTGTAAAATAAGGCTCTCGTTCTCCTAAATCCATAACATAATTATATGCTTGTTTGGCTTTAGCATAGGCTGCATTTGATTCACAAACTTGGCCAATTTCAAAGGTATATCTTCCTTTTGCCCCACTTTTCATATCCAATGCTTTTGCCTGTATAATGGCTCCAGTGTATTCTTTTAATTGAATATAATACCAAATGAGCATTTCGTTGTAATACAATTTCTGTGGATGGTTTTGAGCCCTTGTCAATAATTCAGTTCGAATTATTGCTACACCCTCTTTATCCGATTCAAAATCAATTAACCTAGAAAGATAAGTTTGTACCGACTTTAGATAACCCGAACTATAATCTAACAAGTCGAGATAGGTTGCAACCATTTTATCCTTTTGTTTGGTCATGGAATACAATTCTCCCAATTCAATATTATACTGATATCCTGATTTATTTGCCTTCCTTCCTTTTTCATAAGTTAGTAAGGCGTATTCATACTTCCCAATACCCGAAAAATAGCGCCCTAATTGTTGTACTTGACTTTGAACAGGCGATAAATCATTAATCATTTGTGTATATAAATTATCGGCTTCATTTTGCCGATTCGTTTTTTCATACACTTCCGCTAATTTAAATTGAAAGCTAAATTCGAATTGATTTCTTTTAATTTGTTTCTCAACTGCTTTTTCTGCTTCTTTATATTTGTCCTGAAACATTAAACAATCAAAATACTTATCGAAATAGTATTTGGTTTCATACTTTTTAAACAAACTTTCGTAATATTCTTCTGCCTTATCAAATTGGCCTTTGTTATAATAATAAGCAGCTAGTTTAGCATCTTCCCCGCCATTTTGGGCATGTGAATTTAGTGGGATTGAAATGCCTATGAGCGTTATAAATAATATGAATAATGTTTTTTTAATGAGTTTCTGATGATTTTATTGTTTCCATATAATTAGCAATTGATGGGTAAGCCTTATAAAAATTAGACAATTGAATTGCTTGGTTTTTATTTACTTGATCAAATAACATTTTCAAATTATCCAAAGCCACTTTTTCTTCTAACAAATAAGTATCAATCTGCTCTTTATTCAACACACCATTTAAT
>CBDUKB010000048.1:0-15687 GCA_965367695.1 uncultured Putridiphycobacter sp.
AACCTACTCATTATACCTCTGATAAGAATTGGATTGAAGCCCGAATAGGAAAAGGCAGGTTGAAGGGTGCTTACGCTTACAATACCATGTTCAATCAGGCTGGTATGATTGTTTTGGGAACCGACTTTCCAATAGAAAACATATCAGTTCTCGAAACTTTTTATGCGGCAGTAACGCGGAGAAAAAAAGATGAAGTCCTAGATTCAAATAAAGCAAAGGACAAGGAGTGCTTAAGCAGAAGAGCGGCTTTGATGGGCATTACTTATTGGCCAGCTTTTTCAAACTTTGAAGAAAAATCCAAAGGCAGCTTAGCAACCGGTAAAGACGCTGATTTTGTCATACTCACAAAAGACATTATGGTAATACCAGAAAGTGAAATCTTAAACACTTTTATTTTCCAAACATATTTAAACGGATTGGCTGTGTATAGTGCTGAATAAGAAAAGAGATCTGCTCTCATTGAAAACAAATCTCTTCTCTAAACCAAAACAAAGAATTCCATTGGTTAAAATGGAATCATTAAAGGGAACCACCCCTCCAATATTTTAAAATGATGGACATGAAATTGTACGAAACTTTTTGATTGGTTTCTTACAATTAAAATTCAATCCAACTGATAATTCATGTGAACCGCCACTTGCATTTGACAAGGTAGAAGTTGTAATGTCGTAACTATATCCAAATCTGAATGCGCCTGTGTCTACACCAATTGATAAAATAAATGCATCTCCTGGTCTGATCCAAGCACCTGCAGTAAAGGCTGAATACTTCACGTAAACACCTAAATTTAATTGATTAAATTCCCCTTGACGGGTATAAATTAAGTTCGGTGATAGAGTGATGTCTTCTGCGTATTTTGAGTTTTTTGCCAAATCAATACTGGCCCCCATGTGCGCTGTAAAACGCATTGGTAATTCTGAACTTCCCGCAATTAAGGATTCATTTGGTGTATTTAAATGCTTGGCACTCATTCCTACATAAAAATTCTTAGAAAATGCAACTACACCAGCACTCACGTCAAAAAATCCTTTTGTTCCCCAACCATTATCAAAAACTCTTCCACTTGGTAAATCACCTGTTTGGTAAATAAATCCTTTTCTTGGATCAATCATATCACCTAAGGTTAACTTGTTCCAATCTAAAAATTTCTGATTCCAACCAGCTTGGGCACCAAATAAGAAAGTATATTTTTTTGAAGCTTGTAAATGATATGAATAGGCTAAATTCAGTGAATTCCAATTGATGGTGTTTTGTCCAGCCATGTCATTCATCATTGAAATTGCAATCCCTCCATGCAGTACATTCACATACTGATCGTAAGAAACCGTATTCGTAACAAAAGCACCTGGAATTGAAGGCCATTGATTTCTGTAATTGAAATTCACCCTTGGACATCCATTTGTTCCCGCCATTGCCGGATTTAAATAAATAGGATTTGCGTAGAATTGTGTAAACTCTGGATCTTGGCCGAAACTAAATCCCGCTACACCTAAACATAAAATGAATAAACTTTTTTTCAGTCGTGTCATATTTTTATCTAATAGTCTTATTTCTCGTGTTAAATCGAATACCAATATTGTGTGAAACAAAATTACCCGCAAGTAATTCAGAATGCACATTATCAATTTGATAATTCAACCTAAACGTTTTAAATTTTAACCCTACTGAACCTGCGTATTCTTTATTCGAAGAATACGAAGCTCCAATCGTTAACCAATTAAATTGAGCGGTTGCACCAGCCCAAAATTCTTGTTTTTGTCCAAACTTATAATAAGTCATAAATGGACTCAAAGTTGTTTTTTTATCTTTCGACTGGTAATCAAAACCAATCACACCTGTGTAAAGTACTGGACTATTTAACCTTAAATCAGCATCCGCCACGTAAATGCTTTGGTCGTGCCCATATAAATTATCAGCAAATCCACCAATATAAAACCACTTTGTGTTTAAGACAAACCCTAAACCATAATCCTTAAACCATAAATCGTTACTTGTTTTAGCTACAGCATTTTCAGATTTTGCTTTCAAAACCCTTCCCCTATCTAACTCAATTAATTGATCTGGTCCAATTTTATTAGAATTCTTATGCATTCTACCCATACTCAATTTTAAAGCAGGTTCAAATACAATGTTTTTTCCGAGCGCAAATTTAGGAGAATAATAGAAACTAGCAAGTATATTTTGGAATCCACCATAATTATAATCTTGATAAGTAATGCTACCACCTACTCCTCCTTGAATTCCGCTCGCATATGTATCAAAGTATAAAGTACTCAATTGACTTTGGTTATTTTTACCCATCCACTGATTTCTATAATCTTGACCTATTCTAAAATTCCCAGTACTTCCGGTAAACCCTGGATTAAAATTCAATAAATTTTTATTAGGTATTATTATTTCTGGGTCTCTTAAATTCACCAATGCAATTGGATATCCTGAAATCTTATCTATTTTTCTCATTAATGACCTGAATCTAAATCCCCATAAATTTGATTTCCGCTCCTTATAATCTTCTTCCTTAGTCGTTTGTTTGTATTTAGGGTTTTGTTGATAAGCGCCTTGGTGAGATGCATTCCCTCCTCTTAGTTCTATGGCTTCATTTTGAACAGCTTGTCGCCCTTTTTCTCCAACAGAATAAGTACTATGATATGGTTGATAGATTTCATAAGCATCTTGGTCATTTGCTGAAACAGCAATAATGGCATTATTTTTCACATGCCCATTTTCATCTATTACCTCAATATTTGAGCCTGCCAAATTGCTTGATACAGCTGCATCTAATTTTGCATGATGCCCCTCATTTTCTTGGTTGTTTTCAATTGTATTCCATTGTAATTGACTTGACAATTCTAATTTTTGTAGCCTAGGTGAATAAGAGCTATGCGTTGATTTTTCAATTGGATTAGAAAAGTATTGAATACCAACACCTGTGCTAATGAGTAACAATAAGAGTGCTGCCCATTTACCATATTTTTGAAAAGCTGATTGAGACTGTAATAACTGATTCATTCCTGCATACTGAAATGATTCATTTGGGATATGCGCATGGTTCCACGCTTGCACATCCTCAAAATATTCAGGATTGTGTAACATGTATTTTTGGAAATAATCTAACTCTTCAGGAGACAAATTGCCTTCTTTATAATTAAACATCCACTTATCAAAATTTCCAGGAATCTGCATTTACCCTTTTATCGCTTTTTTTTAAGCATGCTTTACTTCTAGCATGTTTAAGTTTTTTAATCGTTTTTTCATTTTGTTTCTAGCCCTGAATAAATATACTTTAACTTGAGATTCAGATAATTCTAAAATCTCACCTATCTCTTTATAATCATAACCTTCAAGGTCACGCAATAAAATGATAGACTTTTGAACTGGTGGTAAAATCTCTAAAGAGTGATTTACAATTTCAGTCAGTTCAAATTGATGTATTTGACATACTTGCCGCTCAGAAGAAATAACTTCATCTACATATGAGATTCTGTTACGTCTTTTAATATAGTTCAGCAAGGTGTTATGGGCAGTTGTAAAAATCCATGATTTCGACTTTTCAAAATCTACTTTTTTACGGTTGTTCCATAACTTTTCAAAAACATCCTGTACAATATCATCCGCATCTGACTTAGATTGTAAATACTTAACACAGTATCCAAACAATCGGCCCGACAAAGTTTTTACAACAATATTGTACTCTTTTCTGTTCAAGTTATACTTTTTCAGCACCTACATTACTTAAAACAATTTGAAACCTCAAAAAGTTACAGGGTGCAGTTAATATTTTATAAATATAATAAATTACTTAGGTTAAGTATACATTATAGCGTAATTATTCCTAATTTTAATTATATTCACAAGCATTAAGAATACAACATTATGGAAAAAATTACCCGTCTATTCGAAATCCCTTATTATCAATTAGAAAAATTTCCTCAAGAGGTTGTTTTTGGTGATAAAGTAAATGGTGAATGGAAAACAATATCAACCCAACAATACATTGATAAAGCAAATGCCGTAAGTCGTGGCTTAATTGCGGCAGGCATTCAAGTAGGTGATAAAATTGCCATCATATCAAATAACCGTTCTGAATGGCATATAGCCGATATAGCAATCCAACAAGTTGGTGCGATTGGGGTTCCTGTTTATCCAACCATATCAAAAGAAGACTATCAATTTATTTTTAACAATGCAGAAATTAAAATGTGCATTGTTGCAAATGAAGAGTTATTTGACAAAGTAAATGCAATTCAAGCTGAAGTGAGCACTTTAAAAAGTATTTACGCTTTTGCAAGTGTTGGTGGTGCCATTGATTTTGACGAATTAATAAGTCCTGCTGATGAAGCTTTAGAGGCTGAGTTAACAAAAAGGAAAGCTGCCATTAAAACGGAAGACTTGGTTACTTTAATTTACACTTCAGGAACAACTGGGAACCCAAAAGGAGTGATGTTAACTCATGCGAATATTTTGGCAAACGTATACGGAAGTATCCCAAGAATACCTGTCGGTAAAGAACACATTGCTTTGAGTTTTTTACCAATTTGCCACGTTTATGAAAGAATGCTTTTGTACCTCTACCAAATTCTAGGTATCTCAGTTTATTTCGCAGAATCAATGGATACCATTAGTGATGATATCAAAGATATAAAACCACATGTATTTACCGCTGTACCTCGTCTTCTTGAAAAAGTATACGATAAAATCATGATGAAAGGTGATGAATTGACAGGCGTGAAAAGAAAACTCTTTTATTGGGCTGTAGACCTAGGAAATGAATTCGAAGTAACTGGAAAATCTGCCTTGTACAACTTTAAATTGAAAATTGCCCGCAAACTCATCTTTAGTAAATGGCAAGAAGCATTGGGTGGAAGAGTAATTGTAATCCCTTGCGGCTCTGCGGCATTGCAACCCCGTTTAGCACGCATATTTTTTGCTGCTGGCATTCCCGTACTTGAAGGATACGGTTTAACTGAAACATCACCTGTTATTAGTGTAAATTATTTAGGTGATAATAATTTGATGTTTGGAACCACTGGAAAACCATTAGACAATGTGCAAGTAAAAATTGCAGAAGATGGGGAAATTTTAGCAAAAGGTCCAAATGTGATGCAAGGATATTATAAAAACCCAGAAAAAACGGCTGAAGAATTTACAGCTGATGGATGGTTTAAAACAGGAGATATCGGTCAAATTGAACCGGGTGGTTTTGTAAAAATTACTGACCGTAAAAAAGAAATGTTTAAAACATCCGGTGGAAAATACATTGCACCACAAGTGATGGAAAATAAATTTAAAGAATCAAGATTTATTGAACAAATAATGGTCATTGGAGAAAGTCAAAAACATCCAGCAGCTTTAATAGTTCCAGCTTTCGATTTTATTATCGATTGGTGTAAGAGAAAAGGTGTGAAATGTGAAGAATCTTATGACGCCATGGCTTCAAATGAAAAAGTGATTGCAAGAATTCAAAAGGAAGTAGATCATTATAATAAATCCTTTGGTGGCTGGGAGCAAATTAAGAAGTTTAGACTGGTTGGAAATGAATGGACAGTGGAATCAGGTGAATTAACACCAACCATGAAACCGAAAAGAAAAATTGTTAAAGCCAAATACGAAAACTTAATCAATGAAATTTACAACGCTTAAGGTGCCAACCAATTTTCAATAATTTGAAATTCCTCAGGGGTTAAATTATATTTTCGCCCCTTTGGCATTCTTTTCTTTACCAATACTTGCGTTTTAATTTGATTGGCATATTCAGCAATATTCTGGTCAGTAAATACGACAGACCGTTGCTTTTCTTTGTGACAAGGATTGCATTTCATTTCTAAAATTGCTAAATACTTTTGTCTTGATGGATTTTGAGCTTCAAAATGTGCCATCTCATCACCTCCATCATTATAATGGCTTTGTAAAACAAATACAATTGAAATAATGAATAATAACTGGAATAGTTTTTTTTGAAATGAATGTAGGCAATTCATGATGCCTTATTTATTTTGAATTACTTCAAATAAATCAGAAAACATAAAAAGTACAAATAAATCGGATTTTACTTTTAACTGATTTACCGCTTTTTCGTGTGGATAATAAGTGTACTCAAAGGTAGTAAAGTGATCGGCTGCATCAACTTGTCTTTCTTTAAAAGAATAAGCTTGAATAAAAAGTCCCTCCTTATTGTATTTAAAATTGGTTCGTTCAATTACTTTTTTTAATTCTCCATTTACATCACGCATGCTCCACCCCACTTTAGAACTGATATTATGTCCTTTGTAAATAAAGTAAAATTCTTGTAATTGCCGATCTCGTTCACCAATCCAACGTTCCGAAGTCATTATTTTATTATTCAAATTGTACTGAAAATAAGCGGTCAAGGAATAATTAGCATTACTTTTTAAAGTTGGATTCTTGATGTTCAGTATAGAACGCGTCATCAATTGACTCGGGTCGTAAATAAAATTTAATTGATATTTAATCTCATCTACCGTTACATGCCGCCTCAATAATAAATTTTCATTGTTAAATGTCAGTATATTCTTTCTAAATATCTCATCTCCATTTTTAAACTTTTCAATCACCATGTGGTTTGATGGATCATTGGTAATTTCCCAAGCCTTGCGTTTCAATTCTTTCCCTCTTTCATTTAAATAAACATACGTCTTTGTGTCAAAATACGGTTCCTGACCATGATATGAATAAAGGATTTCTCTTTCCGCAATGGTGTCAGTCATAAAAAAATAATCCCTCACCTTAATTAAGCGACCCAATTCATCAAAATAAACTGTGTTTTTAATGTGTTTTTTATAGGCAACACTATCAGTGCTTTCATAAATCACTATTGAAGCTATATGATTAGTTTTAATGTAGTTTTGTAAAAAATAAAACTTGCATTCCAGTTTAAAATCCTGTCCACAAACTTTGGCTTGCAACAGCAATAAAGTAATAAATAATGTACTTATTTTAAACAACATTTAAACGAGTTCCTTTTTTAATTTACCGAATTTAACACGATTACCTTGAAATCGACGATTAAATGCTTGTTTTTATAGACAGGATTTTGTGTATAACCGATTAAGGATTTTGAAACGAATGAATTGCGTAAAAAAAATTATTGAAGGTTATTGCTGTATATTTTTTAGCTTTGCATTTTTTAAATCGAAAAATATGATTGCTGTTGATGGCATTGGTGTTGAATTTAGCGGTTCAGTACTTTTTAATGATGTTTCTTTTGTTGTAAATGAAAACGACAAAATTGCACTCATGGGTAAAAATGGTGCAGGTAAATCTACCATGATGAAAATTATTGCAGGTATTAGTAAGCCTACAAAAGGGGCCGTTCGATTTCCAAAAGATGCGGTGATTGCCTACTTACCGCAACATTTATTAACTGAGGATGATTGTACGGTATTTGAAGAAGCATCCAAAGCTTTTCAACATATTTTTGAAATGCAAGCCAGCATGGATCGCTTAAATAAATCCCTAGAAACACGTACAGATTATGAATCGGAAGAATACATGTCGATTATTGAGCAGGTAACAGATTTAGGTGAAAAGTATTATGCCATTGAAGAGGTAAATTATGATGCGGAAGTAGAAAAAGCATTGCTGGGATTAGGATTTAAAAGAGAAGACTTTAACAGGCCAACAGCTACTTTTAGTGGTGGATGGAGAATGCGAATTGAATTGGTTAAAATTCTATTAAAAAAACCTGATTTAATCTTATTAGATGAGCCGACAAATCACGTCGACATTGAATCGGTGATTTGGTTAGAAGATTTTTTAATCAATAAAGCCAAGGCAGTAATCGTTATTTCTCACGACCGAGCATTTATTGATAACGTGACCAATAGAACCATTGAAGTAACAATGGGGAAAATATATGATTACAAAGCAAATTATTCTCATTATTTAGAATTAAGAGAAGAAAGAAGGGCACAACAAATAAAACAATATCAAGAGCAACAAAAAATAATTAATGACAACAAAGCTTTTATTGAGCGGTTTAAAGGAACTTACTCCAAAACAAACCAGGTAAACGCTAGAGAAAGGATGTTGGAGAAAATGGTGTTGGTAGAAATTGATGAAGTAGATACTGCTTCTTTAAAACTACGATTCCCTCCTGCTCCAAGGTCTGGTGACTATCCAGTTACTGCAATCGATTTATCAAAATCCTATGGTGATTTGGTGGTCTTTAAAAATGCAAACTTGTCCATTTCACGTGGAGAAAAAGTTTCATTTGTGGGACGAAATGGCGAAGGAAAATCCACCATGATAAAAGCCATTATGGGCGAAATTGACTTTGAAGGCAGCTGTGAATTAGGACACAATGCAAAAGTTGGTTATTTTGCCCAAAATCAAGCGGCCATGCTCGACGAAGATATTACGGTTTTTCAAACAGTTGACCAAGTAGCGGAAGGTGATATAAGAACACAAATAAAAAATATATTAGGTCGTTTTATGTTCAGTGGGGATGACATTGACAAAAAAGTTGGCTTGCTTTCGGGTGGAGAAAAAACCAGGCTAGCCATGGTAAAACTATTATTGACCCCTGTAAATGTTTTAATTTTAGATGAACCTACCAATCACCTTGACTTAAAATCTAAAGCTGTTTTAAAAGAAGCACTCATGGATTTTGATGGGACTTTAATTCTTGTTTCTCACGACCGTGACTTTTTAAAAGGTTTATCAGAAAAAGTATTCGAATTTAAAGAGCAACGCGTAATCGAACATTTTGAAAGCATTGATGAATTTTTAATTAGAAATAGGATTGAAAATTTAAAAGAAATTGACTTGAAAAAATAAGGGAAGTACTTAAAAGTTAAAAAACACGCCCAGTAAAATTGAGCGTGTTTTTTGTATAAAATAAACTGCAGGTTTTAGTATAATTGAATGTGTGCAGTATTGTGATATTCGCTTTTTTTCAATTACTCGTATTTGGATTGTTTCATTATCAATTGATGCAGTTTATATTTACTTATTTTTTTACAAAATTTAATGAAAGTGAATTAACACAATGTCGGGTGGATTTATCTGTAAATCCCTCTCCATAAAAAACATGTCCTAAATGCCCCTTACAATTCGAACAAATAATTTCTGAACGCATCCCATCTTTGTCAGTCACTACTTCAACATGATCTTCAATCATATCGTCAAACGAAGGCCAACCTGTACCTGATTTGAATTTGCTTTCTGAAGTAAATAAGGTTTGATTACAGCGTTTACACAAGTAAGTGCCTGCTTCTTTATTATTCACATAAATCCCAGAGAAAGGAGGTTCAGTCCCTTTATTTACTATAATACGGGCCTCCGCTGCCGTTAATTCATTCCAATCTGCAGGCGTTAAACGCAATTTTAAACTTGGATTCAAGATTTTTTCATTTGGTTTTTCCTTAGCTTGGCTTTCGGTGTTTGTCGCCTTGCTTTTTTTTATCTCTTTTTGAGTTTGACTACAAGCTGTAAATCCAAACGTTAATACTGCTATCGTCAACATTGAATAAAACATATTTTTACTTTTCATAGGAGCTGCTTTGTTAATTAGACGCACAAAATTCAATCAACTTTCAAAAAAAGCGATAAAATATGTTAAAATCTTTGAATCCCGCTTTTCCTGTTCATTTAATTAAAAAATATTGAAACAGTTGTCACAATTATTTGTAACTTACTATGTAATTGATATAATCGCTAAAGAACTGACCAAAGTTTTTTTTAATTCGTTTATATTATTAACAATGGAAAAAAAAGACACTCAAAAAACAAAAAATACTGCCACTCAACATCAAATAAAACAATTGAATGAGGAAGCTTGGGCGCTCAATCGTCAGTCGCCTAAAAAATCCATTGACCTCGCTAAGAAAGCATTAGAACTGGCCATTCATTCCAATGACTTATTTGGTAAAGCCAACAGCTTATTTATTATGGGTACGGCTCAAATATGGATCAGTGCCTATGAAGAATCCATGCAAAATATCCATGCTGCAAAACAGTACTTTGAACAAATTAAAGATTATCAGTCTTCAGCAAAATGTGCATATAGTTTAGGATCCTGTTATTTTTATTTATCTGATTATGAAGAAGCATTAAAACAGTTTTTTGACAGTTTAAATTTATATGAAAAAGCCAACGACATTATTGGTCAAGCGGATGCCTATAACGGAATAGGAAGTGTTTATAGCGAGTTTGAAAATTATCAAGAAGCATTAAGTGTTTTAGAAAAAAGTTGGGCCATACTCCAAAATGAAAATGCTGAGCACATTAGTGTAAAAGTAATGCATGGATTGGGAGAAGTGACTTTTATGTTGAACCAACTGGAAGACTCCACTGCTTTTTTTGAAGAATGTATTAAAATTTGCGAAGCAAACGGACATTACCAAGTCTTGATTTTTGCACATGAAGGACTGGCTAAGATTTACAATGCACAAAAAAAATACCTGAAAGCACACGAATCAATCGATATTGCCATTGAAATGGCCAAGCAGATTGAATTTAAAATTGGCCTAGCCAGAAGTCTTTATTTAAAAGGTAAATTTTACCTAGAAGAACATTTAGAATCAAATGCTTTTAAGTTTTTTAATGAAGCAATTCAAATCGTTGAAGAAATTGATTCAGTGGAAGTAAGGTGTAAATACCACAAATTAATGTCGACTTATTATGAAGAGAAGAAGAATTTTGAGTTGACCGTGTACCATTTGAAATCATTTCATAAATATCAAGACAAACAAAACAAACAAAAACACGGCCTTCACTTAAAAAGTTTACAAATTCAAATTAATCTCGAGCGTTCTGAAAAACAAAATGAAATATATAAAACTAAAAACAAGGAACTTACATTTAGAACCGAATTTTTAAAAGAATCAAACGATCGAATAAAAACAATTGCAGAATTAGGGCAAATCATTGCTTCAAAATTAGAACTTGAAGAATTATTGAATGTAATTTATGAGCAAATAAATAAATTAATGATTGCTGATGCCCTTTATATTGGCTTATATGATGTGCAAAATCAAGTGATTGATTTTCCGTTTTATATTAAAGAAAATGTGAGAATTCATGATATCCAAGTATCCATGAACAACACCGGTAAATTTACCGTTTGGTGTATAAAAAATGAAAAGGAATTGGTCATGAATGACTTTAATCGTGAAGCCTCAGAATACATTACCTTAACGAAAGAAAAAAATGCCGAAAAACCACCGGCTTCAGTTCTAATTATTCCGATCAAAGTAAAGGATAAAATGATTGGCGTCATAGGCGTCCATAGCTACACTAAAAATAGTTTTACAAAAGAAAAAGTTAGTATTTTAAAAACTTTAGGAGCCTACGTTTCAATTGCGCTAGAAAATGCTAAAGGGTATAAGCGAATTAACGATTTATACGAGTTGATTGAAATAAAAAATAAAGAAATAATTGATAGTATTAACTATGCAAAACGACTGCAAAGTGCCATACTGCCAACCACCGACACCATTCATGAATGGCTGCCAAATTCTTATGTAATATACAAACCAAAAGCAGTGGTTAGTGGTGATTTTTACTGGTTTGAACGATTAAACAATTATACATACATTGCTGCTGCAGATTGTACTGGACATGGTGTTCCTGGAGCAATGGTGAGTATGGTTTGTTCGAATGCATTAAACAGAACCGTGAATGAGTTTGATATGATTGAACCCGCTCAAATTCTGAATAAAACCAGAGAGTTAGTGATTGAAACCTTCGCTAAAAGTGGTGAAGTTGTAAAAGATGGAATGGACATTGCACTTTGTGCAATTAAAGATGGAAAAATAATTTACGCTGGTGGCAACAATCCTTTATGGATCATTCGAAAAACGGTCTATTTAACCGAACTTCAAAAGCAAAATCACAATACCATTATCGATAAAGACCTAAGTTTAATAGAATTTAGACCCAATAAACAACCCATTGGATTGCATATTGGAATGAAAGATTTTACCCAAGAAGAAATTCCTATTTTCCCGGAAGACATCATGTATATTTTTACAGATGGATTTGCAGATCAATTTGGCGGGAATAAAAACAAGAAATTTAAATACAAGCCATTTAAAAAATATTTGATCAATATTCAAAAACACCCATTTCAATTGCATCAAAGAATAATTGAACAAACTTTTGAAGATTGGAGAGGTGAAGCTGAACAAGTTGACGACATCTGCATAATTGGAATCAAACTAGAATCAAGTAATTAAATTGTGTTTTTTTTTATTATCTTGTTATTCCAAAATTCTTAATTATGAAATTCAAAATTAATCCGACTGATGTTGATTACATGCAGTTGAAAGAAAAACTCAGTCAAAATTTTCCAAATTATTCCTTTGATATGCGTGGTAGCAATATACTTGTTGCTAAAAAATCAAACATTTTAGGGGCGAACATCCTCATTCGAAAAAAAGATATGGTAGTTGTTGGCAATTTCCCTACCATGACCGCCACAATGATTTTTACATTGATATTTATTCTTCTTGGAATTGTCATTCCATTAATCCTCTATTTTATTTTTCTGCATTCAAAAATGAAAGCTGTAGAAAATGAAATTGGTAGCTTTTTGAAAAGAGAATACGAACTTTAAATTTTAGCCCTTAATTCGTTTTTCAAGGTTTCAATAGCTATTTCGGTCGGTTGCTTTTTTAATTGGGCAGCAATTTCAAAAATATGTTGACCTAAATCAGATGCTAATGCAGTAGGCTCCAGTTTGGTGGCACTCATATTAATAATTTTTACAACTTCTTCCTTACTGTTCTTGACTATTTCCCATGCTTCGGAAGAAATATAGACCTGTTGCGCCAAATTATGCTCAAATTCAGTTCGAATATTTTCCAATAATTTTTGCTGAAAGGCCTTGGCTGGAAGTCCCGGATTCACTAACCTAATAACTAAATTAGTAGGAGAAATCCTTTCTAAAAACAAGACCAAACGTTGTACGGCATCAATTTGCAAAGGCAAAAAGGTTTTTGCATTAGAATGGTCAATTCCTGCGGGTTGATTTTGTGCAATAGCTCTTAATTTAAGCTTTTGACTTTGAATATCATACCAACGATTGGTAAAATAATAAAACGCCCCAAAACCCAATAAGGAAGGGACCAAATATTTAGAGAATTCAATAAGAAGTGCTGTGTTTGACATTTTTATTTTATAATTAATTGATGACTAAAAGTAACAATTATTCGGCAATATTAATTTGCCAAACTCCCCTACCGTCTGTCCCAACGGTTAATACTTCGGTCTTTTCGTTAAAATCCATTCCTACAATTCTGCAATGTGGCAATCCATAACCGACCATTTTCCATGGTTTGCCACCTCGTAACGTTGACTTTGACCCCATGTATACACCAGATTTAGTTCCAATAAATACCGTCCTTTTGTTTTCTTTTAACATCACCATATTGTAACGTCCGCCTGTTCCCGTTGGTATTACCCCACTGATATCCCAGGTCTTATTCGGTTTTAAAGTGTTTTTATTGTAAGAGGCAAAATATATCATGCCTTTATCATCTGGATTATTGACATTTGCGTTGACCCCATTACTGTATGAAATATACATTTTAAACCACTTTTTAGGATCTACTACAATATCCCCTAACCAAGTATTTCTTGGAAGCTCCAATTCTCTCCAACTTTGAATAACAATGCTTGCTTCGGCTGAAGAATTACTTACAAAGAAAAGCTTATGGTTGGTTTCGGGCTTTCCATCCTTATTTTTCTCATAAACAAGTACATGTGCAAACAACATTTCAGGATGAAAAGTTGACGTAAATAAATTATAGACTTGATAATCGCCCAAACCATGCGTCAAACCAAAATTTGAAATCGCAATTCTTGCATGTGGATCTTTTGGATTTTTAGTTTTGGCAACATCAATATTACCTTTTGATAATCCTGAATTTTGTTCAAAATTGAAGTATAAAATAGAATCATTAACTGGATGTAATGCCAGTGCCATTTTCCAACCTGAAGTTTTGAAAAAATTTGAATCGTGAATTTTAATGTTTGTCTTAGCCGTATCTTCAGAATAATAAACACCTCCACCAGCATATTGATTGGAGGTATAAATAATTTGATTTGAACGTGGGTTTATTAGTGGAATTAAAGCATCTCCACCATTTACTTGCCTCCAAGAATACATTCCGTTTTTTTCCCAATCTGCGCGCACCAAACTGCCATCATGATTGAGTCCCACTGTTATTTGATTGGGATCATTTGACGCCACTGCCAGTCCATAGACTTCAGCATTCCCAATGCCTACTGAACTAAAATGCCAATTTAACCCATTGTCTGTCGATTCAAAAACACCCCCATGGGTTCCAATAAATAAGTGATCTTTTTCTTGAGGATGATAGGCAATATGCTCCACATCAACATGGTAATTGGATGATATATGTTCAAACTCACCTTCATCCATTAACCATTTCCTTACCCGTAACCCATAACCAAACATTAACTCATTTGTATTAAAGGGATTGATTGCAAAAGTGTAACCTGCTCCAAAGGAAACAGATGCGTTTTTACACACCACTTTCATTTCTTTTGATGTCGCATTATAACGCCACACTTCATCTTTGCCAGCTTTAAAATTAATCAACAAATAAAAAAGTTCATGGTCTCGCTCAATTGTAATTTCATTAATTGCTCTTGTTTCTTGTGATACTTCAGGAATTTGAGTTAAAACTTGTCCATCTGAAACCACTACTTGCCAAATATTCTTTCTTTCTATGCTAAAACAAATTTTATCAGGACTAATTTCTAAGTCATAAATACTTCCCTCGAGGTAATTTACTTTCGTCCACTCAATATAATCCCTGGTACAATCTTCAGTAAAATAAAGTCCGTTTGAAGTATGAATATATAATTTATTATTGTCCACAGGATGAAAACGCAATCCATAAATGGTCACATAACTTCCTTTATCAAAGTTGCGATAATTTGCTACATTTTCCCAAGTATTTCCATTGTCCCGAGTACGCATTACCCCACCATTTTTCCCGATAGACCCAGGCGCACCTTTTGAATCATCTCTTATTGAGACCGCAAACCACATATTCGCATCTTTGGGATGAAACTCAGCCCATCCACAACCTGAACTTAACCAAGCATCAGAACCAGCATTCTTCCATGCTTTCCCGCCATTTTCTGAGACAAAAAGACCGCCCATTAAAGAGCCTGCAAGCATTTTGCTCGGGGTTAAATTTGCAATCCTAATAAATTCTATTGGACCTATACCCGCAGATGAAACATTCCCTGCTGGCCTTTCATTCGGACCGATAGCTTTCCAATTCCCTTGAATATTATAGTTTTGACCGAAACTAATAATACTTGAGAAAATAAATATTAAAAATAAATATTTTTTAGGCTTCACTATCATGGTAGTCAGCTTGATCGGATTGAGAATAAAATATTTTTATTTCTGCAATATCTTTCAAAAAATCAACATTACCCACTTGAAAGCTATTGATTACTAAGCCTGTTCTTGTTTCCAAATCAGCCTTTAAAATTTCAGCATTTTCTGGTTTAATGTTTTCAATTTTTTCGTAAACAATGGTCTTAGAAGATTCGCTTCCAGATAATAACCATGTTTCTAAAATATATACAATTATTAATACAGTCACATTAATAAACATCAACTCGGCATAACTCACTTGTCTGCCAGCTAAAGCGTTCACCACGGAAATACCAATTGCGATA
>CBDUKB010000049.1:0-15604 GCA_965367695.1 uncultured Putridiphycobacter sp.
TGTCTAATTCAAAAGCCAATTCATCTTCAGGAATTCCACCTTTATAAGCCACTGCTTGACCGTAATCTTCGCAATCAGATTCTAAACCTTCAATTTTCCATAAGCGATAGGTCACTGAATAAAATTTAATGTCTCCTATCAAGTCTTCTAATGCTTGGTTTTCAACCGTAATCGGCTTGTCTTCTATTACTCTAGGATCAGTAAAACCAGCTCCTTTAGCTGCATTTAAAAAATCGTTCCAATACATGGCACCACTCAAACATTCTCCCCATAAAACTTTATCGTTCTGCAAATGTTGCGGCACTCTTCTATCGGCATAGACATCAGAAAAGAACATTTCCCCACCTGGTTTTAACAATTCAAAAGCATCTTTTAAAACTTTGTCTTTGTCGGCTGCTAAATTTATAACACAATTTGAGATAATTAAATCGAAACTTCCTTTGGCTAAGTTTAATTCATCTAATTTTTCAATGTTTCCTTTGACAAACTCAACATTAGCCTTTTTGTAGCCAAACTTTTCGCGGTGATATTCAACATAATCATTTGCAACTTTTAATTGCTCATCTGTCATATCAACCCCAACTACATATCCGTTTTCACCCACTAATTTACCAGCAATGTAACAATCACGACCACTACCAGATCCTAAATCTAAAATTCTTAAACCTTCAATACCTGAAGGAATTGTTAATCCACAACCGTAATACTTCGCCTGAACTTCATCTGCCACCAAACTTAAAGCTTCTCGTATATGCGCAGGTGGTGGGGCAATGGTACAACATGCATTTGTTTTTAAATCTGATGATTTTTGTAGTGCTTGTCCGTAATATTCAGCAACGTCTTGGTGTAGGTTGTTCATAAAAATTGTTTTTGCAAAAGTATAAATACTTGGACGATTAATTTTGGCAAAACTTACAAAAGTTCTTACTGCAATAAATGAAACACCAAGTAATTTTGGCTGCTGCTCTTTTAATTTAGATTTGTATTTTTGTCAATAATGTAATTGCCAAGTTGGAGTTTTAATAAATTGATAAAAATGGCTAAAAAAGTTAAAAACGGTTCGAATAAAAAATTGCACAGCAAACTGCTTAAAAATAAAAAACAGAAGCTTACTGATAAAAAAATGACCAGGGAACAAAAATTAAAAGCCATGTATGCTAAAATGAATGAGCATGAAAATACTCATCTCATAAATTAAATAGCAAAAAGACTGTCAATCATATATTCATTACCAAAGGAGTAGTTAAATTCTAAATAATTAAAACAACCTATGGTTAAATTTAATATCTTTTCCTCCTTGGTGTTTTTTATTCAACTTAAATTGAATACCTCCTTCATGATAAATTTGTTTTGAATCGGTACTAAACATATTCCCTATTGTATAATTCAATTTAAATCTTTTAAAATCATAACTTATACCAGCGTTATAACCTCCATAATTATAACCCAAATTCAAACTGACTTTTTTATAAGCAATATTTAAATTTCCTTCCAGCATAGTTCTACCTCCATAATTATTGATGGTAACTATTGGCGTTAAACTAAAATCTTTATTATTGAAAGGTTGAAATTTGTATCCTGTTCTCCAAGCAAAATTATCCATTCCTTTAATTGAAATTCCATAATTAATTGCAGTAAAAAAATCATTTGCATACAATACCCCACCGAAATTAAAACCCAAGTCATAATTAAAAGTGGTTTCACCATTATAGGAAGTACCACTGAAAGCAAAATCAAATGCAGCACCTAAGGAATATTTCCATTTGTCATTAATACTAAACAAGTGCGCATAGCTAAATCCTAAATTATTTTTATTGAATTGCACTAATTCACTTGCATTTGGATTGAACCCATTATAGTAAATCCCAAAAGCACCTTTTAATTTAGGTGCATATCTATTATAGCCAACATATTGGGAGTTAAACATCCTTCCAAATTTTGAATACACATTTAATTGTGGTGTTTCGTTTAAAGCTATTAACGCTGGATTCGAAACCTGAGGAGTTGTAAAGGGCATGTTCCCATAAGTCTGAGCCACTACCTGTATTGCGGTACCAAATGTAAAAATTAATAAAAGCTGTTTCATAATTTTATTTTTAAGTTCATAAAACAAGGATAACCATGGTCTTCCATAATTTTTGTTAAATCAAATAATCATCAGAATAAATTTAATTTTTATTAACCAAAAAAAATATAATGCTAACTTTTCTAGAAGGTATTTAATAGTATTCATGTGTATCATTTTCACTACACTTTTTTATTAGCATTACAATCAAGTACAAATTATGAATCTTTAAAACACGATTGTTTTCATATATTTAGTCAACAATAATTTTGAGGACAAGTGGTAAAAAGATTAAATGCAATATGTTTATTGATAATGATGTTAGTCATTCAAGTAGGCAATGTTGGCTTTTCCTATTACCAAATCACTTGTTTATCTAATCATACAACAAGTTATTCGCTCCAGAATAGTGGCTGTTGTTGCAAAGCTCATCAAGTTGAAACCAATAAAAAAGCTTGTTGTAAAAAAAAGAAAGTGAGTTGTTGTGCAGCGGATAATGCGGAGCAACTTATCATAAAAAAGAATTGCTGCAATAGTGAAAAACACAGTTTTGTAATCAATGCAACTGATTTCGATCAACAACTAAATGAATTTCAAATAAATAAACCATTAGACACTCCAACACATTTACAAGTTTTAAATGCAGTTGAGGGCCAAGTATACGCTCACAATCAATCAAGTAATTATCACTGTAATTCTCCCCCGCTTCGGAATTACAATTCCAGGATATTCATCCAATCTTTCCAAATTTGATCTTTTAAAAAGTCCAACTAAGTAATGCTAATTGCAGTTATTTTGGACGCCTATATTTAGTTTTGAAAATCCAAGGATTTATCAAGCTAAACGATTGCCCATACACAAAACAAAAAATAAACTAAACAACATAAAAATTATTTAATATGAAAAAGATATACGTATTAAGCATGCTAACCTTTATCAGTTACCTTGGCTTTTCTCAGTGCGCACCTGGTGAAGCAAGTGTAAGCATCATTGTAAACACTGACACATACGGCTATGAAGGCTATTGGGAATTGGTCCCTGCTGGTAATGCTTGTGGTACAGGAACAATTGCCTCGGGAGGAAATACAGCTGTTGGTTGTAATGGAGCTGGTGCTCAAAATCAAACTCCTGGTGGTTATGCTAACAATTTACAAGTGAATGAAGGTCCTTATTGTTTAATCTTAGGAAACCAATACGATTTGATTTATACTGATGATTGGGGTGATGGCGGATTCACATTCGACATTACAGTAAACGGATATGCCATTACTTCTTTTGATGGAATTGGTTTAGGTGCTACCTTTACATTTACTGTTGAAGAACCAGCACCCTATGATTTAATCACTTCCAATGCTAACTTATACAGCTATGTGAATATCGGTACATTTGACTTAGAAGCGCATGTATTCAATAACGGTACCACTACCATTACCTCTTATGATTTTAATTATTCAATCAATGGTGGGGCAGCTGTCACGCACAATGTTACAGGGACAAACTTGACAAACTACACAGATGAAATGGTGGTACACAGCACCCCAATAAATATTACTTCAAACGGGATTTATGATATTAAAATATGGGCCGACAACTTAAACAATGGAAACTTGGATGCTGACAATAGCAATGATACCATTTACAAACAAGTTGAAGCAGGACCGGGTATACCAAACAATATTGATGCTTACATAGGTGCCGCAACAGCCATGAATCAAATAGCTGGCAGTGGAAATTCTGTGAATTCACCAACCGATTTAGATTTTCACCCAGTGCTTTCAAATATGGAATTATGGGTAACCAATAAAGGAACAGAAAATAGCGGTGGTAGTACAGTGACTATTTTTAATGCAGGTGAAACAAACCAAACATCTATTTACAAACAAGATGGAAATGCATGGCATTTTATGTCACTACCAACTGGAATCGCATTTAGTCAAAATGGAAACTGGGCAAATTCTCCAGGGGTATACGACGCAAACCACAATGGTGGTGGTGCATTTACTGGTCCAGCTTTATGGTCGAGTGATATGACAATTTACGCAGAACCTTCTGGAGGAAATGGCAGCCACTTAGACATGTTGCATGCAAGTCCTTATTGCCAAGGAATAGCTGCTGAAAAAGACAATGTATTTTGGGTGTTTGACGGTTACAGTCAAGACATTGTAAGGTATGATTTTGTTGAAGATCATGGACCTGGAAATGATTACCATGGTGATGCAATCATCAGAAGATATTCAGACGATCAAGTGACGAGAGATGCTACCGGAACGGTTGTGAGTCACTTGGTATTAGATGAAAACAAACAATGGCTTTATACAGTTGACCATGGAAACCAAAGAGTAATCAGAATTGATATTACGACAGGTTCAAATATGGGAACAACTCCCTTATATACATCCAATGAACCAGTAGCAGAATATTCAGCGATTACTGGATATACACAAGAGTTAGTGATTAGTGGCTTAACAAAACCAGCTGGAATTGATGTAATTGAAGATCGTTTGATTGTTTCGGAAAATAATTCTGGAGAAATTATCATTTACGATATTTCAAGTATGCCGGCATTAGAATTAGGTAGAATTCAAACTGGATTTAACAGTGTACAAGGAATAAAAATTGGTCCTGATGGAAACATTTGGTTTGTCGATCAAAATACGAATGGTGTTTACCGAGCCGATATTACTAGTTTGGCAAGTACAAATGTAGAAGAACTAACAGTTTTTAACATCTATCCAAATCCTTCAAATGGAAAATTCAATATCCGTTCGAATGATGCAATTGGTGCAAGTATTGAAATTAAAAACATGCTTGGTGCGACCGTTTTAAAACAAAATATCAATGCTTCAAATACTGAAATTGAATTAGATGTTCAACCTGGTGTTTACATTGCAAGCATGATAAAAGATGGAAAAATGTTAGCGAATAAAAAAGTGGTAATTCAATAAATAAAATAGCTTGATTTCGCCAAAAATGCATTGTTGCATTTTTGTGCGAAATCATTTTCTAAGATAACTTAATAGAAAAAAAAGTTAAAATTTAGGAAAGAAAACCTTTAAAATTGTAGAATAAAGTAGATGTAACCTACTTTTGTAAGTACAGATATGAAAACCGATTTTATACATAAATCATTCGCATTGTTCATGGCTTTTTTAATGATGGGTTCATCATTGGGATTTTCTATGGACATGCACATCTGTGGGAACGAAATAAAAAATGTTAGTTTTATTGGAGATGCAGCTGTTTGCGAACATCACAATTCAGCAAAAATGGAAAGTACTGACCATGCATGTTGTAAAGCCAAAGCATCAAAAGTCAATAATTGTCATGGCCAAAGTCAAATTAAAGGTGATTGCTGTCACAATCAAAAACTAATTATTGATTCGAGTGAAGGGCTTGAAACGGTCAAACTAACACTTGATCAAAACGACCAGATGATGCGGGTAATTGCCATTTTGGTACCTCATTTTAATTTATTTACCTGCACAACTCCTCAGGTTAATTACACACACTACTTCCCTCCCATACTCGTTCAAAACATTCGAGTTCAACAACAAGTATTTCGCATTTGATTTTATTTTTTTGAAAACACCGCAGTAAACCGTGGTGTAAGCGCTTGCATTTATCAAAAAAATAATTACAAAGATGTTAAATAATATTATAAAGTTTTTCCTGGATAACAAACTCCTAGCATGGTTAATGCTCGGTTTATTTATCGTATGGGGATTAATTGTTTCTCCATTTAATTTTGAATCAAATTTCTTACCAAGTGATCCCGTTTCAGTTGATGCGATCCCCGATATTGGAGAAAACCAGCAAATTGTATTTACTAAATGGATGGGACGATCTCCACAAGATGTGGAGGACCAAATTACTTACCCATTAACCGCTTCCCTTTTGGGCATACCAGGCGTAAAAAGTGTTAGGAGTAATTCTATGTTTGGTTTTTCAAGTATTTATTTAATATTTGAAGAAGATGTAGAATTCTATTGGAGTCGAAGTAGGATTCTAGAAAAATTAAATTCTCTACCAGCCAATTTACTACCAGACGCTGTTCAACCTACCCTGGGTCCAGATGCTACTGCATTGGGTCAAATTTATTGGTATACCCTTGAAGGGAAAGATAAGGATGGCAACACAACAGGAGGTTGGGACTTACAAGAGTTGCGAACCATTCAAGATTTTTATATAAAAAATGCTTTACAAGCAGCTGGAGGTGTTTCTGAAGTAGCATCAATTGGTGGTTTTGTAAAAGAATACCAAGTAGATGTCAATCCTGAAAAAATGAAAACCTATGGCATTACTTTGAACCAAGTAATGAAAGCCACCAAGGAAAGTAATTTGGATATTGGTGCCCAAACACTGGAAATTAACTTGGCTGAATACTTTGTCAGGGGATTAGGTTACGTAAAATCTATTGAAGACATAGAACAAGCTGTAGTCAAAGTTGTGAATAATGCGCCCATTAGAATAAAGGACATTGCAGTTGTTCATCTTGGACCCGCGACCCGAAGAGGGATACTCGATAAAGGAGGTGCACCCGCAGTTGGTGGTGTTGTAGTAGCACGGTATGGGGCCAATCCCCTTGAAATAATCAATAATGTTAAAAGAAAAATTGAAGAAATAAAAGGAGGACTACCAAGTAAAACGTTGGCAAACGGCACGATTTCTCAGGTCACCATTGTGCCTTTTTACGACAGGACGCAATTAATTAATGAAACAATTGGAACATTAGAAGAAGCACTTTCACTGGAGGTGTTGATTACAATTATTGTTGTGATACTATTGCTACTTAATTTAAAATCATCTTTACTAATTTCTGCTTCCCTACCTGTGGCAGTGCTCATGTGTTTTGTTGCCATGAAATATTTTGGAATAGATGCTAATATTGTGGCATTATCGGGCATAGCCATTGCCGTCGGCACCATGGTCGACATGGGTATTGTACTCACAGAAAGTATGATTACCCAAATGAAAATTGCTCCCCCTGAGCAACCGCTTCAAAAAACCATTTACATAGCCACAGTTGACGTTGCCTCAGCTGTCATTACGGCCGTTGCTACCACCATTGTGAGTTTTTTACCCGTATTTACCATGCAAGCTTCAGAAGGAAAACTGTTTAGACCCTTGGCTTATACTAAATCCTTTGCATTAATTGCTTCCATTATTCTCGCAATTACTGTCATACCTGCATTAGCAGTGCAATTATTTAAATTTAAAAGCAAGGGGAAATTATCAAGCTATTTTAGTAATGGAGGCTTGGTGCTTTTTTCAATTATCCTTTTGTTTACTGCTTATGCTTTTTTTGGAATGTTTGGTTTAGTTGTCGGACTTGGTGGTATTTTAAATAATTATTACAAGGATAAAAAATCGCTGCTTTGGCTTACTAGATTTGATTACATACGAAATATTACTTACGCTTTAATAGTAGCCTGGCTATTAGCTAAAACTTGGATGCCTTTAGGTGTGTTGAAAAGTGAATTCACAAATTTCATATTTGTCATATTAATCATTGGCTTGCTGATCGGATTTTTTTATGTCATCATTCACTTTTATGAAAAAATTCTTCGGTTTTTAATCTCGATTAAATATGTGTTTATCGGCTTCTTAATACTGCTGTTATTTGGTGGGTATTCGGTGTTTAAAAATACTGGACAAGAATTTATGCCTTCCCTAAATGAAGGTTCTTTTCTACTCATGCCAACTGCCATGCCACATGCAGGCATGGAAATGAATGAGGCAAACTTAAGGCTATTAGACATGGCTGTTTCTTCCATTCCCGAAGTAGAAACGGTGGTTGGAAAAGCTGGCAGAATCGAAAGTTCTTTAGATCCTGCTCCTATGAACATGTATGAAAATATTATCGCTTATAAATCGGAGTATAAATTAAATGAAGATGGACGCAGGGTTCGGTTTAAAGTGGATAAAAACGGCATTTTTGAAAAAAATGCGAAAGGAGAATTAATTCCAGACCTTGATGGAAATTATTTCCGACAGTGGAGAGACCATATTAAATCACCAGACGACATTTGGACAGAAATTGTAAAAGCAACAAAAATTCCAGGGCTCACTTCAGCCCCTAAACTACAACCCATTGAAACCAGACTCGTGATGTTACAAACCGGTATGAGAGCACCAATGGGTATTAAAGTAAAAGGAACTGATTTAAAAACAATTGAAGCTTTTGGGCTGGAATTAGAAATGTTTTTAAAAGAAGTGAAAGGGGTCAAAGCTTCAGCCGTTTTTGCAGAGAGAATTGTGGGAAAACCTTACCTCATGCTCGATATTAAAAGAGATATTATCAGCAAACATGGCCTATCTATAGTTGATGTTCAAAATCAAATTCAAACAGCTATTGGGGGCATGGTATTGACTTCAACCGTGGAAGGCAGAGAACGATATGGCATTAGGTTGCGCTATCCACTCGAGTTGAGAAATAATCCTGAAAAAATTAAATCCATTTATGTTGCTACATCAAATGGAACCCAAGTACCATTGGGTGACTTAGTAGAACTAAAATATGAGCAAGGACCCCAATCAATCAAAAGTGAAGATGGCTTTTTAGTTGGCTATGTATTGTTTGATAAAGAAGCAGGATTTTCGGAAGTTGAATTAGTAAAAGATGCACAGGCTTATTTTGATGAAAAAATTAAAGCAGGTGCTTTAAAAGTGCCATCTGGTATTACTTACAAATTTGCCGGAAATTACGAGCAGCAAGTAAGGGCAAATAAAAGATTAGGTATCGTAATACCCATTGCTTTAATCCTTATTTTATTGATTCTCTATTTTCAATTTAAATCAATTATCACTTCCTTATTTGTCTTTTCAGGTGTATTTGTCGCCTTTTCTGGTGGTTTTATCATGATATGGCTTTACGGGCAAGGTTGGTTTATGAATTTCGATTTTTTTGGCACCAACATGAGGGAGCTTTTTCAAATGCAATCTATAAATTTAAGTGTAGCCGTTTGGGTTGGGTTTTTGGCCTTATTTGGAATCGCTACTGATGATGGAGTTTTGGTTGCTACTTTTCTTAAAGATAGCTTTAAAACGAATAAACCAAATTCCATAGCTGAAATAAAAGATGCTGTTGTTGAAGGGGGATTAAGAAGAGTAAAACCTGCTATGATGACTACGGCGACAACTATACTTGCCTTATTACCCATATTAACTTCTACCGGCAAAGGATCCGATATTATGTTACCCATGGCCATTCCCTCATTTGGTGGAATGGTGCTGAATATGGTCACCATGTTTACCGTGCCAGTACTCTACTATTTATGGCAAGCAACGAGTTTTAAATGGGAAAAAAGAAGATTAAATCAATTTATAAAACTAGAAGATGAAAAATAAAATTAATACAGCCTGGTTCTGGTGTTTGACTTTTTTATTCTTGTCAATTAACGGCAATTTAAGGGCCCAATCAATCGACAGTTTACTGCAATTAGTGGTGGAAAACAATCCTGATTTAAAAGCTTTAAATTTGGAATACAATGCCGAATTAGCACGTAAAAACCAAGTTAACAACCTACCCAATCCACAAATTGGCATTGGTATACCTGTGTTACCACCCGAAACAAGGTTAGGACCACAAGTATTGATGGTAAGTGCCAGCCAAATGTTTCCATGGTTTGGCACTTTTGCTGCTAAGGAAGATGTGGTAATTGCCATGTCAAATATAAAATATGAGAAAATAGCTGCTTTAAAACTGGAATTATTCTACGAATTAAAACTTGCTTATTACCAATTATACTTTTTAGCAAAAAATAAAGAAATTATCGCTGAAAATATAAAAATATTCAAGTCCATTGAACGCATTGCTTTGTCTAAAGTAGAAAGCGGGAAAGCCAGTATTGCAGATGTCCTTAGAATTCAAAGTGATTTACAAGCATTAACTGCCCAAAAACTGATGATTGCCAACCAGCAAAAAGGTTTTGAAAGTAAAATTAATGCACTCACAAAACGGCCTTTCGATAGCCCTTTAAGTTTACCAGATAGGTTAGCTGTCCCAGCCTTAAATTACAATTTGGAATGGTATAGAAAAAAAATAGCGACGCAACACCCCATAATAAATCAGTTAAACTATGAAATTGAGACATCACAACGCATCATGGAAGTTAATAAAAACACCAACTCACCAACTTTAGGTTTAGGACTTGATTATAACATGGTACAAGCAAGAACGGATGCAAATCCCATGTACAATGGAAGAGACATTTTGGTGCCAAAGGTGATGCTAAGCATTCCAATTTATCGAAAAGCATACCGAGCCATCAATGAAGAAGAAACATTGATTCAAGCTTCATTGGCCGAAAAAAAAGAAAGTGTGGTTGATAAAATGACCAGCCAATTAGCCATGTATAAATCAGTTTACGACAATGCACAATTGTCAATTGAACTGTATCAAAATCAATATCAAACCATCAAGAGCGCCTATGTAATTTTACTTTCAAAATACAGTAGTGATGGTATTGGTTTCGAAGAATTATTAGGCGTGCAAAACCAATTATTATCTTTTGAATTAAAATTACAAGAAGCCATTTTAAAGGCGAATAATGCGCAAGCAAACATTGAACGAATTACTAATTTTTAAGCAAGAAAATATGAAAACCTTAGCAATAAAAAACATGGTATGTAAGCGTTGTATCATGACAGTCAAAAATATTTTAATTAGTTTAGATATCCCATTTGACGCTGTTACACTGGGAAGAATAATCTTAACTAAAGAATTAAATCCCAAAAAAATGACAGTCTTCAATGAAGAGCTGAAAATATTTGGTTTTGAAATTCTTACCCAAAAGGAAGCAGTGATTGTTGAAAGAATAAAAACAGTTTTACTTCAATTAATTGAAGACCAAGAATTGAAAAAGAAAGAACAAAATATTTCTGCTATTTTATCCGAATCCATTGGGATGAATTACTCAAAAATCAGTAAATTATTTTCAAGTAAAGAGAGTAAAACCATTGAACGATATTTCATTGAATTGAAAATAGAAAAAGTGAAAGAACTAATTCGATATGAGGAACTGAGCGTTTCAGAAATTTCCTATGAATTAGGCTATAGTACACCCCAACATTTATCTCGGCAATTTAGGCAAGTGACAGGCATGAGCAGTTCGGAATTTAAAAAAAATGGGAAACGAAAGGAATTAGATAAAATATAACCCAGATTGTGCACAAAATTTGGAAGCAAAACGGGGAAATTTACAAAAAAATTGAAAATGAAACATACATATAAAATATCGGGCATGACTTGTAATGGTTGTAAAAACCATGTTGAAGAAACCCTGATAAAAATAAATGGCATCAAAGAAGTGACCGTCAACCTTGCTGAACATACCGCTACTTTAGTCATGGAGGAGCACGTTCCTATGGCTACCTTAAAAAAAGCATTTGAAGGAAGTAGCTACATGATTCATATGCAGGATGAGACAGTGAAACCGAAAGTAAAAACGGATAAAAAAGGCACCTTTTATTGTCCCATGCATTGCGAAGGAGACAAGACTTATCCTCAATCAGGCGACTGTCCGGTCTGTGGCATGGACTTAGTTGAAGAAGTTTCAATTCAATCGAATGAAGGGGAGGAATGGACCTGTCCAATGCATCCAGAAATAGTGAAAGACGGACCAGGATCATGTCCTAAGTGTGGGATGGACCTTGTTCCTAAAGCAGCCAATCAATCGGCCGAAGAGAAAACCTATCAAAAATTATTGAAAAAGTTTTGGATAGCCACTGCTTTTACCTTGCCTATTTTTTTAATTGCCATGTCTGAAATGATTCCGAATAATCCATTGTATAAAATAATGGACATGAAATACTGGAATTGGTTGCAATTATTGCTATCAATTCCTGTGGTTTTTTATGCCACTTGGATGTTTTTTAAAAGGGCCTATAATTCTATTCGAAGTTTAAATTTAAATATGTTTACGCTGATTGGAATCGGTGCTGGAGTAGCTTGGTTATTTAGTTTATTTGGACTTATTTTCCCTGGTGTTTTTCCAGATCAGTTTAAAACTGAATTTGGAACCGTGCATGTATATTTTGAAGCAGCAACCGTAATTTTAACCTTGGTATTACTGGGTCAACTTTTGGAAGCAAGGGCACACGGCAAGACGAATAATGCGGTAAAAGAACTCATGAAATTGGCACCAAACAAGGCCATTAAAATAGAAAATGGTGAAGAGATTGAAATTTCAATTGACCGTATTCAGGTAGGTGATTTATTGAGGGTAAAACCAGGAGATAAAATTCCGGTTGATGGCATTATTACAGATGGAAAAAGCGCCATTGATGAATCAATGATTACAGGTGAACCCATACCAGTAGATAAGGCAGAAGATGATAAAGTAACTTCAGGTACCATCAACGGAAAACAATCATTTGTGATGAAAGCCCAAAAAATTGGGTCCGACACCTTGCTTTCTCAAATCATTCACATGGTGAATAATGCCAGTCGAAGCAAAGCCCCCATTCAAAAGTTAGCCGATAAAATTTCGGGCTATTTTGTACCCATTGTCGTTGGGGTTTCCATTGTTACGTTTATTGTTTGGAAATTGGTCGGACCAGAACCAGCTATGGTATACGCATTTGTCAATGCCATTGCTGTATTAATCATTGCTTGTCCTTGTGCACTTGGCTTGGCCACACCCATGTCGGTGATGGTAGGTGTGGGAAAAGGCGCACAAGAAGGTGTACTCATTAAAGATGCGGAATCACTCGAAAAAATGAACAAAGTCACCACTTTGATTGTAGATAAAACAGGGACCTTAACTGAAGGAAAACCTTCGGTAGAAAGTATCACTGCTTTTCATGATTTTAATGAAAATGACTTAACACAAATCGTTGCCTCTATCAATAGTCAGAGCGAACACCCCTTAGCAGAAGCAACAGTCGCATATGCCAAGAAAAACAACATTTCCTTAAATGAAATCTCCAACTTTAATTCCATCACTGGCATGGGAGTTACTGGAAAATTTAAGGAGAAAACAATTCATATTGGCAATGAAAAATTAATGCAAAACGAAGGCATTGAATTGAATAAAAGCATTATTGAAAAAGCAAAAGATGCCCAATTAAAAGGTAAAACGGTGCCATTTGTTGCAGTTGATAAAAAATTGGTCGGTTTTGTGGTGATTTCGGATGCCATTAAAAAAACAAGTAAAAAAGCCATTGAGCAATTGAAGGCAAATGGTCTGCAAGTCATTATGATGACAGGGGACAATGAATATACAGCCAAAGCAGTAGCGGAGGCACTTGACTTAACCGATTATATTGCCGATTGTTTACCCCAAGATAAATTAGATAAAGTAAAAGCCTTGCAAGACCATGGGGAAATAGTTGCCATGGCTGGAGATGGCATTAATGATGCACCGGCTTTGGCTTTGGCAGATGTGGGTATTGCCATGGGAACAGGCACAGATGTTGCCATTGAAAGTGCTGCTATCACTTTGGTAAAAGGTGATTTACACGGCATAGTAAAAGCTAGAAAATTGAGTCATTTAGTCATGCGAAATATCAAACAAAATTTGTTTTTTGCTTTAGCTTATAACATCATTGGTATTCCAATTGCGGCAGGGGTGTTATTTCCATTCTTTGGAATACTGCTTTCACCTATGATTGCCGCCTTGGCCATGAGTTTTAGTTCAGTATCCGTAATTACAAACGCGCTTCGATTAAGTAAGCAATCTATTAATATTTAATAAAATATCCCATGAAAAAATATATCATATACACGGCAATATTACTCTTAGGATTGGCACTTGGTTGGTTGATTTTTGGAGACAGGAATCCGGCTGATCAATCGGCTGTAGCACATCAACATGATGCAAAAGAAGCAGACAGCGATTTATGGACTTGCTCCATGCACCCGCAAATCAGACTGCCTGAACCAGGGGATTGCCCAATTTGTGGCATGGACTTAATTCCTTTAGATGCAGCAAATAACAATTTAAATCCATTGGTGTTTGAAATGACTGAAGACGCCATGAGCATTGCCAATATTCAAACCAGTACGGTTGGGCAGTCAAGTCATGGAAATGCTGGGCAATTAAAATTATCAGGTCGTATAAAAGCAGATGAAACAAATTCAGCCAGCATTGTAGCGCACATAGCTGGTAGAATAGAAAAGTTATATGTAAGTTATACAGGTGAAAAAATTAATAAAGGCCAAAAAGTCGCTAGCATATATGCGCCTAAACTCATAGCTGCACAAAAGGAATTGTTGGAAGCTTATAAGGTAAAAGAAATGCAACCCGAGTTATATGAAGCAACTGTCAATAAACTCAAATTTTGGAAACTAACGGATACACAAATTCAAAATATTATCAGTTCAGAAAAATTGATTGAATCATTTGCTATTTATGCTGATTACGCTGGTGTGGTCATTAATAAAAACGTTTCAGTGGGCGACTATGTTAATGAAGGCGAAAGTTTATTCGACTTACAGAATTTAAATAAGCTCTGGGCTGTTTTTGATGTTTACGAAAGCGATTTAAGTCATTTTAAAATTGGACAAAAAATCAGTTTTAAAACCCCAGCATTGCCCAACAAAACCTTTACTTCTACCATTAATTTTCTCGATCCGGTAATCAACCCAAATACCAGAACAGCGGCCATTCGTTTATCCATCAATAATGGTGGACAACAATTAAAACCTGAGATGTTTATTGAAGGAAAAATGCAGTTGGATGATAAAAATGCTGGTGCCATCAGCATTCCTAAATCGGCGGTTTTATGGACAGGAGAAAGATCGGTCGTTTATGTAAAACAACCCAATTTGAGTACCCCTTCTTTTGAATTTAGAGAAATTGTTTTAGGGCAAGCGGTAGGAAAAAATTACCAAGTAATCAGCGGCCTTTCTAATGGAGAGGAGATTGTGACCAATGGTGCATTTGTGATTGATGCTTCGGCACAATTGAATAACCAGTCCAGTATGATGAACCGTAATTTATTGGTCAATGAAGATGGGGAACCCGCTTTGCCAGACTATACCACTTCGGCCACTACCCTATTTAAAAACCAATTACAGGAAGTTTTAGCAAGCTACTTGCTAATCAAAAATGCCTTAATTGCAAGTGACGATAAATTGGTGGAATCAAAAAGGGGGAAATTGATTGCCGCAATTAATAAAGTTGACATGAAACAATTGAAAGGAGCCGCACATGTATATTGGATGAATGAAGGGAAGGAGTTACTGAATTTAGCCAAAAAATTTGAAGCAGGAGAAGGACTTGAAATGCAAAGAACGCACTTCAGTGAATTTTCAAATTTATTGATTCAATTAACCAAAGTATTTGGCGTTGAATCCGCCACCTATTATGTGCAATATTGTCCCATGGCTGAAAATAAAAATGGAGGCTATTGGTTAAGTTTAAGTCAAGATATAAAAAATCCTTATTTTGGTGATGCCATGTTGGGTTGTGGTTCAGTGGAAGATAGTATTGATAAAGATTATAAAAATAAAACAATAGTCAAGCCAAGTACGAACCAACCCATGGCAGGACATCATCATTAAGCAAATGAAAAATAAAATTCTATTAATAGTGA
>CBDUKB010000050.1:0-15549 GCA_965367695.1 uncultured Putridiphycobacter sp.
GGCCAATCAAAATATGGAATATTATTCTGATTAAGGTGTGAAATAAAACCTTCTTATATACTTACTTCCAATGCCTTTTTCTTTTTACGTCTCCAAAAAAAGAAAACCACAAGCAATACCATGGTTAATATTCCGCCACCCAAGAACATTTGTTTTCGCTTTTTAGCTGCTTCCTTTTGAATCGCTTTTTCCCTTAATAAAGCAAGATAGTCGCTGTTTGCTTGTCCGGGTGTTATGCTTTGAACTGACCAATTACTTTTGTATAAACCAACAGCATCAGGGTGTACGAGTCCAAGACTAAAACTGCTATCAATATCTTTAAACGTATCATCATATTTCATTACATCTACCACTAATCCATTCGCGTCATACACCTTAATTTGCTCCCCTTTTTTTGACAAACCAAAGCTCAAGTCCTTGATTTGATTGTACAAAGCACCACCGTTCCCAAGAACAAGCATTTGATGGGCTGCAATTAAGTAATGGTCGGTAATGACATGGCCATTTTTAAAATTGTTATCAGTGATTCTCCATTGGTAAAGGTCAATTGCTTCTTCAGAACGATTATATAGTTCTATCCAATCGCCTGAAGAATCCTTTTCAACCTGTTTAAAACAAACCTCATTTATAATCAATTTACGACGGTATTCACTCGAATCTTTTGCCGAAATTATTGGCTTAATTTTGGTGTCTCCTTCGGGTATAAAAACAAGCTCCTCATCCTTTTCAGCTAATCCTTCCCAAGCAAGTAATTCATAATCGTGCTTTGGATTTATTTTAACCTTTTGAGGCACCCCTTTGAAATATATTCCTTGGTAATCTTGCTTTAAATCAAGGGAGTTATAAGCAATATCACAAATTTCTTTTCCTGGATGGATTACCTGGATATTGACCGTGGTATCTAAATCAAATTTTGTTTTTATGTGTTGCCATAAATATTGTGGTCTTAAACGAACAAACTTTTCCACTATCGCAAGATTGTCTTCCCAATTTTTCACACTTGCTCCCCATCTTTTTTGATGATAGGGAATTTCGTCAGCAATTCGCTCAGCCATTTTTTGCCAAAGCTGCGCAGCAGTGTCGGGATGAAAATAGGTGTTCAAATAATCTGAAAAAGTATTAATGTATTGCATCCTTAATTTTTCATTTTTTAATAATGTCCTGATGATAAATGTTGACCACCCTGGATTTGGCCAATTTTCATTGCTATAAGTAGTAAATTTTTCCAAAGTATTTGCCGCATAACCTTCTTTATCATCATTCGATAAACCCATGTCTAAGTCGTAAAATATCCAACGCCATTTTGCCTTCGGTTTACGCTCCTTGAAGTAACGTATATTTCCCCCAGCATCCTTATTGTCGGAATATACTTCGGCTATATTATAGCGGATGTAATCATGCAAATTCATAAACTTTCCCAAGGAGTCAACAGTTGCGTCATTAGTTAAGTCTTCTGTTTTTAAAAAATTTAATAAAAATTTATATTGGGTTGAATAACCATGTCTCTTTACTCCGTTATGTCTTAAAATATCTACTTTTTCTTTGTCCACTTTATAGTTGTCGGCCAGGTAATGCTCACTTATTTTTTCTCTTAAATTTTGAATCCCCCAATACTTACCGTTGATAAAAACTATGGCGGGCTCATATGCTTGTATGGCTACTCCAGTGGGTTTGGCTAGTTGGGTCATAAAAGCATCCCTTAATTGCGTTCTCTTAAAATCACCTCCAGAATTTCTGACAATAAATGATTTGTATTTTTTAATTTTTCTTTCTTTAAAAATTGGATAATTAAAACGTTTTTCACCGTATT
The DNA here is from genome assembly GCA_965367695.1 of uncultured Putridiphycobacter sp. Taxonomy (GTDB): domain Bacteria; phylum Bacteroidota; class Bacteroidia; order Flavobacteriales_D; family Crocinitomicaceae; genus Putridiphycobacter. Next base: position 1,811 of record CBDUKB010000050.1, read on the forward strand.
TACTCCTTGCAATAATGGCCAATGATTTTTGCGGAAGCATTCTGCTGTACCCACCAAATAAACTCATTCCTGCCGCTTGATTAAAACAGCTTTTACCCTTTTTTGAATAAAGCTCTACATTGCATTCATGCTCCCAAGATTGCCAAAAGTTGGCCCCATAATAAGGCATGGTAGAATCCGCACAACATCCCTTCTCAAATATTCCTTTTTCATAACTCCAAAAATTGCCCGGATCAGAAACTATTGATAAAATAGGCAAGGTATATTCCCGATCACAAAAATAAGATTGTGTTACTGGCTTCGAACGAATTCCATTTGAATATGCCACTGCTCGGATCACTCCGACTTGATCAATTAATATAGAATCTTGGTATTTGATTGAACCCATATTTGGCGTGCTCCCGTCCATGGTATAAAAAATTGTTTGGCTTGAATCTGCTATCAACTTAACATAAACTGCACTTTTATATTTACCCCCTTCTGGTGAAAATATCAAATTTTGAGTGTAGAGCATACTACTTACAAAAAGGGTAAATAAAAAAAACAAGCGCCATTTCAACATGTATCAAATGTATTTACAATTATTTAATGTTCCATGCACCAAACCCACCAAATTATTAAACGGCAGTACTTAATAATTATTTGCAATCGATAATTTGAGTAGTGAACTAAGAAAAATTTCATTTTTTTTCTATTTCCTTATTTATATTCATTCTTAATTACATATATTTGCCCCAAAAAAACAAGCTTATTTATAATTAATCTAAATAATATGAAAATAATTAAAACATCAATGCTACTATTGGGCACCGTTGCACTATTAAACACATCATGCAGAAAAGAGGGTTGTACAGATACCACTGCCATCAATTTTTCAGAAGAAGCTAAAAAAGAAGATGGTTCATGTATTTATGATAAAGGGATTTCAATTCCAGCCAACTATACTTTTGAGAGAAATGGTGTAAGTACCGTAAATTTTGAGGGCCAAAAGGCAAGGTTAGATATGTTAAGTGAAATAATTCAGTATATGAAAACAGCCAATACTGCAGGAAACAGCATTAACGCAAGTGATTTAAAAGCCATGTATGCGAACGAGAATTATACTTGGTTGGATGTAAACAATTTAGGGTTGACTGGTTCCTCAAAACAATTAAAAAATAAAACTGCTTATTCAGTTGCTGGTGGGTCAGCAGATGTAGGCGTTCAAGATAAGTTTATTAGCTACTTCGATTCCATTGCAAACATTAGTGCAAACACAATAACTGGAGTAGAAAATGGAAGTGCCGGTGTAAGCGGTGTTTGGCCAAATGACGGTAATAAAGGTCCTTATTTAATGAATGGAAATGGAAAAGAATATACACAACTCGTTGAAAAAGGATTGATGTGTGCCGTATTTATGAACCAAATTACAATAAACTATTTAGGCGGAATTGCTGATGATGACAACAATGCGATTGTAGATGAATCGGCTGGTAAAAACTATACTGAAATGGAACATCATTGGGACGAGGCATACGGTTATTTTACATCAGAAATAAACTTTCCAAATGCTGGAACTGATCGTTTTTGGGGAGAATATTCTTATGGTAGAGAAGCACTTTTAAGTTCGGCTAGTAAAATTTACGACGCATTTAAAGCAGGAAGAACAGCCATTGTAAATAAGGATTATACAACAAGGGATGCAAACGTAATTATTATTAATAATGAATTAGAAAAAGTAGCTGCTGGAACTGCGATTCATTATTTAAATGCGGCTAAAAACAACATCAGTAATAATACGACAAGAAATCATGTATTATCTGAAGCTACAGCATTTTTAGAAGGTTTGAAATACGGATATAATGCCGTGGCAAACAAGGGTATGAATGCAAGTGAAATAGACATAGCATTGGCTTATATTGGAGAAGACTTTAACGTAGTTACTATTGATAACTTAAACGCAGCCATTGACTTGATTGCAAGCAGTACAGGATTAGAAAGCGTAAAAGCTTCACTATAAAAATAATCACTATTTATCACTTGACCATGTATAAAATAAAAACAAGTATCGTGTTAATTATTATAGGACTTGCTAGCTTATCAAGTTCTTGTGATAAAAACAAACCTAAAGAAGAACCTCAAACAGTTGAGTTTGATAGAAAGGCCATGCTGAGTAATGTCACTACCCAGTATATTTTACCTGCTTATGCCCATTACACTGCTAAAACAGCTTCATTTTTAGACAATGTAAATGATTTTAACAATCAACCATCTGTTTTACAATTAAAAGCACTAAAAAGCAGTTTAGTTGAATTGGGCAGTGCTTGGCAAACTGTTGCTTTTCTAGAATTTGGTCCGGCCGCAAACATTGGATTAAGAAGTCAAACCAATATTTACCCTTGCGATACCAATAAAATTAATACCAACATTTACAACAATAGTTACGATTTGGCTTCAGCTGCGAACTATGCCGCCAAAGGCATTCAAGCAATTGATTATTTAATCAACCGACCTGCGCAATCAGATTCTGGAAATGTTTTGGGTTTTTCAACCAATCAAAACGCTAGCAACTACTTATACAATTTAGCTTTAGAAATAAATACAAATGCTAAAAAGGTCAAAAATGAATGGGATGCTTATGCAAATGATTTTATTGAAAACAACAGTAGCAATGCACAAGGCTCAGCGGTGAGTGATTTAGTAAATGCCTTGAGTGCCCACTATGAAACTTATGTAAGAAAGGGTAAGCTGGGTATTCCTCTTGGAATTTTCAATGGCTTTTCACAAAACACTTTGCCAGAAAAAGTAGAATTATATTATGGGGGACAATCATTTGAAATGCTTCAATCCGCTATCATGGCCATTGAAAAATTAATTAATGGAATCGGTTTTGAAAGTAATATTGAAGGAGTAGGATTAGACGATTATATGAATTTTGTTGAGGCAAAAAATGGAAATGAAAAACTTTCTGTTGTTATTAACCAACAACTCAACACAATCAAAAACCAAATAAACAGCTACAACATAAGCTTAGCGGAAGCAGTCAATAGTGAAACCACATCTTTAAATACCTTGTATCAAAGTATGCAAAAACTGGTGCCCCTTATCAAAGTTGACCTTACCTCAGCCTTAGGTGTTTTAATCACTTATCAAGACAATGATGGAGATTAAACTCGCTTAAATGAATAAAATTAAAGCCATACTATATCGCCCTACTTCTGCCGCTCCATTAGCTGTGTTTAGGGTGATATTTGGCTTGATGACACTGTATAGTACCCTTCGTTTTATCGGTAAAGGCTGGATCAACACCCTTTACATTCAACCAAATTTTCACTTTACATATTATGGGTTTGAATGGGTAAAACCTTTCGGCGCAACAGGCATGTACCTGGTTTTTATAATCATGGCTTTAGCTGCACTTTGTATCATACTTGGATATAGGTACAGGTTGAGTATGGTGTTATTCTTTTTATGCTTTACCTATGTTGAATTAATTGACAAAACCACCTACCTCAACCATTACTACTTTGTTAGTCTGGTTAGTTTTTTAATGATTTTTTTGCCTGCCAATACCTTTTTTTCATTGGACGTCTTCTTAAATCGCGTTAAAAAACAACCTGAAATTCCATTTTGGACCATTGCCATTATTCAGTTTCAATTAGGGGTTGTATACTTTTATGCGGGAATTGCTAAATTAAATTACCATTGGTTAATAGAAGCAGCGCCTTTGAGTAATTGGTTAAAACACCAGACTGATTTACCAGTAATTGGTAGGTTCATGGGATACAAGGCAACCCCTTATATTTTTTCATGGTTTGGCGCCATTTACGACTTATGCATTCCGTTTTTACTCTTAATTAAAAAAACACGGGTATGGGCATACTTGTGTGTCATTGTATTTCATGTTTTAACAGCTGCCATGTTTCCAATTGGCGTTTTTCCATACGTAATGATAGGAAGTACCTTGATCTTTTTCTCTGCGGAGTTTCACCTTAAAATAATAAGCTTGTTTAATCGACTTATTAAAAGCAGGCCTCCAACTAAAAAGAAATTGCCTTATCATGCGAAATCAAACAAAATACTGTTGGGATTTATTGGTATCTACATCACAATTCAACTACTTTTGCCTTTTCGTTACCTTTTATATCCAGGTAATTTATTTTGGACCGAGCAAGGATTTAGATTTAGTTGGCGAGTAATGTTAATAGAAAAAGTGGGTTATGCTCAATTTACGGTCAAAACAGCAGGAAAGCAAGGAAAATTAATGGTAAACAATTCAGACTATTTAACACCTTTTCAAGAAAAAATGATGGCCACTCAACCTGACATGATCTTGGCATATGCACAGTATTTAAAAAAGCAATTCCAAGATAGTACCATCATAGAAAATGGTGAAAAAATACAGCTTAAAAATCCCATTATTAACGCCAATGTGCAAGTGTCATTGTTTAATAAAGGCAGTAAATTATTTATTGATCCTACAGTTGACTTAGGTAGTATTGAAAGTGGATACCAGCATAAAAAATGGATTGAACCTTATGAATAAATCGTGGTTTTTCATATTATTTATCTTACTTCCTTTTTTTGGTAACAGCCAAAATAAAGGAATTTTGGTGGGTAAAGTGGTAGCAATAAACAACCATGTGCCAATACCTTTTGCCCATATTCATATCAATAATACCCAAGAAGATTTTATCACTGATTTAAAAGGTAAATACAGCATTCAAAACTTGCCAATTACCACCCTTCAAGTAACAATCACCGCAACAGGGTACGATACTTTAGAGCAAGAAATAAGGATAGACTCCGCTTTTCAGAAATTTCTATTTGTTTTAACACCCAACAAAAACTATTTAAAATTAGTGACAGTAGATGGGGGCGAATACAATGGTCCTATCAGAAAGTTAAGACCCATAGAAGGCGTATTACTTAGTAAGGGTAAAAAAAGCGAAGTCATCAATATGGATAAAATTGTATCTAATAAATCAACAAATATTGGACGGCAAATTTATGCAAGAATTCCTGGTTTAAATATCTGGGAAAGTGATGGGGCTGGCTTACAGTTGGGAATCGGTGGACGAGGACTAAGTCCTACAAGGACTTCTAATTTTAATACCAGACAAGATGGTTATGATATTAGTGCTGATGCTTTAGGATATCCTGAGAGTTATTATACTCCCCCTAGTGAAGCAGTGAAAGAAATACAATTGATCAGGGGCGCTGCTTCTTTACAGTTCGGAACTCAATTTGGTGGCCTATTAAATTTTGTATTAAACAAAGGGGATGAAAATAAGCCAATTGCTGTTACAGCTCGACATACCGTTGGGTCCTTTGGGTTAAATAGCAGTTTTTTAAGTGTAGGTGGTAGTAAAAATACTTGGAATTATTATGCCTATTATCAATATAAATTTGGTGATGATTGGAAACCTTATTCCGCTTTCAAAGTTCACAATGCAGGTATAAAAATTGAAAAAAATTTGACGGAAAAAATGAAGGTATCCCTGGGTTTAACAAAAATGTATTACTTGGCCATGCAACCAGGTGGAGTCACAGATTTCCAATTTGAATCTGATCCTTCTGTAGTAAATAGAAAAAGAAATTGGTTTGAAGTTGATTGGAATTTAGCCGCCATCAACTTTGACTATGAATTCAATGCAAGAAGAAGAATTAACAGTCGCTTTTTTGGACTGCTTGCAAGCAGAAAATCAACCGGATTTTTAGGGCAAATTAATAGAATTGATCCGAATACAGAAAGAGATTTGATTGCTGGACAATTTAGAAATTATGGCAACGAAACACGCTTTCTAAACATTTACAACGTTAAAAAAATGACTTGGGCATACTTGCTTGGCTTTAGGTTATACAATGGTTATAACGAAAGTCAACAAGGATTAACTTCAGCTGGAGATTCCCCCGACTTTACCTTTTTAAACACTGATTTTGTAGATGGGTCTCACTATACATTTCCCAGTCAAAACTTAGCTGTTTTTTCTGAACACATATTTAATCTGACAAAAAAATTTAGCATTACTCCTGGCTTGCGCTTTGAATATATTGACACAAAAGCCGAAGGTGTTTACCGAGAAAGCATATCGGATTTAGCGGGTAATATCATATTTGATTCCTTGTATGATGTGAACAGAAACAACAAGCGCTCTTTTGTTATTGGTGGACTTGGTTTGAATTACCGATTAAGTGATACCGTTGAGTTTTACGCTAACTTCTCACAAAATTATAGAAGTATCAACTTTACCGATATGCAAATTGTGAATCCAAATTTTAAAATTGACCCCAATTTAGAAGATGAAAGGGGTTTTAATTTTGACCTTGGTGTGAAGGGAAACATCAATAATAAAGTTAACTACGATATCTCAGGTTTTGTTTTGATGTATGACAATAGAATTGGTACTACCATTCAAGTGGACAGTAATTTATTTACCACTTATCAATACAGAACTAATATTTCAAAATCGATAACTAAAGGTGTGGAAGCAGTAATAACTGTGGATTTATATGATATTTTTTTCAAAATTGATCCAAATGTTGACATCAATTTATTCATCAACACTTCTTATGTACACGCAAAATATTATCAATCTGAAGAAGCGGCTTTTGAAAACAAAAATGTAGAACTGGTGCCCCCTGTTAATTTAAAAACTGGCCTGACTTTTACCTTCAATAATTTTACTGCCAATTATCAGTTTAGCTATACGGCCGATCAATTTTCAGATGCAACTAATTCCATCAGTCAAGCAAATGCAGTAAACGGCATCATACCTGCTTATCAAATACATGATATCGCCTTAAAATATACCTACAGGCATTTTCAAATTGAAACGGGAATTAACAACTTTTTGAACGAAAAATATTTTACAAGAAGGGCCACTGCATATCCTGGACCAGGAATTATACCTGCCCAACCAAGAAATTATTTTCTGAGCTTACAGTATCAGTTTTAAACTTACTTAATATATAACTGTCCAGGTATTTTGTATTGTTTGCCTTCAGTTCCAACAGCGTTTATTTGATAAAAGTATATCCCTTCTTTCATCTTTTCACCGTTTAAACTATACCCATCCCATTTAAAGTTAGGGTCATTTGACTCAAATAACTTTTCTCCTTTTTTAGTCTGGATTACAATATAAAATGAAGCCAAATTACTTGAATGAATTAAAAACTCATCATTTGCACCATCATTGTTTGGTGTAATCACATTAGGAATTTCTTCAATAGCAGAAACAGCTTCAATTAAAACTTCTCTTTCAATTTGAATAGATTTTCCATTTTTATAAATGTTGACAACCACGTTATATAAACCTTCATATAAATAAGTGTGTGAAGGGTTCCTGTTCGACTTGACTGTGCCATCATTAAAATTCCAAACAACACTATCCGCATTTTTAGCTTCTACGCCACAATCAACTGTTAAGTAATTGTTTTGATTCGCTTGAATATGCAACTTATCATAAACAATTTTTTGGTCCACTTTATCTACAACAGCCTCACTGTTTGTTTCAACTGGTCGAATGCTAGGTTCACCAATAGTGGGAGTTGTTTGGTTTTTAACAACTATGGTAGCGCCTTGGTCAATGTTAATTGGCGTTACTTTAATCTTATTACTTGGTTTATGACTATTTAATTTATTAGGACTTGTATTACGCGCATCCACCGCAAAACTATCTCTATTTTTATTCAATTCATTTTCAATGTGTGCCTTATGCGCTTCAACAACCGGGTCGTTTTTTGATTCTATTTGAATAATATCTGCTTCGGGTACACGATTCGCAATAGGTACCTCTTCAATTTTAACAAGGCTATTTTTATTCGTATCAGCGGTTATTTCCTTCTCCTGTCCAGTATAAATAAATGTAGCAATACCAATTCCTGTAGCAGCCACACCAAAAATTAATCCTTTAGCAATCCAAGAAATGCCCGTTTTTCCGATTAGGGAAGTTGTATTTACCGCCGAAGCAATATTCGACCACAAACCAGCATCTACTTTGGGCTCAAAGTTCTCAAATTTACTTTTGAATAATTCTTCAATATTCCCTTTATCTTTCACCTTCAACTATGTATTCGTTTTTTATTAAAATCGATCTCAAAATTTTTCTTGCGCGAGAATATTGAGATTTTGATGTACTTTCAGTAATGTTTAACTGCTCAGCAATTTCTTTGTGCGCATAACCTTCAATTGCAAATAAATTGAAAACCACACGGTAACCAACTGGAAGTTTATTAATGATTTTTAGCAGATCTTCTGCTTCTAGTTCTTCATGTATAAAAGAGGTATCTTCCAATAAATAAGATACGTTATCAACTTCAACATGATCCATATATTTTTTATTCTTTCTAATCTGATCCAGACTTGTGTTTACCACAATACGCCTAATCCAACCTTCAAGTGAACCCTTATTTTGATAGTGTGGTAAATTCTTAAACACCTTTATAAAACTATCTTGCAAAACATCATGTGCTTCGTCTGTGCCATTCATATATCGCAAAGCTACACCTAACATCTTTCCAGCAAATTTTTCATAGAACGCTTTTTGAGCCAGTAAATCTCCTTCGGTACACTTTTTTATAAGTTTTTTGTCCGTCATTTTACCAATTCAATATTAAGACTTAAATGTAATATTAAAAGTTGCATTACTTAATTAAATAATCTATTTTTAGCAGGCTACAAAAAGTTTAAACCCCTTTAATGAAAAAATCAATTTTTATAATTGCGCTATTAATGTGCAATTTTTTCCCTGCAAAAATAAACGCAAAAGAATACAAAGTTTACTTTCAAATAAAAAACAAACAATATCTACCGGTAAATTTATCTATTGAAAACGAAATGGTTGTGATCAATAACGCTTCTGAAACCATTCAATTAAACAATATAATTTCAAGAGGTGATAGCATGATTGTCCCTTTTACGGTATATGAGTCGGCCTTAGTATTTAAAAAAGTAACCAATAAAAAACTAAAGGGCTATTGGGTAAATTATGCCAAAGGAAATAATTATAAAATTCCATTTTTTGGGATTAAAAAAAAGAAAGTTGCCAAAAAAAATCAAGAACTTGAAAAATATGTCGGTCGTTGGGAGGCCACTTTTATTTATGATAAACCCACCAAGTTAATTGGTGAATTTAAAATTGAAAATAATCAATTAACAGGTACTTTTTTATCTGAAACTGGTGATTTCAGATACTTACAAGGCTGCGTTGAAAAAAAGACCTTAAAACTATCCTGTTTTGACGGCTCTCATGCTTTTTTGTTTACTGCTAAATTAAAGGACGATACCTTAAGGGGTGACTTTTATTCGGGTACGCACTACAAAACGGAATGGACTGCTTTTAAAAATGAACATGCTACTTTAAGAAATGCAGATAGTTTGACTTACATTACAAACAAGTCACCAATTTCCTTTTCTCTAAAAAACACCAAAGGTGAAACAATTAACTATTCAAACCAAAACCCAACAAATAAAATAACTTTGATTCAAATATTTGGGAGCTGGTGTCCAAATTGCCTAGACGAAACAAACCTCTTAATTGAATTAAATGAGCAGTTCAAAGATAAAATTCAGATTTATGGAGTCGGGTTTGAAATAGAAAAAACTGCTGAAGAAAAATTAATTCGACTTAAAAAATTTCAAGATAATTTGCAGGTACCATACGATATTTTAATTGGTGGAAATGCAAGTAAAAATGAAGCGACCAATGTTTTCCCTATGCTGAATCAAGTAATGTCATTTCCGACACTTATTATTATAGACAGCAAAGGAGTGGTAAGAAAAATTCACACAGGTTTTAGTGGTCCTGCAACTGGAGAACACTATGTTACCTTCAAAAAGAATTTAATTGATTTTATTGAATCTTTGGATTAAGACAAAGGAATTTTATCCACTCTTTTTTGATGTCTTCCTCCTTCAAATTCAGTATTAAAAAAAGCATCCACCATTTCCACAGCTAATTCCTTTGATATAAAACGAGCAGGTAATGCAATAATATTAGCATCATTGTGCTGTCTTGCTAATTTTGCAATTTCAACGGTCCAACACAATGCAGATCTTACGCCTTGGTGTTTGTTCACCGTCATGTTAATTCCATTTCCACTGCCACAAATTACGATTCCTTTTGCGTCTCTATTTCGAGAAACATAATTTGCTACTTTATGACCATAATCTGGATAGTCAATACTGTCTAATGAATTACAGCCAAAGTTATTAATAGCAAATCCTTTTTTTGTTAAATAATCGCTTAAAAAAACTTTTAATTCATAACCAGCATGGTCATTGCCTATTGGAATTATATTTGTCATATTTTTATCTTGTTTGACAAAGGTAATTTAAATTTAAAAAAACCCATTCAAATACAACATAAATAAGTGTTGAGGGCTTTGTTCATAAGTATGCATAACTCTACAGAAAACAAAGTATAAGACTTAATACTAAATACTTACTTAATACGTTTAATTTTTAATAACCTGTTCATTAAATATTGATATCATGTGATAAAAAAGTCAAAAATAATTTGGTTACTAACTTTTAATTTTAGCTTGTAATAATTTTCGAATAAACCATGTTTATAACTCACCTTTTTAGATGTCACTTATACACAGGAAAAATAGATTCAAAAAAAATATTTAATTAACAAAGCAAAAATATTAAATTTGTTAATAACATAGGCAAAAGCAATAAAAACGGGAATTGTTAATGTGAACAAAACTGTATAAAACTCAATTAATTTAATATCCTACCAAAAACGCAATGACTTTTACACTTATCAACAGCCCTAATAATAGTAATAAAAGATTCTTTTTTAAAAAAAAATATTTATTAATTATATTATTCGAAATACTGTTTGGATTGAATTTGATGGGACAAAAAATTGACCCGAATGGATACAATGTGTTTTACTATTCCAATGGTGTAAAGTCAAGCGAAGGGTATTTTAAAAATGGTTTGCCCGATAGTTTATGGAAAACATACAATATCGAAGGTGTTTTAAGCGCCACGGGTTTTAAAAAAGAAGGCTTAAGTACAGGAGTGTGGAAATTTTACAACAAGGATGGAAAATTAAAACAAACTTCCATTTACGAAAATGATTTTAAAAATGGCTGCACTATCATTTACGATAGTTTAGAAATAAAAGCAGAAGAAAGATTTTACATCAACGACACTTTACAACAAGAATTAATTTATTACAACCAGGCGGGAAATATTATCCGAATTGACCAATTAAAAGATGGAATGGTAAATGGTGACACTAAAATTTTTAATGAGCAAGGTGAAGTCATTAACGAGGCTTATTATGAAGACGGAAAATTAGTAGCGAATAAAAAAATTAATGAAATAAACGAAGCTGGAGAAAGAGTTGGGTTTTGGAGAACATACTATCCCAATGGCATTTTACAAACGGAAGCCAATTATAAAAATGGAAAATTAAATGGTTTGTACAAAACCTATGATAAAAAAGGTAGTCTCCTTGCCATTAATTATATGATTAATGATAGTATTTCAGATAATTCAAGAGACATTGTTTTGATTGAATTATACAGAACTTATTTTCCAAATTCTATGAAGGAAAAACTGGTCGGAGGTTTGACTAATGGAATGAAAAATGGCCTGTTTCGTGAGTTTGATATTGAAGGTAATTTAGTCAATGGTTATTTGTATAAAAATGATACCTTAAAAGCAGAAGGTTTAATATTAAATGACGGCACATATGATGGAGATTGGAAATATTATTATCCTGATGGTAAGGTAAGTATAGAAGGTAAATATGTCGCTGGAAAAAAATCAGGCATGTGGATTTACTATTATAATAATGGAAAAATTCAGCAAAAAGGCAGGTATTCTGATGGGGAATTTGATGGGGCTTGGGTATTGTATTATCCTTCAGGAGCCATTCAAGCACAAGAATTTTATAAAAGGGGGAAACACGAAGGTACTTTAGTTGAATTTGCTGAAAATGGTGAAGAATTAACAAGAGGTGAATATTACAATGGCTTAAGAGAGGGAGAATGGTTTTATCATGTGGGAGATTTTAAAGAAACAGGGGCTTACACATTGGGAATGAAAAATGGGGTTTGGAAGCATTATTATCAAAATGGAAAACTATCATTTATAGGTGAATATGATGAAGATCAACCAAAAGGAAAACATTTAACTTACTATGAGACAGGCGTTGTAAAAACCAAAGGAAAATACAAAGCTGGACAAAAGCATGGAAAGTGGCTCACCTATAATGAAATGGGTGAAACCATTGAAAATTTAGAATTTTACTACGGTAAATTGATAAAAATAAATGGTGAGCGAATTATTGAAATTGAAGAAGAATTAGAATAAAAACGGTCTGCTATCAATAAATTTCATTACTTTTGATTTGAACTCAAAACAACAGTTATGCTAGAAATTAATGTCTTAGTAGTAGAAGACGAAAGTATTGTTTCTAAGGATATACAGCACAGCTTAAAGAAATTAGGTTACTCAATAATTGGTGCAGCAGCAACTGGAGAGAAAGCTTATGAATTAGCAGTTACCTTAAATCCTGATATCATTTTAATGGATATCATGTTAAAAGGAGAAATGAATGGCATAGAAACGGTAGAAAAAATTCGGGCCGAAAAAGATATTCCAATTATCTATTTAACAGCTTATGCAGATAAATCAACTTTAGAAAAGGCGAAAATTACTGAGCCACATGGTTATATTATTAAGCCATTTAAAGATGTTGATTTACATACAACCATTGAAATGGCCTTGTACAAGTTTTCTAAAGAAAAACAAGTAAAGGAAGAAAGAGATTTGTTTTATTCCTTAATTGAAAACAAAGAGCCTTCATCAGAATTTATCTTCGTCAAGTCAAAAAGTAAATTGGTTAAAATTAAAAATTCAGATATTTTTTATATCGAAGCTTTAAAAGATTATGTTGCATTAAATACAATTGATAATCGCTATACCGTGCATACCAGCATGAAAGATTTGGCCTCAAAATTACCATCTGATCAATTTATCAGGGTACACCGTTCTTACATTGTTAGAATTGATAAAATTGTGGCAATTGAATACCCAAACCTTCTTTTAGAAAACGAAAATAAACGCATTCCAATAGGTGGTTTTTACAAAGATGAATTAATGAATTCTTTGAATTTGATTTAAGAATAAGCAACCACTTCAGTTACTTCCTCTAAATTACTTTTTAATAAAGTTTCTATTCCGCCTTTTAAGGTTTGTGTAGAAGATGGACAACCTGCGCATGAACCTTTTAACATCACATACACTTTCCCTTCTTTAAAACCGATAAAATCAATTGCTCCACCGTCATTTTCAACTGCTGGTCGCACATATTCATTTAACAAGGCAATAATAGGTTGGTCTAATTCAGATTTTTCAAAAGTTTCTGGTTGATGAGATGGAGCTTGATCAGTTTGGGTATCCGCTTTAACTGTTTCAGCTACTTTTGGGGCACCAGCTGCAGGAATTCTAATAATTGCTTCTTTTCCATTGGCTAACCACTCACGAATAAATTCACGTAACTCCATTACAATAAAATCCCAATCAATATTATCAGTTTTTGTTACTGTTACAAAATTGGAAGCCATAAACACACCATCCACAAAAGGAAAATTAAACAAAGCTTCTGCTAAAGGAGAATAACCTTTTGCTTCTTCCATTGAATTAAACACAATGTTTTGGTCCGACAATACCAAGTGTTTGTTGGAAACAAATTTCATGGTTGCTGGGTTGGGCGTCATTTCGGCGTATAATG
>CBDUKB010000051.1:0-15536 GCA_965367695.1 uncultured Putridiphycobacter sp.
AAAAGCCTTATTAAATATGAATCCTGTTCCTGAAGACTTGGTCGGTATTGTAAGAGATACTGTTTATGTTCCTGTGATTGAATCAATTTTCGAAGCTCCAGCTTATGTTGAGCAACGTGCTAAAAAAGGATTGATGTTCGATTTTGTGCCAGATTCTTTGAGATATATTCCTTTTTCAGGTCAAACTCCAGTGAAATTAGATACAGCTTCTGTGAGCAGAGGAGATTTAAGAATTTCAACTTTGTTAATTCAAATGCCGCACCCAATTGACACTTCGTTCACGCACAAAGTGGGTGATTTAAATGATAATTCATTGAAAGACAACTGGTCATTGAAATAAAAAAGAATATGATGGTTCCATCACAACGTGATGCTTATAAGTACGCTCTAAGTATGGAACTCCGGAAGGATGGTTTTCGTTATGCATTTATTGAATCCGAAACTCAAGAAGTTGTTTTTTATAATTCAATTGATTTTGATGGCTATACTGAAAAAGATTTGATTGAATTATTGAATGAACCTTTCTTTAAATATACCTTTAAATCTGTTTCATTAAGCGTATCCACAAACCGCATGACCTTGGTTCCTGAAGCAATTTTTAATAATTCTTCACCAAAAGCTATTTTTGAACTCAATCATACGAGTCCAATTGACAATTTAGATTATTCTAGAATCCCAGAATTAGGTTTGGTAACCATTTACGAGATTCCGCTCTGGATTAAGTCAGTTTTTGTAAAGAAATTTTTAAGAATTAAAATTGTTCATCATGCCACTGTAGTTTTAAAAGGTATTTTTAGTCAATCTACTTATAAGCCTCAGGCGCATATTTACAAAGAGCAGGAATTGTTTTATTTAGTATTAACAGGTAAAAACAAATTAAATTACTTTAATTTATTTGAATCAAAAGAAGTGGCTGATTTAATTTATTATTATTTGTTTGTGCTAGAGCAAAAGGAAATTAATGCCCAAGAGATTCCTTTAATGGTATATGGTTTAGAAGCAAACCACAGTGCTATCAACGAAATGAATAAATTGTTGGCCGATCCAATACAAATGCATTACAAAGAGGAAGAAGAAAATCAATTTATATTAATTAATCAATTATTGTGCGTGTAATCAGAGGAAAGTATAAGAGCAGAAGGTTTTCACCTCCAAAAAATTTCCATTCACGTCCAACTACCGATTTTGCCAAAGAAAGCTTATTCAATATTCTCGATAATAGAATCGAGATGGAAGGAATTGATGTGCTAGATTGTTTTGCCGGAACCGGAAACATTAGTCTTGAATTCTTATCAAGAGGAGCACATTCAGTATTGAGTATTGATAGTAATTACAATGCTTATAAATTTATTAAAAAAACCCAAGCTGAACTTAAGGAACCTTTATGGCAAGTAATGAAACAAGATGTATTCAAATACATTCCAAAAATTACACAAACTTTTGATTTGGTTTTTGCGGACCCACCTTTTGCTTTAAAAGATATTTTGGCACTGCCTAGTTTAATTTTGGAAAGTGGTTGTTTAAAGGCGAATGGAGATTTAATAATTGAACATGGTAAGGAGACTGATTTTTCAGAACATCCAAATTTCAGAGAAATTAGAAATTATGGTGGTGTCAATTTTAGTTTTTTTAACTTAGCATAAATAAAATTATAATCATGGAAATTATAGGTGTTTTTCCTGGGTCATTTGATCCATTCACAAAAGGGCATGAAAACATTGTCAATCGTTTTTTGCCATTGTTTGATACAATTTATATTGGCGTAGGGGGGAATACCTCTAAAAAGTACATGTTTACCTTAGAAAGTCGCATTAATCACATCAAATCTATTTATGCGAATGAACCAACCATAGTAGTAGAAGAGTATGAAGGATTAACTGTAGATTATTGTAAATCAAAAAAGGCGCAGTATTTGCTACGTGGTTTAAGAAACACCACTGATTTTAATTATGAAAAATCGATTGCATTGATGAATAAAGAGTTAGCAAATATTGAGACCTTGTTTTTGATGACGGATGCAGAGCTTTCGCATTTGAGTTCGACCATAATAAGAGAAATTGCTAAATCAAAAGGTGACATTACTGCATTTGTAACAAATTACAGTGAATTGATTATACAATAGATGATTCAAAAAATATATTTTTTATTACTTTTTCTTGCCGTGAATACTCCTAGTTTTAGTGCTGTAATTCATGGATTTGCACCTGATTTTAAAGGTAAGTCGGTGAGTATGTTTACTTATTCTGATTATTTGACCATGTCGAAGGTTAAAATAGGAGAAGCAATTGTGGATACCAATTCAGGAAATTTTGAACTTTCATTTACTACCAAGCAAATTATTAAAGTGCAACTTTCTGCTGGGAATACCAATGCAGAAATATACTTGGCACCTAATACAGATTATGAATTGTATTATAAAAAGGCCGAGAATACCCCTATTTCTTTTGCTACCCAAAAAGCAATTACTTATTTTAAAAATCTTGATACAGTTGATATTAACTACAAAGTATTAAAGTTTAATAATTGGTTTGACGAATTTATTTATGTCAAAAGGGCTGAAATCATGCAGTACGGTATGTCACCACAAATAGACACCTTTAAAATGTATGCATATAATGCTTATGCCAAGGAGCAAGATGCATTTTTCAATAATTATGTGCGTTATTTCATAGCTAACCTAGAACAGTTAAAGGTCAGTCCAAAATACAGAAAAACCAAGAGGGCTTATTATTTAGAATACATAAAACCATATCCTGTATATGCTTTCGACGATCAATACATGGACTTTATTAAAGGTTTTTACAGCAACGATTTAAACAGTTTCTCTAAGCAAATAGAATCAGATATTGTTTTGGCAATTCAACATCAAAGTCCCAGTAGGTTAATGGCTGCCATGCACCGAGACCCTTACTTTGAAAAGGATGAAATAAGGGAGTTAATGATGGTGAACATGTTGGGTAATGCCTATCATAAAAGGCAATACAACCGAAATAATATCCAAGTCATGCTTGACTCTATCGTTAAATTTGCCAAGTTTAAAAGTAGTGGACTGGCTGCTCAAAATATAATCGGAGAATTAACTAAGGCTGAAAATGGATATCCTGCTCCTGAGTTTGTAGTTGATTTTAATGGCAAGCAGCTCAGGCTTTCAGAAATGAAAGATAAGTTTGTTTATATGAACTTCTTTGCAAACTGGAATCCAATTTCAATGAATGACTTAATGTTGATGCAAGATTTGTATGTAAAGTACAGTGAATACGTCACTTTTATAAGTTTTTGTACCGATAAAAACAAAAGTTTATATGATGCCTTTTTAAAAGAACATCCAGGTTATGATTGGCCAATTATTTATATTGGGGAAGAAAATGAAATTATCAAAGACTTTAAAGTTGCGTCCATTCCTTATTATATTTTAATTGATCAAGAAGGCTTTATTGCACGGTCCCCTGCACGCAGTCCGTCACCAGATGGTTTATATAAAACCATTGAAGATACTTTTAAGTATATTAAGTCTCAAATGGAGAACTGATTTGAAATTTTAAAAAATCTTGCTTTTACAAGATTGGCATAGTTGCCCACTACTTTTATCAATTGTTTGAATCGTTTCGTTGGCATCATTCATTAAGCACTTTTTATTTTGACAATGGGGAAGCCCAAATACGTGACCTATTTCATGGTTGCAAATCCTAGTCAATCTTTTGACATATCCTTTACTATTTACTCCTTTTTTTAATCGATAACTCGAAACAACACAAGCAGTTCCATTTACTTGTCCTAGTCCAAATATTGCCCAATCTCTATAGGTAGAAATTGGCTTTTTGATTTGACCCGTTTTTTTATCCTTTTTGGTGATGGCAATGTCTGTCTTTGTCAAACCCAATGTAATTTGTACACTGTCGGCCTGAATTTTAGCTAAATAATTTAAAATAGAATCTGCCCTGTATCGATAAGATTTAATTCTTGTAATATAATTATCGGGTACAGGAATTTCAGGTAATATTATTGCTTCACAACCAAAGGTACTTTTTATAGAATCTTGAATGGCATTCAATTCCAAATCAGAATATTGATCAAATAATTGAATGGCTATTAAACTATTTTCATCTTTTCTTTGACAAGCAATAATGGATAAAAATAAAAATAAGAGGAGGATGTTACTTTTCAACAGCGCTCAAAGTATTCATTAATAAAGAAGCAATAGTCATTGGCCCCACACCTCCAGGTACTGGTGTAATGAATGAAGCTTTTTTAGCCACTTCATCAAATTTCACATCACCCAATAACCTAAATCCTGATTTTTTACTTTGGTCACTTACTCTTGTAATACCTACATCTACTACTACAACTCCTTCTTTGACCATGTCACCGGTAATGAATTCTGTTTTTCCTAATGCAACAATTAAAATATCAGCTGAACGGGTAATTTCTTCTAAGTTTTGAGTTCGTGAATGGGTGAGGGTAACAGTACTGTTTCCCACTTTATTGTTTCTTGACATTAAGATACTCATAGGAGATCCTACAATGTGGCTGCGCCCAACTACAACACAGTGCTTGCCAGATGTTTCAATGTTGTAACGATCGAGTAATTGAATAATACCATAAGGGGTAGCAGGTAAAAAACCAGGTAAATCCAGTACCATTTTGCCAATGTTTTCTGGGTGGAAACCATCTACATCTTTTAAAGGTGAAATGGCTTGGGTGATTTTTAATTCATCAATATGTTTTGGCAAAGGTAATTGCACAATGTATCCATCAATATGTTGACTTGCATTAAGTTCATCAATTTTATTCAATAAATCTGCTTCACTAATATCAGCTGGTAGTTGTATGAGACTAGAGTCAAAACCAACGTATTCGCAAGCTTTTACTTTGGCATTTACATAGGTTAAACTTGCCCCATTTTCACCCACAATTACTGCAGCCAAATGGGGTATTTTTTTTCCGGCTGCTTTGCGGATGCCAACTTTAACTTTAATTTCATCCTTTATTATGTTCGAAGTTTTTTTACCATCTAATAATTCCATTCAGCTTTTTTTAAGACTATAAATATAAAAAAAAGGAGGTAATATACCTCCTTATACCTTCATCTAAGTTAAACAATTCAAATATTATATTGCTCTCCCTGCTTTTACTTGGTCTATTGTAATGGTACCACCATCATTTCCCCATGTATTCAACACATAGTTTAATACATCAGTAATCTCTTGATCGTTTAACACTTGCGGCGGCATTATTCCGTTAAATACTTCACCATTTACAGTAATTTCACCATTTGAACCATGAATTACTTGTTGGATGGCTCTTGGTAAATCTTCCAATAAATAATCTGAACCTGCTAATGGTGGAAATGCTTCAGGCAATCCTTTTCCATCAGCTTGGTGACAAGGTTGGCAAGTTTTAGTATAAACGTCTTTACCTGCTAAAAATTTATTTTCTTCAGGCGCCTTTTTTACTTCATTTATAGAAGTTTCAGGAGTGGAACTTTGGGTTTCATTACCGCCACACGCTTGTAGTATAAAAAGCGAACCTACGATTGTAAAAATTTGAATACTTTTTTTCATTTCTAATAATTTTTATCAAATTTAGAAACAATAAATTATTCAAATTATGACATTTGTCAATTAATTAAAATATTTTTAATTAACTTAAATCTAGGCTATAAAGTAGTGTAGTTTCCAGTTGACAAAGTCCAGTCATAATCACCAAAAATTAATTCAATGTTGGCACCCATTGGAATAATACCAAAGTGTTCTAAGAAATCTTTTTTCACTCCTTTTTTACCACCGAAGTCAGCCCTAAACCAACTCATCAAAGGTGTTACCGTTACTTGCTTACCATTGATGATAGTAGTGGATGTTAAATATTGCTTGGATATTTTATCCAATTCTTCTTGTATTTTTTCAGCATGAAAAATAGCGATTGGTGGGCAACTTTTAGCCCCGCAATTCAAAGCAAAATGAACCCTGCCATCAGGATTTTTTGTCCTAAGCATGCGGATAAATTTTGGCACGAAGGGATCTCTTAAATATCCCAAAGATAATTTCCATCTTGAGGAGCGGATGATACCGTGCTCAATGTCATCAAAGCTCATCATAATACCAGCAATATTAATTTGTTTCGCACCAAAAAACTTTCCTCTATCATCAAATAATGTTGGGTCATTGGTCAAAAAATGTTGAACAAATGCATTGTAAGTATTAATCCAAAAAGCTTTCTTTTCCGCTTCGGTGTCAATGGCTTTTGCCAAATCTTCAAGATTTAATTTGGCATAAGATTTTGCTATGATGTCAGTGTTTTCTTTTTCCTTTAATTGGGTTAAAAATTCATAAGAGAGATCGAGTAATATTTTCTCTTTATTTGAAAAGGTAAAAAAGGGAGTGATTATGAATAAGAAGAAGATTATTTTTTTCATATTTGTTGAAATTCAAATTGTTTAAACAAATAGACGGTTGAATCAATCATCCATTACTATTAATCTATGAAAAATAAATGCATCAGCATTATTATTCCCACTTTTAATGAAAAAAAGAACATTGAAAACCTTGTTAATTGGTTAGTTAAGTATGGTGAAGGAGCATTAAAGGAGGTAATAGTTGTAGATGCGGCAAGCTCGACTGATGAAATTGAAAGTTTAATTTTACCATCAATAGTGAGTATAGTCAAAAGCAATTATACTGCTCGTTCATCTCAATTTATACAAGGCGCTCAATTAGCCCAGGGAGCAATTTTATACTTTTTACATGCAGATACTTTACCTCCAAAAACTTACGGCGTAAACATTGTTAAAATGTTTGAAAAAGGAGTTGATTTTGGTATGTTTAGCTACCGATTTGATAAAAGTAAATGGAATTTAAATTTCAACGGATGGATGACCCAGTGGAAGGCTTTTTATACAGGAGGTGGAGATCAAGGTTTGTTTATTTTTAAAGAGAAGTACGAAGCGATTGGTGGTTTTGATAAAAATAAAATCATTATGGAGGATTATGATTTGTTTTGGCGTCTTAAAAAATCAAAATATACCTATCAAATTTTAAAGCATGATGCCATTGTATCGGCAAGAAAATATGATAAGAATTCGAGCTTAAAGATAAATCTAGTGAACTTCGTAGTGCTTTGGTGGTTTCGATTTGGTGGAAATCAAGAAAAGATAAAAGATTTTTATACAAAGAATATTCATTAAAATGCCTCACCAATCGTGATATAAAATTGAAATCCTTCTTTGCTTCTCGCTATATCAAGTCGAAAATGGCTCATTTGCTTTTTGCTCAATTGAAAACGAAGACCTGCACCATAGGAAAATTTTGGCTTGTTTTGAAAAATGGAAGCAAAATTGGGTCCAACATTGCCTTCTGATGCAAAAACAGTTCCTCTAAAACGATTGTATATAGGGAATCGATAGGCGAGTTGTACCAAGCCCATATTGCGATCAATAAAACGGCGATCATTAAAGCCACGACCTTTTTTACCAGATGATAAATAATAATAACTGGTGAAGGGCACAGAACCTAAACTTGTTCCTGCAAATATGTTCAATGCAACTATATGGTTTGGGACAATGGAATGGTAATAATTTGCGTCAATTGAATACAGGGAAAAATCAAATGAAGAAAAAGTAGGCTTGCCAGCAAATTCAGCAACAAAATTGAGTAATAATCCTTCACTGGGATAAAAAATATCATTTCTACTGTCAAAACTTGCTGTTAATCCAACTGCGCTGATGATTCCACCTTCTTCACCTATAGGTTTGTCTTTACTTAGTAAGGAGTCAGTAAAAGGGATTTCAAATGCATCTAACCGATATTGAACACCCATCAAAAATGTGGGTTGAACGCGGTATGACAAATTACTAATCAAGCGAGGGAAATTAGCATCATAGGTTTCCAGGTTTTCTGCTTTGCTATTCGGCCCAATTCCATAATAGTTGTAAAAGTATTTATAGTAACCCAATTCTCCGTTCAATTTCCATTTTTGCTTATAGTATAATTCATAGGGCACAAATAGTAAGAATTGTTTTTTTAAGGTATAGGCTAACCCCAATTGAACTTGAGATTTTCGCCAGTTTTTATATTTGCCAGGATTAAAAACACAAATACCCAGTGCTCCAAATGCTAAACTTGTTTCTGGCAAATAAAAAGCCAAAGGAAATGCCGTTAAACTAAAGTCGTTTTTGGCTTCATAAAAAGTACTGTCACTATCATCTTGTGCAAAAATAATATGGGAGGTTAAAAATAAGAAGATGAATAAGTGTCGCATGTTTAGTATGCTTCTTCCAATGATTTAAAATCGACTTCATCATTTGTTTTCAAAAAAGAATGGTCGAGATAAGCCCTTGCTCCAAAGCCACAACTCATAGTTCCACTAGCATGAATGTGTACTGATTTGTCGTTAATTTCAATATTTATCTTGCAAGAGTCTCTTTCAGAAAAATCGTATAATGAGTAATACATGTTCTTAGCAATTTTAACAGCAAGTCCACTCGCGAATCCCATGTGATAAGTTTGACTACATACTACGGACACCATATAGCGAATAGTGTCACCTTTTAGTGTTTCTATCATGGCGGTTCCTCCGTTATAGCCAATTTCCAATTCAGGACTATCTTCATGAAACCACCAATCATTAATAAAGTAATGATGATTGGAATAAGTACCGGTGATCTTTTTATTTACTTTTTGATGATCATCTTCAACTTGTCTTGTAGCCAATTGTGATTTACTTTTTTGATCGAATACGAAATAGGTTGGGTAATACTTTTTATCATTTACCCAATAACCTTTCAAGCTATCCGCTTCAAATGACAAATAGAAATAACCAGTCTCGGCTTCATTGTATGACTCTACCATGTAAACACAGTTACCATAAACTTTTCCTTTTAATGATAAATGACTGGTTTTGCCTTGATAATGATAGGTGCCAGTAAAATCACCTTCGTTCCAATTTACATCAAGGATGTTTAATTCAACTTTGTATGGTCCAATTGCACCCTTCACTGCGCTGTTTTGTGCAGAAGCATATAGGAAATTACAGCATATCAACAAGCTCAAGATTAATTTCATAATAGCTAATTTAGGTAATAAAAATATAAATTAAACACGCTTGTTTAATAATCACAAAAAGGAATTCAGATCCATTGGGCTTGCCACAATGAAATCAGGATTACTATTCAATAGTTCACTTTTCCGACCGTATCCGTATGTAACCGATATGCTTGCCATGTGATTTTTTTTAGCAGCAAAAACATCCATTGCTTGATCTCCAATCATCACCGATTTTTTATGTTTTTTTAAATTGGCTAATAGCTCCGATTTATTGCGGTAACCATTCGTATTGGCAACACAATGAATTGCTTCAAAAAAATGTTTAATTTTAAAATGTTGGAGTAGGGCAAGCACCAATTTTTCAGGCTTAGCACTCACAATATATAATGCAGAACTTTTATTGAGCTTGGTCAATAGTTCAATGATTCCTGGATATAGTTCAGCATTTAAATAAAAATCCTGTTCATAATGCTTTTCGAACTGATTTTTCAATTCATTTAATCGTCCCTTATCACTGATAGATAGTTGTTTTTTAAAAGCTTTTTTAATCGAAGTATTTTGGCTTAGATATCGTGTCCTTAATTCAATTGGATTGGCTTTATAATTATTAATTGTTTTAAGAAATGCCAATTTTTTACCTGGATAAGAATCGCAAATCGTACCGTCGAAATCAAAAAATATTTGTTGGTATTTTGACATATTGCATAAAAAAAGGAGCACAATAATTGCACTCCTTTACTCAGTTTTATATTTAGTTTATAGTGCTTTTAATACATCAATTGTTGCAGTAGGATTTTCTGATTTGAACACATAACTTCCAGCAACCAAAGCATCAGCACCTGCTAATAACAATTTTTTTCCTGTCAGGTTATTTACTCCTCCATCAACCTCTATTAATGTATTTGCACCTTTATCTTTAATCATCCTTTTAAGTTTAGCTACTTTTTCAATCGCGTGTTCAATAAATTTTTGTCCACCAAAACCAGGGTTGACTGACATGATTAAAACTAAATCTAAATCGTTGATTACATCTTCTAGTACTGTTACTGGGGTATGTGGGTTTAAAGCCACACCAGCCTTCATTCCTTCTGCTTTAATTGCTTGAATGGTTCTATGTAAATGAGTACAAGCTTCGTAATGAACTGTCACCCATGTTGCGCCAGCATCTTTACAGTCCTTAATGTAATTGTCCGGATTGACAATCATTAAGTGTACATCTAAAGGTTTAGTAGCATGTTTGGCAATAGCCTTCATTACAGGAAAGCCAAATGAAATATTTGGAACAAAAACACCATCCATAATGTCGATATGAAACCAATCAGCATTAGATTGATTAATCAATTCGACTTCAGATTGAAGATTTGCAAAGTCACATGCTAAAACAGAAGGGGATATGATTGCCATTATTATTGTTTTTTTAACCTAAAAGTTGAATTATTTGTTCTGCTAATTCTTCACCAATTCTCGATTGCGCTTCAACAGTCGCAGCACCAATATGTGGTGTACTTGCAATTTGTTCATGTGCTAAAATATCAACTCTTGGTGCTGGTTCATTTTCGAATACATCTAGAGCAGCGGCTCTAATTTTACCAGCATTGATTCCAGCAATTAATGCATCTTCATTAATCACCCCACCACGGGCAGCATTAATAATTATCACCCCACTTTTCATAGCTTCAATTTCTTTTGTGTCAATCACAGCAGAACCGTCAGCTTGTTTCGGAACATGTAATGAAATGTAGTCAAGTTCACTTAAAACTGATGAAAAATCAACAATGGTTTCAATATTCACATCAATATTTTTTCCTTGAAGTGTCAACGGAATGGTATATGATTTCACCTTTCTATCAATGGCAATTACATTCATTCCACATCCAATGCAATAAGAAGCTAAGGCTTGTCCAATTCTTCCAAATCCTACAATTCCTATTGATTTCCCTCTTAATTCCTGACCTTTAGCGTATTTTTTCTTTAGTGACTTAAATTCTGTATTTCCAGTACTTGGCATTACCCTGTTTGAATGAAAAATTCCTCTAGACAATGAAAATAAATTACCCATAACTAGTTCTGCAACCGACTGTGAAGATGCACCTGGTGTATTAATTACATGTAATCCTTTTCCACGTGCATACTCTACATCAATGTTGTCCATTCCTACACCACCTCTACCAATTAATTTTAAATTTGGACAGGCATCAATTACTTCTTTTCTGACAGTAGTTGCACTTCTCACCAAAACACCTACATAACCTTCTTTGTTAATTGCGTCAATTAATTGTTCTTGGGGTACATTGGTGGTTACTACGGTAAATCCTCCTTTTTCTAAAGCAGTTATGCCTTCTTGTGAAATACCGTCGTTTGCTAAAATTTTCATGCTTATTTTTTATTTATTTTACTGATATGATCAGCTGTAAATTCTTTCATTGTTTTTACTAATACTTCTACAGAAGATAAAGGTAAGGCGTTATACATTGATGCTCTAAACCCACCAGCAGATCGGTGTCCTTTTAAACCAACAATGTTTGCTTTTTTCCATGCAGTATTGAATTCATCTGTTAACTCTTCATGCGTCAAAACAAAAGTTACGTTCATGTTTGAGCGATCTTTGATATTAACATTACCCATAAACAATGGGTTTGCATCAATTTCAGCATATAATAAATCCGCTTTCGCTTGGTTTACTTTTTCAATTGCAGCAACGCCACCGTTTTTTTGCAAATGTCTAAGGTTTAACATGGCAGTATAAATTGAAAACACTGGAGGTGTGTTGAACATTGACTCCTTTTCAAAGTGTGTTTTCAAATTTAAATAAGTCGGTATTTTAATAGTTGCTTGACCAAGAATTGATTCTTTTACAATAAACAAGGTCGCACCTGCAGGTCCTAAATTCTTTTGAGCACCGGCATAAATAATATCAAAATCTGCTACATTTATTTCTTTAGAAAAAATATCAGATGACATGTCACAAACCACAGGTACTTTACTGTCCAATCCTTTTTTGAATTGCGTACCATAAATAGTGTTGTTCGAGGTGTAATGTACAAAGTCATAATCACCATCAATGGTTCCTAAACTTGGTATGTTTTTATAATCATCTCCTTTTGAAGACGCGATTACATCAACTTCTAATCCAGCATTAATGGCTTCTTTAATTGCTTTTGAAGACCATACGCCTGTATCAATGTAAGCGGCTTTTTTGTGTTTTCCAGTCATGTTCATGGCTGAAATTAAAAAACCTAAACTGGCACCACCTTGTAAAAACATCACTGCGTATCCTTCAGGCACGTTCAATGATTTTTTCACCAAAGCAATTGCTTCATCCATAACCGCAACAAAGTCAGGGCTTCTGTGTGAAACTTCTAGAATTGATAAACCGTTAAAGTTTAATACTGCTTTTGAAGCTTCTTCAAAAACTTCTTGGGGTAAGATGCATGGTCCTGCACCAAAATTGTGTTGTTTTGACATACCGATTTTTTAGATACTAAATTCGGTTTGCAAATATGACAAAAATTATACGATTAATCAGTATTATTTTGCTAATATTTAGCTTGGAATGGAATTATTTTTTTCTTTGGTTTAGAATGATTAATTTCGTCGAAAATACATTGAAATGAACGATTTATTATTTGTGAATTGGACCTTTAATCCAAGAGTGATTGATGCTTGGAACACACCACGTTGGTATGGCATTATGTGGGCTTTAGGATTCTACCTAGGTTTTATCATCTTAAATAAAGTCTATAAAAACGAAAAGGCCCCTGAAAACTGGATGGACAAAACATTTATTTATGTGCTAGTTGGTGGGGTATTAGGCGCAAGAATTGGTCATTGTTTATTCTATCAGCCAGATTATTATTTAAGTCACCCGCTAGAGATTTTAAAAATTTGGGAAGGTGGATTGGCTTCTCATGGTGGTGCGATTGGTATTATTATTGCCGCAATTTTATTAAATAGAAATGTGATTAAAAAATCGGTTTTGTGGATATTAGACCGGCTTGTAATTCCAACGGCCTTAGCAGCTTTTTTAATCAGACTAGGGAACCTGTTTAACCATGAAATTGTAGGGAAGGTGACGGAGTCTAGTTTGGGCTTTAAATTCTTAAGAGAAGACAATTCAGAAATACATCAAGCTGTTATTAATGCAACGAATACCACAGGCATAACGAATGATAATTATTACGATAAGTTAAATACGGCATACGATAAAATAGCAGATGACCCGAGTAAATTCAGTGAGTTGTTTGCCTTGATTCCGGCAAGATACCCTGCTCAATTAATGGAAGCTGTTTGTTACATGTTCATTTTTGCCATTTTAATGTGGTTTTATTGGAAAACCAATGCAGGTCAAATAAAAGGATTTTTATTGGGCGTATTTTTTGTACTCTTATTTGGTGCAAGATTTTTCATTGAATTCATCAAAGAAAATCAAGATGGTATTGATGAGAAATTGGAAGGACTGAACATGGGGCAATACCTAAGTATTCCATTGGTTTTAATTGGTTTCTATTTAATCTTTCGTGGAATAAAAGCTTTTAAAATTGGTAAAATAACTTATTAAAACAAGTTAAAGTCAAAGGTGTTTTTGTCTGCTTGAATCGATTTAGGAAGTTTGATAAGTACTGAAAAGCGGTGAGAAGTTGCTTGGTGAAAATCACTGGTCAGGGTACTGTTGTAATAGGCAAACATGTAATACAGGCTAAACCTGTTTCTTTTCCAACCAATTCCTGCTAACATTTCTTTTGAAAAGTCATAACCAATCAATGCTTTATAATCTTTAAATTTTAAATTTATTTTTGCCTTTATACTTTGATAATAATGTTGTTGTACAAAGGTGATGTTTGGAGTGATTAATAGGTCGTTTTTAAGTCTAAACTCATAACCAACTAGCCCCTTTATTGTGTTTTTATAAATATTGTCGTTTAATTGATGGGCGCTTAAACCAACAAAAAATTGCTTTGAATATAGCAGTAGTCCCGTCGAAAAATTAATTTTATTCGGAATTTGTGGTAAGTAATTTGGGTTGGGTTGTGGAGACCAAGAATTACTTGTATTTTTATAAATAGCACTGGCACCCATGCTCAAGGTCAATGCTTTATTTAAATGAAATTTTGTTCCATAAGAAAGGCTAGTTTGTTGCATTTCTTCGAAACCTATTTTTAGGTATTGATAGCTTAACCCAACACCACCCTTTAAAGGGGAGACATGAGTTTGGTAGCTGAAATCTGTAGCGTTGATGTGAGCAGATTGACTGTATCTATTAAAGTTCAAACTACCATAAGAAAATGTGCCTGTGAATGCAGGGTTGGATAAAGTTGGCGCAGTGATGGGTAGGTCTAATTGATAAAACTGAGCCGGAGCAAAAAATGAAATCGTATTAAAGCAAATGAAGGCAATATATTTTAAATAAGTCATAATTGTTTATAAGTGGAACAATTAAGGAGTAGTTAAAGTTACAGTTGGTTGAAAATTAAACTAATACTTTTAGTGATTGAGGTTTTATTAAAATTTCAAAACTTGTTTGTTCGCTTCGTTTATGGTCTCCATCAATGTGAAAAGAGGCTGCTTGCTTTTCAAGAATTTTAAGTTTGAGCACCTGATTAAATTCAATTGATTGAAAATATTTTGAGTGATGAATTTGTTTCGAAAAAAATTGTTTAATTAATTTAGGAACGGCAGTTAATGGAAAACGATCAATAAATATAAGCTCAAATTTTCCATCTTGCATGGTAGATACTGGGGAAATCGTAAATCCATTTCCATACTGAGAAGAATTAGCTATGCATACCAGTAAAGGATTATGTTCAATTACTTGATTATTGATGCTAATTTGATATTGATGTGGTTTATATTTGTTATATGCCTTAGTAACCAGTTTTATATAGGTGCTAAAGCCTCTTTTTGGGTGTTTTTCAAAAGCCTCAGCGATATGGGCGTCAAATCCAAATCCACAAAGTCCTATAAATGGAATAGCATTACAAGTTCCAGTATCAATGTTCGTCACATTAAAATCATTGATTTTAGCAATTGCTTTTTTTATTTTTCTAGGTATTCCTAAATGTCTTGCAATACCATTACCAGATCCACAAGGAATGATTCCAAGTGCACAATTTGTGTCTATCAAACTGGCACCAATTTCACTCACTGTTCCATCTCCTCCAATAGCAATAATGGCATGATACAAATGATGATTTTCTTTTGCAATCTGATGTCCATGTGCTGGATATTCGGTGTATTCAATTTTATAATCAAATTTATCCATTGATAAATTCGCATCAATGGCTTTTGGAATCAGGTTTTTTTTACCGACCCCTGAAATGGGGTTAATGATGAATAATATGTTGGTTTTGGCCTTCATAATTTAATCAACGGTCATTTTATTGGTTATTAATGCGTGATTGTATTGTTGAATAAATGCCAATAATTTATTTTTCAAATATTTAGCAGTTTCTGGTTTAGATTTGAGTAGATTTTTTTGCTGCATACGGTCATTTACATGGT
>CBDUKB010000052.1:0-15484 GCA_965367695.1 uncultured Putridiphycobacter sp.
ATTCAATGAACTTCATTCCAGCTGTTAGTCCACTTGCATCAGCACCACCTGCAGTTGCGTAAAAAGGCTGTCCGCCTCCACCACCTTTGATAAATTTAGCTGCTTCACGGATGATACTTCCAGCATTCAACCCTTTTTCTTTCGCGTAAGATTCTGAAAATATGATAGTAAGACTTGATTTTCCTTCAAAATCTCCACCAAATACACCTACAAATGAGTTGTATTTAGCTTTTAATTGAAAGGCAATTTGCTTAATCCCATCATTATCTAAATTCAATTTTTCGGCAACAAAATGCACCCCATTTTTCTCAATTACTTTTGCCTCAACTTCTTTACTTATTTGATTTACTTTTTCAAGCTTTAATGCTTCGATTTGTTTTTGAAGTGATAAATTTTTATTCATCATTTCCTCCACAGTTTTTACCAAATTTTTTGGTTTATTAAAAAGTTGCGCAATTTCATCAAATTGGGTTGCTCTTGTTGTAAAATAAGCTTCAGCTACGTCCGAAGTTATTGCTTCTATTCTTCTAATACCCGCAGCAACTGAGGACTCTGAAATAATTTTGAAATAATTAATCTCCCCTGTGCTACTCAAGTGAGTTCCACCACACAGTTCAACTGAATCAGCAAATTTAATTACCCGAACAACATCTCCATATTTCTCACCAAACAAGGCCATGGCTCCCATTTCTTCAGCAACTTGAATGGGTACATTTCTCCTTTCATCCAAATCAATATTTGCTTTTATCAACTCGTTTACCTTTTGTTCAATGAGGGTTAATTCTTCATCAGTAAGTTTTGAAAAATGAGAAAAATCAAATCTTAATACCTTTTCATTTACAAGTGATCCTTTTTGCGCTACATGGGTTCCTAATACATTTCTTAGAACATGGTGTAGTAAATGCGTTCCAGTGTGATTTGCTTCCACTAACCTTCTTCTTTTGGCATCAACTATAGCTTTAAATTTACTGTTTAAATCATTCGGTAATTTTTCAACTAAGTGAACAATTAAATTGTTTTCCTTTTTTGTATCAAAAATTTTAATCTTTTCACTTCCATTATCAATGTATCCAGTGTCCCCTTCTTGCCCGCCTCCTTGCGCATAAAATGGCGTTAAATTAAATACCAATTGATAAAACACCTTCTTTTTTTGGCTAACCTCTCTATACTTTGTGATATATATATCTGATTCCAAAAAATCGTAACCAATAAATTCTTCCTTATCATCTTCCTTTAACTGAACCCAATCTTGCGTACTAATTTGGGTTGCCGCTCTCGACCGTGTCTTTTGTTTTTCCAGGGCAATATTAAATGCTTTTTCATCAATTTGCATTCCATTTTCACGTGCGATTAAGCCTGTTAAATCAATTGGAAATCCGAAAGTATCGTACAACTCAAAAATTACCGCTCCATTTAAAATGGTTTCATTGTTGGACTTTGCCAAATCAATTATTCCATCTAATTTTTTAATCCCTTGTGCTAAAGTCCTAAAAAAGCTTGCTTCCTCTTCATAAATAACTTTACTAATTGTTTCCTTTTGAGATAATAATTCAGGAAATGCTTCGCCCATTATTTGTCCTAATTTTTCCGACAACTCATACAGAAAAGGACCCTCTAGGCCCAATGTTGAATAGCCGTAACGAACAGCCCTTCTTAAAATTCTTCTAATCACATAGCCAGCCCCAGTATTGGAGGGTAATTGACCATCAGTTATTGAAAATGCAATGGCGCGAATATGGTCAGCCACAACACGCATAGCAATATCTTGCTTTTCAGATACACCGTATTTCTTTCCTGATTTTTCTGCAATAAAATTGATTAAAAATTGAAATTGATCGGTATCATAATTAGACGTAACACCTTGCAAAACCATGGCTAATCTTTCAAGTCCCATTCCGGTATCAACATGATTTTTTGGCAGTTTTTCAAGACTTCCATCCGCTTTCCTATTGTATTGCATAAATACCAAGTTCCAAATCTCAATTACTTGAGGGTGGTCTTGATTCACCAAAGATTTTCCATCTATTTTGCTTCTTTCAGCTTCACTCCTAATATCTACATGGATTTCAGATGCCGGACCACATGGACCAGACTCACCCATCTCCCAAAAGTTATCTTTTTTAGAAGCTAAAATAATTCTATCAGCAGCAATGTGTTGCTTCCAAATATCGTGTGATTCTTGATCAACACTCAGCCCATCTTCTTGATCTCCCTCAAAAATAGTGACATATATTTTGCTTTTATCAATCTTATAAACTTCGGTTAAAATTTCCCAAGCCCAACCAATCGCTTCTTTCTTAAAATAATCACCAAACGACCAGTTACCAAGCATTTCGAACATGGTATGGTGATAAGTATCAACGCCTACTTCTTCCAAATCATTATGCTTTCCCGACACCCTTAAACATTTTTGAGTATTGGCAATTCGTGTATCTTTTGCATCATTATAACCCAAAAAGAAATCTTTAAACTGATTCATACCTGCATTGGTAAACATCAAGGTAGGATCATTTTTTACGACCATGGGTGCAGATGAAACAATTTTATGAGATTTTCCTTCAAAATAATCTAAAAATACTTGGCGAATTTCTTTTGTTTTCATGCTTAGCGTTGCTTTTACTTTAAGTGTTCATTTTCAATTTATTACTCATGCAATAAGCGAATATATCACTTATACATATCACAAATAAATGTTAAATTTTAAAATTTCGATACAAATTTATTCTAATTCACTTAATTTTGTGCTCTCAATTGCATATTTATAAGTAATTGAATAAATAATACGAATTATGGCGAGAGGTCAAAAGTATAAATATAATATTGAAACACTTGATTACGAAAAGGTAAAATTGACTTTTGGTCAGAAATTACTAAAGTCGTTGCTTGTAATTGCACCAGCAATTTTATTAGGTTTTGTATTTCAATTTGTTTTTTCGCTTTGGTTTATTTCTCCAAGTGAGGCAAAGTTAACCCAAGAGAACAAGTTTTTACAAACTAAACTTCAAAATCAAACAGAAAGTTTGAAATTAATGGATGAAGTTTTGAAAAATATTGAAGAAAAAGACAATGGCATTTATCGTGTGATATTCAATGCACAACCATTCCCAAGCGAGTATAGAAAAATGGGGACTGGGGGAGCAGAGGATTTTGAAGATTTGAAGGGACATGAATTGTCTGAAAAATTAATTGAAAATGCTAAAAAAATTAAAGAGCTTGAAAAAAGACTTTATGCACAATCACTTTCATTTGATGAGTTGAAAAATTTAGCTACAGAAAAAGAAAATATGTTAGGTGCCATTCCGGCAATTCAACCTATTACAAATAAAGATTTGACCAGAATTGCTTCTGGTTATGGGATTCGAATTGATCCTCACTACCACACCCAAAGAATGCACCAAGGATTAGATTTCTCAGCATCCATAGGTACAAATGTGATGGCAACTGGTAATGGCGTAGTTGAAGTAGTAGAGAAAAAAATATGGGGATACGGGAACTCAATTGTGATTGATCATGGTTATGGTTATAAAACAAGGTACGCGCATTTAAATGGTTTCAATGTGAAAAAAGGACAAAAAGTAATGCGTGGGCAAATTATTGGCTACGTTGGAAACACAGGAAAATCTACCGGACCTCACTTACATTATGAAGTAATGAAAAATAACGAAAGGGTTGATCCTATTCACTTTTTCCATTCTGATTTATCTCCTGAAGATTTCGAGAAAATTATCGAAATGTCAAACAATGTAAATCAATCATTTGATTAAACATGCATAAGTGCTTATTTTTAGATTAATTTCTATGTGTTAAATACACGAACTAATTCACATTTTTTATCCTTTTGTATTAAAAAGAATTTATTTTTGTGTTGAATTTTGAACGAAAAGATACTATGAAAAAGATTTTATTAGCTACTGGAATTATTTTAAATTCAGCTTTAATCACTATTAATGCTCAATCGAACAAAAACGACCTTGCTATTGGCCTTCAATTTGGAACTATTGAATACAAAGGAGATTACGGAAGTGAATTTTTTACATTTAATGGGGTACATCCATCAATTGGAATAAATTTATCAAAACATGTAACACCTTCTTTCGATTTAATGGGAAAATTGCGACATGGAGTAATTGATAGAAATGTATTTAGTAATTCCTTGATTGATTTAAATCTTGCGTTAAAATATAAATTCAATAATGGCTATATTTTAAAAGAAGACCATTTTTTTGCACCCTATTTATTTATCGGTATCGGTGATGCTTTATCAATCTACACAGACAAGACAACTGGAATAAAAGAACAACCCATAGCAGAGTTTAATTTACCAATGGGCGCTGGTCTTAAATTCATGATTACAGAAAACTGGAGTGTTTCTCTTGAAACACAATATAATTATGCTGTGAGTGACAGAATGGATGGCGTTATTTTAGGCAAATGGGACGATTCTTTTCTATATAATTCAATAGGTTTTAGCTATGCATTTCCATCTGGCAAAGATAGTGATGGTGATGGTGTGAAAGACAAAGATGATAAATGTCCAAATATTGCCGGAACAATTGGAACCGCTGGTTGTCCCGATTCAGATGGTGATGGTGTGACTGACTTGGATGACAAGTGTCCATTAGTACCTGGTGTTAAAGAAGAAAATGGCTGTCCAAAGAATTTTAAACAAAGTGTTGAAATTATGTCAAAAGCAAGAAAAGGCTTGTTTTTTAATACCGGTTCAGCTGTCATTAAACCTGAATCTTACAAAGTACTTGATGCTGTTGTAAAAGTAATGGTACAAAACCCATATTATAAATTAGAAATTGATGGACATACTGACAATACTGGTGACCCTGAATTAAATAAAAATTTGTCTCAAAAAAGAGCAGAAGCAGCCAGAGATTATATTATTAATAAAGGTGTTTCAGAAGATCGTTTGAAAGCTACTGGCTATGGCGACACTTTACCAGCTGCTGATAACTCCACTGAAGAAGGAAGATCAAAAAATAGAAGAGTTGAATTTAACATCAAATTCTAATCATTTATTTTAAGTAAATTTGAAACGCCTTGTTATGCAGGGCGTTTTTTAGTATGGAAAAATTATTCAAAGAAAAATTAATTGAACTAGTACCAGATTACAAACGCACTACTTTTTACGTAGCTGTCAGTGGTGGTAAAGATTCAATGGCCCTTACTCACCTTCTTTTAAAATTAAAACTTCAACCTATTTTATTGCATTGTAATTTCAATTTAAGAGGAGAAGAATCAAATGAAGATGCATTATTCGTTAAAAGCTTTGCAACGTCGCATCACTTAACTTGCTTGATTGAATCTTTTAACACAAATGAAATTGCTAAAACACAAAAGCAAAACATTCAAATTACAGCAAGAAAGCTACGCTATGAATGGTTTAGTAAGATAACTCAAGGAGAAAACAAAGTACTATTGACTGCACATCACTTAAATGATAAAATTGAAACATTTCACATTAATATTTTAAGAGGAACAGGCATTAAAGGCTTGACTGCAATACCAAAAAAGAGAGATAATATTATCAGACCATTATTAGACTTTAGTAGTGCTGAAATTAACAACTTTCTCTTGAAGCATAAGATACAATATAGAGAAGATAGTAGTAACAAAGAATTAAAATACAGAAGGAATAAAATCCGCAAAGAAGTAATTCCATTGTTAGCAGAAATTGCACCCGACTTTGTTGAAAAAATGCAGCTATTAATGGAAGAACTAAATGATATAGAAAACTATTTAGTTAAACAAGTTGAATCATTTAAATTGAAGTATAAAGCAATTCATCATGACCATGAAAGTTATGACATCATCCACATATTTGAATTAGAAGACTTCTTTCTATGTCGCGTAATGAGTGAATATGGTTTACAAAGAATACAAATAAATGCCTTTAAAAAGCTATTAAGTGCAAAAAATGGCGCAATTTTTCAGACAAACAGCCACACTTTTTTAAAAGACAGGGAACAGATTCAAATTCAAGCCAATAAAGAACTTAAACATTTAAACCTAATGATTCATGACTTTGATTTGATAATTCAAACCCCTTTTGGCTCATTGGCATTCGAAACGGTCCAAAAACATGAAAGCATTCAATTCGAAAAAAATATTGCTTATTTAAATAAAAACCTGTTAAAGCTACCGTTAATATTAACCAATACATTTCATAACACAAAATTTACCCCATTCGGAATGAAAGGTAAAAAACTGATTTCAGATTATTTAATCGACCGTAAAAAGAGTGTTTTTGAAAAGAACAAACAACTTGTTTTAAAAGATAAAGATGGAGTAGTATGGCTTGTAAATGAACGAATTGATGATCGATTCAAAGTAGAAAAAGACACAAATCAAATTCTAAGAGTTACTTACTCAGAATAATATTCTATTTTTACCGTTTTCAAACAAAGTAAGTACCCTTTCATGAAGCTTAATTTCTTATTTCTTTTTTATTTTCTCATTCCAATATTAACGGTTGCGCAAACAGTTAATATTAGCGGGAAAATTATTGATGAAAAAGGAAGAAAAGTTGAAAATGCATTGATAAAAATTGCGAATAGCAATTTATTTACCACCTCCAATTCGAAAGGCGCTTTTAATATTGAAGTCAACGAAAACAGTAATCTGACCTTAATTATTACTGCTTTAAATTATGAACAAAGGAACCTAAATGTGCAAGTGCAAAACATTGATGTTTTTATGGGAACAATCTCCATCACGCAAAAAGAAACACAGGTTGTAATAGTAGAATCAAAAAGAATTGGAACGACAATTGAAAAAATAAAACCTCCAGAAATCGGTGTGATACCTTCAAGTACAGGGAATTTTGAAGATTATTTAAAACTGACAGGCCTTGGTGTTACTTCGAATAATGAACTTACCTCAAATTACAATGTAAGGGGAGGAAATTATGATGAAAATTTAATATACGTAAATGGCATAGAGATATATAGACCACTTTTAGCCAGGTCAGGCCAACAGGAAGGGCTAAGTTTCATCAATTCAGCTTTTGTAGAAAACATCTACTTTTCGGCTGGAGGATTTGACGCTAATTATGGGGACAAATTATCTTCAGTTCTGGACGTTCAGTATAAAGAAGCAACCAAATTTAAAGGTTCGGCTCAATTGAGTTTGATGGGAGCTGAATTTCATATTGAAAATGTTTTTGGAAAAGCAAATCGTGGAAACTTTATTACTGGTGCAAGGTACAGAACCAATGCCTATGTTTTAAATGCACTGCCTACAAAAGGAGATTACTTTCCAAATTTTTTCGATTATCAAACCGTTGTGAATTACTATACTGTTTATAACAATGAAGATTCTTATCAAAAAGTATTTTTCTTAGGCCATTTCGCGCATAACAATTACAAATTTATTCCAAAAACAAAAACAACTCAGTGGGGAACAGTTAATGAAGCATACCAGTTAAAAATATTTTATGAAGGAGAAGAGAATTCAAATTTTAATACTGTGACTGGCGCAATCGGTTATTTATGGAAAGTAAATAAACAATTAAATTTTAACCTGACTACCTCAGCTTTTTATGCAGATGAAAATGAAGAGTATGATATTTTGGGAGAATACCTAATCAATACCTTGGAAACTGACCCTTCAAAAGAAGAATTTGGTGATTCCACACAAAATATTGGAATTGGAGGATTTTTAAACCATGCTAGAAACAATTTGGATACTTGGGTTGTAAATACAAATTTCACTAGTAAATATCAATTAAAAACCCGAAACAAAAATGAATCAACTGCCATAAATTCATCCATTAATTGGGGCTTAAACCATAAATACGAGCAATATAATGATGCTTTGAGCGAATGGAATGTAATTGATTCTGCTGGCTATATTATTCCCTTAGATGATGATAAATTAAGCATCACGAATCTGATAAAGACAAGCAATACTACCAGTAACACCAATGTTACTTCCTTTGCTCAATACACAATCAGTCGAATTCAAAGAAAAACTAAAATACTTGACCTGAAACAGAAAATAAAAACGGATTCACTTCATTATTATATTTATAAGAAAGATACCATTTTAAACGCTCCTAGCAACTTAAACTTCACCTTTGGTATAAGAGGAGGCTATCGCTTTTTTAATAATGAACCGTGGCTTACACCCCGTTTTAACATGTCTTTTTCTCCACGTAATTACCTGCTCACTCAAAATGGGTCAACAAGTAGGAGAAATGTAAAATTTAAATTTTCTTCAGGTTTGTATTTTCAACCACCGTCCTATAGAGAAATGCGTGATTTATATGGGAATGTGAAAAATTCTGTCTTGGCACAAAAATCATGGCATAATGTTTTAGGCATGGATGTATATGTACAAATGTGGGGGCGACCTTTTAAAATTGTTGCGGAAACTTATTACAAGCACATGTGGGACATAAATCCATATGAAATTGACAATGTCAAAATAAGGTATTATGCCGAAAACAATGCCAAAGCATTTGCCTATGGGTTTGATGCAAAAATTAATGGGGAATTTATAAAGGGAGTTGAATCACATTTTAAAATTGGATTACTTCAAATTAAAGAAGATTTAGCAGGAGATGTATATACACAATATTATAATGAAGCTGGTGAAATTGCTTTTAAAGGCTATGAAGAAATCGCAGATAGCGCCATTATCTATCCAGGATATATACCTAAACAAACTGAACAACTTTTAACGTTTTCTATTTTCTTTCAAGATAAAATTCCAAATTTCGAAGATTTTAAAATTGCTGTAAATATGCAATATGGCTCAAAATTACCGTACGGACCACCTACTTTTAATCGCTATCAGGATATATTAAGGAGCCGGGCTTATTTTAGGGTTGATTTAGGCATTATCTATGACTTCATTAATGCGGCGAACCTTTCGGATTTTCAAAATAAAAAAGGCCTAAATTTATTGAATAGATTTTCCATTAGTTTAAATGCGTATAACCTACTCGACTTTCAAAATGTGGTATCTTATAACTGGTTGCAAGATATCAGTGGACGTTATTATGCAATACCAAATTACCTTTCAGGATTTAGATTAAATCTAAAATTAGTCGCAGAATTTTAAAATATTTTTTTTATTGATGGGCAATTTGAAGCTGGCATCAGTTGAACAATTCCCACCCTTCTTAAATTGATGCTGATGATTTCTAATTTTTCAATTTCATTCCAAAACTGATACATTCCCCTACTCCAATAAATATCATCAAAAATTAAAATGGATCCTTTTTTTGCTTTTTTATTAAAAAATTGAAAGTACTTCATGGTGGCTTCATAGGTGTGATTACCGTCGATATATACGAGACAAGGTTCCTTTAAATATGGTATGGTTATATTTAAATTATCATCAAATGATCCGATTTGAATATTGATATTATTTAAAGCTAATAGTTTAAATGTTTCTGCTGCAATATGGGCTATGTTTGGACATCCTTCTATTGTTAAAACTTGCTTGGCCTTTTTTGACAAATAACTTGTCCCAATTCCGAAATTAGTCCCTAATTCTATTGCTGTTTCAAAACCATATTCCATTATTAATTCCTGATAAAGACATCCATATTTTGCCTGAATGCTGGCAGCTTTAGCAATATCAGCAATTGTTCTATTTTGTTCACTTTTTTTACTCCCTGCTCCTAAATCGTTTACTGTTATTAATTGCTGATTGTTTTTTAATGAATTTAAACGCTTTTCAATTTCAAAATCCCCCTTTAATGATTTTGCATGATGGATAATCGAAACCAATTTCCTTTCATGCACGTTTAATCCTTTACTTGGTGTAAACAAAGATTGTAGCAGAAAGTAAAGCTGTTTCAGTAACATATAAAGCAAAGTTAAAATATAATGTATATTTGAAACATCAAGTACCAATTATTAAATTGCAAGGTCTAAAAAAACTATATTTTGGAAGAACAAATACAAGCACAACTAAAGAAAATCAATGCTGGAAATCCAACCATTCAATTGGTGCGTCCATGTAGATTAGAAGATGGTATTTTAACTTTTGATGCCAATGATACTAGCAGTCTCATTCCTTTTTTCGATAAAGAAAAAGACAAATTTGATATTACTTTTTTTATTCCAGCATCTGGTTCTGGATCTAGAATGTTCGATACATTATTTGATTATATAAACACCTCTTCTGAATTTAAAAATGAAACGATTAAAACGGTAGAAAAATTTTTAAATAGTATTCATGAATTTGCTTTTTTTAATAAAATACCCATTAATTATAAAAAAGAAATTAAACATGGTACTGTAAATATTCGTGATTTAATAGAATCCATTATTTTAGAAAAACATTTAAATTTAGGTAGTCTACCAAAAGGTTTGATTCCTTTCCACAGGTATGGTAAATTTATCATAACTCCTTTTCAAGAACACATTATTCAAGGATCAAAAATTGCAGGTGACAACGCAAATTTTCATTTTACCATTAATCCTCAATTTAAAGAGGAAATTGATGAAACAATTCAAATTTTAAGGGCAATTACAGGAATAGAATTTAACTACTTTTTTTCTGAGCAAAACGAAAAAACACATGCTTTGGCTTTTGATAAGCACAATCACCCCGTTCAATTTAAAGATGGTTCCTATTTAAAAAGACCCGCTGGGCATGGTGCTTTAATCTACAACTTAAATAAAATAGAATCGGATATTGTTTTTATTAAAAATATCGATAATGTCCAGCATTATTCAAATGCGAAAAAATCAATTGAAACACAAAAATTTTTAGGCGGAAAATTAATCCAATTTCAAAAAAAAGTGCACGACATTGTAAATGATTTAAAAAATAACAAACCTGAAGTACTTACGCGCATTGAAGCATTAAACAATTCTTACAATTTAGGATTAACACTAGAAAACTTAAAGGATCAAAAATTCTTAACCCACTTTTTTGATCGTCCAATAAGAATTTGTGGCATGGTAAAAAATGAGGGTCAACCAGGTGGTGGTCCATTTTGGGTGAAGGATGAAAATGGAAACATAAGCAAGCAGATTATTGAAAAATCACAAATAGATAAAAACTCAGAACAATTGAACATTTCCTTACATGCTACCCATTTCAACCCGGTTTACTTAGTGTGTGGTATGAAAGATTATCAAGGAAAAAAATATGATTTGCATGAGTTTAAAAATGAAAATCATTACTTTTTAGTTCAAAAGAAAAACAAAGGAAAAAATATCAAGTACATTGAAGAGCCAGGACTCTGGAATGGAGGCATGTATGATTGGCTTACTCTTTTTTACGAAATAGATTCCAATTGCTTTAGTCCTGTAAAAACAATCATGGACCTGTTACATCCTTTGCATGTAGAGTCAAAAAACTAAAAAAATAATAACTTTCTTTTAAAAAAGTCGTACGATAAAAAATGAAGCCGTTGATTAAGCACATTTCTTTCATATTTTTCTTGCTTTGTTTTGTTTTTATATTGATACTAGGTTCAAAGTTATTACTAAAACCAACGCAAAAGATTTACGCTTTCATCCCAGAAGATAGTGAGATTGTAATCGAGATAAATCTCCAAAATTTTGTCAAAGAAATTGCCTTTCAAAAAGTTTTTAACACACAGAATGAAGAGTTGGCATTACTTGAAGAAATAAGTGCAGATGAAATAAAAAAACTATTGAATTCAGGAATTGATGTAAATTCTAAAGCCATTTTATTTTGTGAAAAATGGACCGATAATTATATCTGGTATGCCGTCTTAACGATTGACAATAAAAATAAATTCAGTGATTTCGCCGCCGAAAAAGAACTTGAAAATGAGGTTCATTATGTGAATAATTATGCCCTCATTCAACTAAATCATCACGTTAACCAAGAAATGGTCTCCGCACACATTCAAGACATCTTGCAACAAAAAGTTAAATCAATTCTTTCGAGTGATAAAATCACACATGACTTTAATGATGAAAATGAAATTAACGCCTATATTAATATTGAAAATGCAACTCATTTTAATGAAGGATGTATCAGTTTAAATTTCATGAAAAATAAAATTGATTTATCCGGCTTTTTCCATCCTAAAGCAAGTAATGAACAATTAAACATTATTGAATATGAAAGCGATAAAAATTTAGCTTTCAGCTTAGTAACTACGCTAAACTTATTGAATTTCTTTGATTTTATTCATGATGGAAATAAGAAAAAAACACCTAACTATAATCAATTAGCACTTAATTTTGATGGCACCATTTTAAAAACGACTAATAATGCAATCCCCGTAGATATTTATCCTGATTTAAATTTATCAATAGGTATTGACAATCGAAAAAGCTGGGAAGATTATTTGATTGAATTGAGTAATGAAGAAAGTATTACTATGAAAGCTGATTCCATGGTATTTGATTTACAAGCGAAAATATTCTTTCAATTTTTATTAAGTGAGCAAAGTTTTGATCTGTTTCAATCACAGAAAAAATTTAAACAGCAGCCCATTAATAATTATTATTTATCCTTATTTGCACAACCAAGTAAATTTATTGATAAAACTTTCTTTCAAAAAGATGAAATGAACCCGCCAAAAATAATTGCGAACATGAAAATCAATGTTATCAAAACAATCTTGGATGACTTTCAATATTTAAAAAATATCGATACTTTATCTTTTGATATTTTTAAAGAAAATGAAAATGAAGATTTTATTAGTAAAGGAAGTATTGTTTTCAAATCACAAAATAGCCACTCTATAATATCTTCTTTGCTCCTCTATCAAAATTTCATGAATACTTTTGGAATTTTCCTTGAGTAAAGATTGTTATTTAGACAATTCTAAAATGAGCGCAACCGCATTTTTTTGCTTGGTATCACAATCAAAAGATATCAATCCTTCTGCACTAAAGGAGACATTTTCAATCAACTCATCCTTTAAGGTAGCATACACTTTTTGTTCATAGGTATTACCATTGGCAGCGTTAATTGCCGCATTCAATTTATTAAAATCTAATTTTTGTTTAGAGACCACAATCGCTATGTGGTCCTTTTTTCCTGATTCATCAGGGTACAAGGAGTAATCCCTCGGAAACATACGTGTTCCCGTAATGCCACAATAAGGTGAATGTTTAGCGGTATAAGGAAATAAAGTATAACTTGAACCATCATTTTCTTCACCAAAAACGTAAACAAAACACTCGATTGAGTTCGTTATTTCGATTTTAAAGTCTTCATCCACTTTTAATGGAACTGTATTTGTGAAAGTCATTCCACCAGCATATTCAAAAGGAATATACTTTGCAGACTTATTGAGCACAACACCAATTTTTGCACTCAGTTTTTGACTTGCAAATTTTTCAGAATCACCCATAGGATATAATCCATATGCTTCTTTTGTGAAAAATTCAAAATCTGAATACCTAATCCAAAACAGTCCATTATCTCCCCATTGGGTCCCCCAAGAATTCATGATTTGAAAAGCACCTTCTTCATTTGTTTTATAATCATCATAGCCAATTACACACATAGCATGGCCACCGAACCCACTTTGATTATAATCACTTCTATTGGGTGTCCATAAACT
Source organism: uncultured Putridiphycobacter sp. (assembly GCA_965367695.1). Taxonomy (GTDB): domain Bacteria; phylum Bacteroidota; class Bacteroidia; order Flavobacteriales_D; family Crocinitomicaceae; genus Putridiphycobacter. Next base: position 13,526 of record CBDUKB010000052.1, read on the forward strand.
CTTTCCTCCCATCTTACTCATAAATGTACCGCCAACCATCATTCCAATGACCACGGGAGCACCTTGAGAAAGGTTTTGTTTTATCGCCAACAAATCAACCTGGTAATTATTACCATCTTTCGTTAACCTGTTAAATCCTTTTGTTTTGTATTTTGAAGCTTCTCTAGCCTGACTATCAGTAGGTTGTTTTCCACAATCATTTTCATTATATCCAAATTTAGAAAAAGGCAATGCCCCGCTGTTATACATTAACTCCATTGCTTTTTGTAGGTATGTGCCCTGGCAACCTTGCAATGCAATTTGATTGTAAACAAATGATGGACTAAAAGCCACATTATTTGGGTTTTCCCCACTTGCTTTAGCAAATAAAATAGTTCTTGCTGCATAACCACTACTCCATCCGACACAAGAACCTTGTTGTCCTTGATTCAATCTCTTTGGACAATATGCTTCCAAGCTAATTTTCTCGGGCATTGGATTTTTAATATTATCAGCCAATGGTTCAAATACTTCTGCTTGATCATAAACCTCTTGATCCATATCTAAGCCAGTGCTAAAAAGTGAACTTAAGGTATTTCCACCTCCACCTTCACTCGAGCACATTTTTGCGCCTCCTAAAAAATAAATAGCAGCTGCAACCACTACCAATATCAAAACTATTTTTGGGTTTTTCTTAAATAAATTCATTGCAAGGGGCAATAAAGCACCCCCAATGCCAGATCCTAATCCACCACCACTACTCCTAGTTGACTTTTTTTTGTAAGTTTTTTTTGTTGAACTTCCTGAACCAGGGTTATCTTTTCTTATTCTTATTGGCATTTTCTATAAATTTTGGCAATTTTTGATGAACGCATCATGTCTTCTAAAGCTTCTTTTGAATATATATAATACATTTCTTTTCGAAATGAATCTTCTAAAATTAAATTACAATCGGGTATGTTATTTTTAAAATCATAAGGATGTGCATAAAAATAGAAGGAATCGTCTTTTATATAATCTAATAAGTAAGGGGCAAAGATAGTGTCGAATTGAAAAATATATAAGTCCTGTGAAATAGGATTGGAAAAGTATTTGTGAACTTTTAAATCATTAAAATACGAACGTCCAAAGTAAAAAGATAAACCCAGTAATAAAATGACAATTCCATAATATTTTTTTATGAAATTAAGTAGCATTGAATTAAAATTGGTCTACTTCAATAATTTCAAATTCTAGGTCCGGAAAAAGTAATTTTAATTCACCACCTACCTCTTGCATGTCTTCATCATCTTCTTCGTAAAACCAGCAAATCTTTAATTTAGTTTTTGAATTTAATAATTGTAACTTTCTAATTAAATTTCTAATTATTAAAGTTGTACTGGTATTAAAATACTCTAATTTAAACTCTACTAAGGTTTTTTCATGCGGGTTGGCTATATAAGCATCAATTGCATCATGAAATGGTTGATAAAAAGCTCTCGGATCTTCAGGGATTGAGATGCCTGAAATATGAATCAACCCCTTGGCAGGATTAACCTTTAACTTAGGTGTTTTTGCAGTTGCTTCAATTTTCAGAGACATTCCATCATGTTTTATTCACACCAAATATAAAAAAATTGAAATATAAGTAATCCATTTTACAAAGAAAGTTAATAAAACTTTTACAATTTTACTTTATCAAAGTCATTTCATCTACCAAATGTTTGGCATTTCCATACTTATCAATGACCCATAATACGTAACGGATATCCACTGCTATATTTCTACAACGCGACTCGTCAAAGTAAAAATCACTCATGGTACTTTCCCAGCTTCTATCAAAATTTATTCCGATTAAATTGCCTTCAGCATCAATAACAGGGCTACCTGAATTCCCTCCTGTTGTATGATTTGAAGCTGTAAAACAAACCCATAACTCACCGTCTTGTTCATAATCACCAAAGTCTTTCTTCAAATACAATTCTCTTAATCTATCAGTAA
>CBDUKB010000053.1:0-15292 GCA_965367695.1 uncultured Putridiphycobacter sp.
TTGTACGTAATATTGGATTGGTAATCGTTGATGAGGCACACAATAATTCTTTTAGAAAGATTTTTCAATATTTCTCTGATATTAATATTTTAGGAGTTACCGCAACACCATTAAGTTCAAATCGGGCCTTGCCATTAAATGATAATTATGATGAGTTAATTGTTGGTCACAGTATCAAGTCATTGATTGAAAACCAATATCTGGCAGATGCGGAAACATTTACTTACGACGTTAATTTACACGGCTTAAAAATTGGTTCAAATGGTGATTTTACTGTTAGCTCTTCAGATAAGGTATACAGTAATTACTTTATGCAAGAAAAATTACTATTTGCATACGAAGAAGTAGCGGTAGGAAAAAAGACTTTGATTTTTAACTCTGGTATTGAATCTTCTCGATCAGTATATAATTTGTTTAAAAAACATAAATACAAAGTGCGTCATTTAGATAGTACTTTTAGTGATTCAGATAGAAAAGAAATTTTAAGGTGGTTTAAAGTGACTCCTGGAGCTATTTTAACTTCGGTTGGAATTTTGACTACAGGTTTTGATGAACCTACTGTAGAAAGTATCATTTTAAACAGGGCAACCCGATCTTTAACTTTGTACCACCAAATGATTGGACGTGGTTCAAGAATTCTAAAAGATAAACTGCACTTTCAAGTGATTGATTTAGGAAATAATGTACGTCGTTTTGGCTATTGGCAAGAATATATTGATTGGCAAGATGCATTTAATTATCCTGATAGATTTTTAGAATCGAGGTTGAGCGAAGAAGATGACATGTTGTTTGAAGCCGACTACGAATTATCGAAAGGCATTAAATCTAAATTAATTCATCCGGAAAAAATTGAAAAATTTTCAATGAAAGCGGTTTACGATAAATGTATTGAAGAAGGTAAAAAAGGAAAAGAAGCCGTAGATGTTTCAATGGAAAATCACTTTGAAGTGATCGCCGAAAATTCAGAAGATGTTTATGATGGATTGAATTTGTTAAGCGAATTACAAGAGGACATAGAGCGCAGGTTAAAGCATTATTCTAAATGTATAACCAAAGCAACTGATAGTTATTTGAATTGGCTACAAGAAACTTATAACCGACAATTAACCCAAAAACTCAGACAGGAATTACCAGCGGAATAGGGTAGACACTATAAAAAAAAACTCAAGCTTTTGGCTTGAGTTTTTTTATGCATTAATAATTTATAATTATCTCAAAACTGCTTTCAATTCTTCTTCTAAGCCCTTTCTTATTTTTTCCATGATTTTATCAACCACTTTATCTTTTAGTGTTTCTTCTTGGTCTTGAAAAATAAAATTAACAGCATAAGACTTTTTTCCTTTTTCAAGATTTTTGCCTTCATAAACATCAAATAAGCCCACTTCTTTTAATATTTTTCGGTCCGCTTTTTTAGCAATGTCCTCGATTTGTTGAAAAGTGATTGATTCATCTAATAGCAAAGAAAAATCCCTTCTTACAAATTGAGTTTTTGGCAAAGGTTTAAAGTTTACTTTATTCATAAAGTAATGACTCACTATTTCACCCCAATTTAAATCGGCATAAAATACATTTTGCTTTATACCAAACGTTTTTAAAACGGTTTCTTTTACCCATCCGATTGATCCAACTTCTTTTTTACCAATGAATAAGCTTGCCCCATCTTCAAATAAGTCATTTTTGATGCTTTGTTGTTTTAACTGTTGAATTAATCCGAGTTTCGTAAAAATACTTTCCACAATTCCCTTCAATGTAAAATAAGATTGTTCCTTTTTTGGATCCGCCCAGTTCTCTTGATGTACGTTTCCACTTAGCCAAATTGCTAACTTTTCAGTTTCAATATAATCTTGTTCCTGCTTTGCATAAACTTTTCCAAACTCAAATAGGCTTAAATTGGGCGCTTGTCGGTTTTGGTTATGAACAATACTTTCTAAACCACCAAAAAGCATTGTCTGTCGCATCACATCTAATTCAACACTCAAAGGATTTAGAATGCTTACATTGTTTTCCATTGAAAAAATTTCACTTTTATTTTGCTCCAAGTGTTTAGAAGAAGAAAGTGAATTCGTCATGATTTCAGAATAGCCATTGGCTACTAATAAATCAGCTGTTAGGTTATATAATTTTTCTTTATTAGGTTTTGGGGCAAAAGTGATGGATGTATTTAATTTTTCAGGTAATTCAATTTTATTGAAGCCATAAATTCTCAACACTTCCTCTACAATATCTGCTTCCCGTTGCACATCTACTCGATATGCGGGTACTATCAATACGGCCATGTCACCAGTAATAGAATCTATCTCAATATCTAATTCATTCAATATTTTAGTGATGTATTCATTGGTTAAATTCGCCCCCATTAAAGTTCTGCATCTCTGAAAATTAAAACTTACGTTAAAGTCTTGTAAAGGATTTCTATAATTATCCTGTGATTCTACTAATGTTGCTCCAGTAATTTCCTCGAGTAAATATACGGCTCGAGCCAATGCGGTTTTCACTGCATTCGGATCAACTCCTCTTTCAAATCTAAATGAAGAATCGGTGTTTAAACCATGTCTTTTAGCTGTTTTACGCACTGAAACTGGTTGGAAATATGCAGACTCTAAAAATATACTTTCCGTTGTTTCTGAAACGCCCGAGTCGATTCCACCAAACACACCGGCCATGCACATGGCATCCTTTTCGTTTGCTATCACTAAATCAGCTTGGTCCAATGATCGCTCAACGCCATCTAATGTGGTTATTTTTTCTTTTGGTTGTGCAAATCTTATATTTATTTCGGTACCTACTTTTTCTAAGTCAAAAGCATGCAAGGGTTGCCCCATTTCATGCATGACAAAATTTGTAATGTCTACCACATTGTTAATCGGACTTAAGCCAATAGTTCTCAATCTATTTTGTAACCAATCAGGCGATTGAGCAACTTTAATATTTTTTAAAATAGCACCAGTATAACGTTGACATTCGTCGTTTTGAATAATATTTACTTTAAATTTACCATCAAATTTTAAGCTTGCTATTTTAGGCTGTATGATGCTGAGGTTTTCTCCTTCATGCACATTCAAATAAGCTTTTAAATCTCTTGCAACACCTATGTGTCCCATTGCGTCCGCACGGTTTGGTGTGAGTCCAATTTCAATTAAATAATCAGCCTCTATATTAAAAAAAGATTTGGCCGATTGACCAACTTTTGCGTCTGATGACAAAACCATAATACCATCATGTCCTTTTCCCAATCCTATTTCATCTTCGGCACAAATCATCCCAAATGATTCAACTCCTCTAATTTTAGATTTTTTAATTTTGAATGATTCCTCAGGACTTGGAAATAAGGTGGTACCAACAGTAGCAACTACTACTTTTTGTCCGGATGCAACATTGGGTGCACCACAAACAATTTGTAAATGTTCAGCGGTCCCGACATTCACAGTTGTCACATTCAATCGATCAGCATCTGGGTGTTTTTCCATGCTCATTACTTCACCAATCACCAAACCTGCAAGTCCGCCTTTCACTGATTCTACTTTCTCAAGCCCTTCAACTTCTAGTCCGGTGTCAGTTAATATTTCACAAATTTTTTCTACAGGTAATTCTGTTTGAATGTATTGTTTAAGCCAATTGAATGAAATTTTCATATTCTAAAATAATAAGGCGATAAAGTTAAGAAAAACCCATATTTAATTGGACATATATCAGTATTTTATTGTTAATTTTAAATATGGATAAACCATTTATGGAAATGATGCGCTTGAATAGCTTCTTACTAGCCGTACTCATTTTTTGTTTTTCATGTAATAAAAAGGATATTCCCAATTTAGATTATGCCGAAGAAATGCGAAGTTTTGTCATAAATTTATCGAATTATGCCAAAGATAATACACCAAGCTTTATTGTAATCCCTCAAAATGCCAGTCCATTAATCGCAAAAGATGAAGCAGTGAACGCAGGTATTGCTTCGGCTTATGTTAATGCTATTGACGGACAAGGTCAAGAAGACTTGTATTATGGTTATAAAAAAGATGATAAAGCTTCTCCTGATGAAAGTATTGAAGAAAAAGAATCTTTTTTAGATTTAGGTCATAACAATGGCTTGAAAATTTTGGTGACAGATTATTGTTACAGCCCTTCAAATATAACCGATTCTTATTCAAAAAATGAGAGTAAATCTTATATTTCATTTGCAGCAACAGAAAGAGAGTTGAATGTAATTCCTTCGAATCCTATTCATCATGTAAATAATACGGATGTTTCTAATCTTTCATTGGCTAAAAACTTTTTATACCTTATTAATCCAGAAGGGTATGAGTCAAAAAAAGAATTTGTAGATGCCCTTGATGCAACAAAATATGATGTATTCATAATCGATTTATTCTTTAATGGAAACGCTGCGTTGACAGCCAGTGATTTACAAAAGTTGCAAAGCAAACCAAATGGTGCAAGACGCTTAGTTATTGCCTATATGAGTATTGGGGAGGCAGAGGACTACCGTTTTTATTGGGATGAAAAATGGAACGTGCGAAAAAATGAACCAATTTGGTTATATGAAGAAAATAAACAATGGAAAGGAAATTATAAAGTATTCTATTGGGAAAAGGCATGGCAAAACATTATTTTTGGCAATCAAAATGCGTATTTAGATAAAATAATGGCTGCCGGGTTTGACGGTGTTTATCTTGATATCATTGATGCCTATGAATTTTTTCAATCAAAAACTGAATAATTATGTCAGAATTACTTGCTTCTGAATTAACCCTGAATGACAGTGGTAAATTATATCACCTCAATATTGGAAACGGTGATTTGGCTTCCACTATTATATTAGTAGGAGATCAAAGCAGGGTAAAATCAGTATCTTCTTTTTTTGAAAAAGTAATATTTGAAACCCAACACAGGGAATTTGCAACCGTTACGGGGTTTTATCAGGGAAAAAAAATATCAGTTGTCTCTCATGGTATTGGATGTGATAATATTGATATTGTATTAACTGAAATTGATGCGGCGGTAAATATTGATTTGGACACTCGGAAGATAAAACCAACACTCACCAAGTTAAATTTAATTAGGATTGGCACCTGTGGTGCATTACAGGCCGAAATAGAAGTCGGTTCGGCTGTGATTTCAAAATTTGCAATTGGCATGGATGGGGTTGCTAATTTTTACGACATCCCTTTTAACGATTCAATTCAAAATGGGTTAAAATCATTTAATGAACACATGAAATGGGAGCGACCTAGTGTTATTCCTTATATGGCAGGTGCAGCACAAAAATTAGTTGATTTATTAGCAGACTTGGGTAAAACTGGAATAACCATTACTGCGAATGGATTTTATGGTCCGCAGGGGAGGAGTATTAGGATTCCTTTAAAAGATGAAAATTTTAAATCCAAAATAAGGACATTTGAATGGAATGGTGAAAAAGTACTCAATTTAGAAATGGAAACTTCAGGCTTATTGTCATTATCAGCAGGCTTAGGGCACCATGCCGTAACTATTTGTCTAGCAATTGCAAATAGGTATAATCATTCCTTTGAAGCTGATTTTGAAGGAAAAATGAGTGATTTAATTAAAAATGTACTTGATAAAACGCTTTTGATATAAGCTATTTACTGTATTTACCTTTCCATAAATTTTGAATGGTCTGTGCTAATTCTTCTTCTCTTTTGCTACTACCAGCTTTGTAAAAATTATGACCAGAAATTTCTTTGGGCATAAATTCTTGGGCGACAAAATTCCCAGCATGATCGTGTGAATATTTGTATTCATTTCCGTAACCTAAATCTTTCATTAATTTAGTTGGTGCATTCCTTAAGGGAAGAGGAACAGAAAGGTCACCTGTTTTTTTAACAAGGTCTTGTGCCAAATTAATGGCCATGTACGCAGCGTTGCCTTTTGGTGAAGATGCCAGGTAAAGCACGCATTGCGACAAAATTATTCTGCATTCAGGATAGCCAATAATTCCTACGGCTTGAAAACAATTATTTGCCATGACTAATGCATTGGGATTAGCAAGTCCTATGTCTTCAGCTGCTAAAATCAAAAGTCTACGCGCAATAAACTTAGGGTCTTCACCAGCTTCAATCATTCTTGCCAGCCAATAGACCGCTGCGTTAGGATCAGAACCCCGAATTGATTTGATAAATGCAGAAATAATATCATAATGTTGCTCCCCATTTTTATCGTATTTCGGTAAATTATTTTGAATAATTGACTGAACAATTTGATCGGTGACTAGGATTTCTTCATCATTTATTTGAGAAATAACCAATTCAAGTCCATTTAATAGCTTTCGGGCATCACCTCCTGAAATTCTTAACAATGCATTGCTTTCTTTTAGTTGTATGTTTTTTTGCTTTAAAACAATGTCATTTTTAATGGCGTTTTCAAGTAATGATTCCAGCTCTTCTTTGGTGTGAGGTTGTAAAGTATAAACTTGTGCACGTGATAACAATGCAGCAATCACTTCGAAAGATGGATTTTCAGTTGTAGCACCAATTAATGTGAGTAGTCCTTGCTCAACAGCCCCCAATAAAGAATCTTGTTGAGATTTAGAAAAACGGTGAATTTCATCAATAAATAAAATGGCATTTTGTTGACCAAATAATCCTTGACTTTTAACTTGTTGAATAATTTCTCTAATTTCCTTTACGCCAGAATTAATGGCAGATAGGTTATAGAATGGTCGTTTTACAGTATTGGCAATAATTTGGGCTAAAGTAGTTTTTCCAATACCTGGTGGTCCCCAAAGTATCATGGATGGGATTTGACCAGAATTAATGGCCTTTTTTAAACCAGCATCAGGACCTAATATATGAGATTGACCAATATAATTATCCAAAGTTTGGGGTCGCATCCTTTCTGCTAAGGGAGTAAAATTCATTTTATACCTTTTTGTGCTTCCATCTTTTATGTGACCACAACCATGATTCAGGGTGTGCTTTTATAATTTCTTCGAGTAAAGAAGCATATTTATCGGTAATATAATCATTGTCCGTCGATTGAGGATGATCTGAAATTAATTTAAATTCCACTTCATAACATCCACGACTCAAAGCTTCTGAATGTCCGAACAATACAATGTACCCATATTTTTTAGCTAATTTTTCAGGACCAATATTCCATCCCGTATTTTGATTTAAAAATGTATTCCAATATGCTTTTTTGGGGTTGGTCGGTGATTGATCATTCACAACTACCATTAACTTTGGAGCTTTATTAGCTTCTTGAAAGAATGAAACTACTTTTTTGGTTTCAATCAATTTCATTCCATTTCTTTTTCGAGAGTGTAAAATAATGCGATCGAAAAATTTGTTTTTTAAGGGTTGATAAAGTGAATAGGAAGTATGTTTTAATTTTTTAGGCAAACTCAAAGCATAAAATTCCCAGTTATTATAGTGTCCACAAAGGACTAATACATTTTTTCCTTCTTGGTAATACTTGTCTAATAACTCTGGGTTTTTTATCTTGGTCCGTTTTAAAACTTCTTTTTCAGTTATACTGATAGACTTGATACTTTCAAAAATAAAATCAGTAAAGTGATGGTAAAAACCTTTTTCAATTTCTACGATTTCTAAATGATTTTTATCAGGAAAAGAGTTAGTTAAGTTTTTACGAACAACTTTACGGCGGTATTTAACTACACGATAAGCCAAGAAGTAGGTGATGTTTGAAAAAAAGAATAGCACGCTTAATGGTAGATAAGACAAGGGTTTTATCACCAAAAAAAAGACTATTCTATCACCAACTTTTACCATGTGAAAATTTTGGAAAAAACTGCAAATTTAAAAGTATAAACCAAAACAAACTCAAAAAGCCTTAATTAATTCTAACTATTGACGAATTAATTGATGAATGTGAAATGGGTTAACGAAACAATATTAATTTTGTCAACGAGAAAATGGTAAAAAAAGTATATATATTATTAATTTTTATTTGCATGGGTAATTTTATTCATGCAGGTGGAATTGGTAGTGGGTTTAAAGCCCTTGAGATCTACAATTATTTTAAAGCAAAAAAGCATTTTGAAAAGGGCATGAAACGTCATCCTGTTGCCGCTTCTTATGGTTTGGCAATTATTTATCAAAGAAAAGACAATCCTTTCTATCAGCTTGATTCAGCATATAAGTATGTGAATTTTGCCTGTGATAATTTTCAAAGTATTAGTGAAAAGCAAAAAATAAAATACGCGAAATACGGTGCCGATAGTATCCGGATGTTTAAATTGAGAAGCCAAGTTGCTGAAGACATGTTTGAACGGGCGATAGCAGTCAATTCTGAGTTTGGTTTTCAGGATTTTATGGATAAGAATCCCTGGAGTGATTTAGTGAAAATGGCGACATTTTATAGGGATAGTTTATTTTACGAAACTATATATGAAAAACATACTTCTGAAGCATTTCTTTCATTTTTAAAAAAATATCCAAATTCATTATTTGCTCCAGATGCCAAAGATAAATATGAACAGCAACTTTATATCGAAGAGACAAAAAGAGAAGATGTTAAGACTTATGCCCGTTTTATTGAAAAATATCCAAACAGTCCTTTTAAAATTGATGCGGAAAATATGGTTTTTACCCTCTCCACTAAAGATAATACAATTGCTTCGCTTGAAAATTTCATTGAAACCTATCCAAATAATAACAATGTGCCAAATGCCTGGATTATTTTATATGATACTTATTTAGCTGAGAATTCAGATAAAAATACAAGTCGAGCATTGACGGCTTTTTTGAATAAATACCCCAATAATCCAATGCGTGAAATAATTGAAGAAGAATTAATTTATGCAAATACAAGGTTTTATCCAATACAACATAAAGGACGCTGGGGTTTTACTTCTATAGATGGAAAATTTAAAATTCCTTGTCGTTACGATTTTGTTGAATTATTTCAAGAAGGACTTGCAGCGGTGACATTGGATGGTAAGGTAGGTTATATTGAGAAATCTGGTAAAGTGAAAATTGACTTTCAATTCGAAGAAGGATTGAGTTTCAATGAAGGTACCGCAGTTGTTGAAGTAGCAGAAAAATATGGCTTAATCAACCGTCGTGGTAAATATATTCTTTCTCCTGATTTAACTTATTTGGGGACCATGACAGCTGGATTAATTCCTTTTGAAAATGAAGGTAAATTTGGGTATTTTAATCGAAAAGGAGAGGAAGTAATTCCAGCTACTTATGATGATGCCTATAATTTTTATAAGGGGTATGCTAAAGTTGAATTAAACGAAAAACTAGGTGTAATTAATACTAAAAACCAGTTTTTAATACCAGCAATTTATCACGCAATAATAAGCATTAAAGACAGTGTATTTGCATTAGAAAATGAAGATTATTGGGGAGTAGTTGGAAATTTTAAAGATACCATCTTAGCATTTGAATACGATTATATAGGTCCTATTAATCAAGGATTTTTTATTGTTACAAAAAATGATTCATTCAATTACAGTAATATAGAAGGCCAAATGCTTTTAAAGACCTCCATTCCAATTTACAGAGAATACAAAGTTTTAGCCCAATATACAGGTAAACCAATTTTATATTTAGATGAAGAAGGATATAATTTTGTATACATCAATGGAAAAAAGATATTTAAAAAACAAAAAGATAATTTAGGCCTGTATAGTGATTTAATCGCATATGAAGATAAAGGAATGTGGGGGTATCTTTCACCTAATCCACCAAAAGAAGTCATCAAACCTAAATATGATAATGCCATGTCATTCAAAAATGGAATAGGAATTGTATCTTTAAGTCCGTTATGGGGTATAATAGATAGCAAAGGCGAATTTATTGTGCCTGCATTTTATGAAAACTTATCTTTTTTGTCAGCATCAATTATTTTAGCTGAAGGAAAAGGAAAAACGGGACTACTCAATTTAGAAGGCGATACTTTACTTGATTTTAAAGTGCAACAAATTGAACCTTTTGAAGAAGAATGGGTAATTATTAGTGACACGAAGAATACTTCGTATTATAATCTAGAGACTAAAGCTTGGATTCGAAAAGAAAATGATTGATGGAACAATTTTTAATAAATATAGAAAAATATAAAGTAGCTATTTTAGGCACTATATTATTCCATATTTTGGTTTTTGTTATTTCAAGTTTCACCTCCGTTCAAAATGTTGCCAGAATGCCTCCGCAAGAAATAAAAATTGAAATACCGCTTGACGATATTGAATTTGAGCCTGCCATGCAAGAAATTTTAGAACAAGATGAAGAGATGCCTCAATCAAATGAAGCAATCGCCAATTTAGCGAGTGACGCGAACGACACCCGTGAAAAGTCCTACGAAGATTACAGTACCAACAGTAAAGAGTTAAGTGAAGACGCGTATGAAAATGCAAAAGCACTAGAAGCTGCTTATTTCGAAGAAGCTGCAGCAAATAATCCTGCTAATCAAGTACAAACTGAATCTCATGTAAAGATAGAAACCAAGTCAAGCCAAATTAAAGTTAAAGATAGAACAGGGGGGAGTAATGGAACAAAAGCTTATGCAGGTAAGGTGATGATTTCATTTGACTTAATTGGGCGAAAAGCACATAGTTTGCCAAATCCAGGATATACTTGTGAAAATTCAGGTACTGTTGTTGTAGAAATAAAAGTAGATGAAAGTGGACATGTGAAGGATGCTAAATATCAACCTACAGGATCTTATAACGCATCTGAATGTTTAATTGCGCGAGCAGTCCAATATGCTTCAAAAGCAAGATTTGATTTTAAAAAAGGAGGGGTTCAATCTGGTAGTATTACCTATAAATTTATTGGACAATGAGTGTGAAAGATGTCGTGAGGACTTGGACTCCAGAAGTATTATTAAATTGGAATAGAAAGCGTAAGAAAAACAAACGCAACAAGATTTTGAAGCAACAAGCAGCGAAGGGGCAAAGTTTAAACACCAAAGATATTTTAGCCGATTTAGAAGCGATAGGCATCAAATCTGGTGACACTTTATTGGTGCATTCTTCCTTAAGTAGAATAGGCCACTTAACAGCCGGACCAAAAACTTTTGTTGATGCACTTTTAGCCGCAGTTGGACCCAATGGGAATTTATTGATGCCAACTTCTCCAAATGCCGTTTATCAATTAAACTATATTAGAAATACACCTTTTTTTGATGTGCTTCAAAGTCCCTCAAACACCGGTAAAATAACAGAATACTTTAGGACTTTGCCCGAAGCAAAAAGAAGTTTACATCCAACAGAACCCGTCTCTGCAGTAGGTCCTATGAGTGAGTATTTTATCAAAGATCATTTTAATCAATTGACACCTTATAATGAAAATAGTCCGTTTTTTAAAGTGGGTAAAGAAGGTGGTAAGATTTTATATGTTGGGGTTACATTAGATAATGCAGGTACCAGTTTACACACCTTAGAAGATGCAATTCCCGATTTTAAATACCCAATTTACTACCCCGAAATTATGCAAGTAAAGGTTCTTGATTCATTAGGGAACGCACACAAGGTAAAGACCAAAGTGCATGACCCAACCTATTCAAAACTGCGTAAATGTGACCAATTGATTCCTCATTTTGAAGCAGCGGGTGTACTAAAAAAAGTAAAAATTGGACATGCTGATACTTTATTAGTAGATGCAAATGGTTTTTTTCAAACCATGGTCAATTTATATCAGGAACACGGTATCACAATGTATACCCCTAATGGAGGAGACTTAAATGCTTGACTTTAATTTACCTTCTCCTTTGGAAGCTATTGAACATCCTCTTTTTTCTGAAAAAGAAGTGAAAGTTCAAATTAAAAGAGATGACTTAATTCATCCTGAAATTTCTGGTAATAAATGGCGAAAGCTAAATTTGAATGTTGCAAAATTTAAGCAAGGTAAATATCAAGCTATTTTAAGCTTTGGAGGTGCGTATTCGAATCACATAGCAGCTTTGGCACATTTAACAAAAGTACTTGCTATTCCAACTATCGGAATCATTCGTGGTGATGAATTATGTACGACCTCAAACGAAACATTAAAAAAAGCACATGAAGATGGCATGCAACTCATTTTTATCAGTCGTGAAAAGTATCGCTTTAGATATGAAAAATGGTATTGGGAAGAATTGAGAAATGAATTTGGTAATGTCTTAATAATTGAAGAGGGTGGAGCTAATTATCTTGGTGTATTGGGATGTGCAAAAATAATGAATGAAATTAATAATCCAGTAGATTATATATTAGCACCCATGGGAACTGGAACAACTATTGCCGGATTGGTTTTTCAAAACATTTCAAGTAAAATCATAGGGATTCCCGCATTTAAAAATGGCGATTTTCTTGAGGCAGATATTATAGAATTATTGACTTTCTGTGGGTTGAGCAATGAAGATGTGCAAGACAAGATGAACGCACTACACATAGAAAATAGGTTTCATTTAGGGAAATATGGTAAAGTAAACAGCACCTTGATAGATTTTGTGAATGCATTTTACCTTCAATCAAACCTAAAACTTGATTTAATATATACCGGAAAAATGATGTTCGCCTTTTTTGAACTCTTAAAAGCAGATTACTTTGAAAGAGGAAGCAATATAGTTTTAATTCACACTGGTGGAATGCAAGGCAATAAGGCCTTTCAGGATGAGTTGTTGTTCAATTAACTGTTTTTTATACGTTTATAGGCAACTGGTGATTTTTTTTCTCGTCTCATTAATGAATTTCCGATTCATTAATTTTTCGGTTGATAATTTTTAAGTTGAATCACTTAATCAAAACGTTATGAATTTCCACTTCCCTAAACGAATTTTATTTTTGTTATTTTTTATTCAATCCATTTATGGTTATGCTACACATATTTATGGAGGACATTTAAGTTATTCAAAAACAAGTCAACCAAATCAATTTAAGGTGGTGTTAGACGTTATTTCAGCATGTAATTTTATGCCGACAAATACAAATTCAGTTGCGCTAGAAGTAAGTAACGATTGTAATGCAAATGTTACTAATTCCTATTTGAATTTATATCAATCAGAAATACAACCTAATTTATGTACTTCGGAAATGAGCCAATTTAATTGTGGAAGTGGTGATGGTGTTGAAGTATATTCTTACGCGGGCTACATCACCTTACCAAGTACTTGTTCAAATTATCATCTCAAGAGTACTATAATTCATGGTATTATATCTGACAATACAATAGGTGCTCATAATTTGTATCTAGAAATAGAGTTAAACAACGCCAATGGTATTCAGAATACATCTCCAACTCTGCATGCACCAAAAGCACCATATGTAAACATTAATACACCCATTTCTTTAGAACTTGGTGCAATTGACCCTGATAATGACTCGCTTGTTTATTCATTGGTAAGCTCAAGGTCGGCCAGTAATACCTATGTGCAATACGCCTCAGGATATAGTGCTTTACTTCCTATTCAAGGAATGAGCATTGATCCACAAACTGGCATCTTTAGTTTTTTACCAACAATGAGTGGGACTTTTATTGTGGTTATTTTAATTGAAGAATATAATTCAAATGGAGATTTTACAGGGTCGTCCCTCATTGATTTTCCCGTTTTTGTTCACGATTATAATTTCCTCCCCAATTACGCTATGAATCATTTTCCTTTTTTTGATGATAGCATTTCCAACTTTAATAATTTTGGAACGAATGCCACGTTTTTAACTGGTCCTAATCGAATTAAAATGTGTGAAGGCGATCAATTTTGTTTTGATATTACTTTAAATGACACGGCTGATTTGAATGACAGTTTGTTTTTTATCACAAACCTAACTGATATGTTGCCTAATGCAACCATGAGTATTACTGGTTCTAATCCAAAAACGGCAACTTTATGTTGGACATATTCGGCTGGTTTTGAAAATTATGATGTCAAGTTTATGGGAAGAGACGACGATTGTCCAATATATGGTTTTGAGTTTTTTAGATTTCGGGTGGAAGCTGATAAACCAATTGGGTTTGCATATGACAATATGATTTGTGGTGACATGTCAGTGAATTTTAATTCCAATCAAAACGTACCTTATCAATGGTCAGTTTTGTCAGGAGACCCCATTGTAATTGGGACTAATTTTTCCTGCAATAATTGTAGTAACCCTATGGCTTCGCCACAATTCACCACCACCTATTTGGTTGAATCATTCAATTATTGTAACGATACCGATACCTTGACAATTGAAGTATTTGATACCAATTTAGGCGATTTGGATGTGAACATTTTAACACAAGATACCATTCTTTGTGAAGGAGACTGTATTCAATTAAATGTAGATGCTGTGAAGTACTATGAAGTTGATAATATTCAATCCTATAGTTCCTTTACTAATGTATTTGTTCCTGCTGATTCAACCGTGAATAGTGTGATGTTCATACCATCTATGGCATTGAGTACTCCCACTATTAATTCAAATAATATTGCAAAAATTTGTATTGATATCAATCATGCCAATACAGCGAATTTAAATATTCATTTAATTTCACCGAGTGGAACAAGTTTTGAATTAAGTACTGGTAATGGATTTGGTGCTAATTATACAAGCACTTGTTTTAAGACAAATGGTTTTACTAACATTGTTTATGGAATCGCTCCTTTTTCTAATTCTTATGTTCCTGAAGGTGGACCCCTCACGAATTTATTCGTTGGAGAAGCCGTACAAGGGATGTGGAAATTACAAGTAGAGAATACTTCTAATTCTGCTGCAGGAATGATCCTAGGTTGGTCTATTGATTTTTCAGAACCTCAAATACTTTCAACAAGTCCTGATTCCCTCTCTTGGAATAATCTTACAGATATGGTTTTGCCTCAACAAGCAGATGCCATTATATGTCCGTACCAAGATGGACAATATATTTTAAGTGTATTCAATGAGTTTAACTGTTTTGCAAGTGATACCATCAATTTTAGTATCAATCCTAGTTCCTCAAATGGAGTAGATACATTTTTTAATGTATACATTTATCAAGGAATTATCAATTTATATAACTATTTATCTGCAGGAGCACAGGGTAATGGTGTATGGTATGATTCGATAAGCGGTTTAAATATAAATCATATAGTAAAAACAGATTCATTGGCAAATCCAACAACATTTATTTATACCACTCAAAATTCGTTTGGTTGTAATGATATAAATTATATTCGTTTTGATATGTTTGGGTACTGTGATGTGCCACCTGGAACTCCAAGTCCATACATCATTCCTTTACCTGATGCAGGACTCGATTCTACTGTAAACATTGGCCTGTATAGTGGCCTGTTTAATCTCTATAATTCCTTGAATACCAGTGTTGATCAAAATGGTTTTTGGAGAGATTCATTAGGAGTCTCTTTA
>CBDUKB010000054.1:0-15196 GCA_965367695.1 uncultured Putridiphycobacter sp.
CCAATAAAAAAGCGTACTTGGTCTTTTTTAATCAAACCTAGATTTGCTTGTGCTTTCAACTTTTCAAAATCTCCACCTATATACAAGCCCGGAATGATTTTAATAGCACCCGTAATCACCTCACCTAAGGTGTGAATAAAGTACAATTGTTGTTTGCCTACAGGCCCTCCAATGGATATATTCGTTTCGAAAATCGGAAAATCGGAAATGTCCTCCAGTTTCACATCTGTATAATTATTCAACACAAATCCAAAAGACCCATCATTGTTGTGTTCGCACAATAAAACAACCGATCTTTCAAAATATTCATCCTCTAAAAATGGCTCTGTAATTAACACTTTTCCCTTTGTTGGTTTTAATTGATTGTACACTTTTAAATCGAGCATAATGATTGAATAAAAATTGGTGATAAAGTGATTTGTAAATAATTCAATGTTAATTAAAATCTAAGTAAAAAATTAAGTTTATCCAAAATATTTTCTATTTTGTTGAAGATAAATTTAATAAAAACCTAAAATTTAACTTATGAGTGAATTAGAAAACGCGGGTGAAAACCCTGCAAAAGGAAAAAATGTTGCAGGATTTGTCCTTTCATTGGTCGCAATTTTATTAGGCGGTTGGTTAATGGGAACACTATACATTTCTGCTGGTAAATGGATGGCAGCATTAGTGCTATTATTGCCAATTGCAGCCATAGTAATTTCTGCTAAAGGCATGAAAGAATCAAAATTAGCAGGACACAAAGCTGGATTAGCAGTTGCTGGATTGGTAATTGGAATAGTAGCAGCAGTTTGGTTATTATTTGCATTTATAGGGTTAAACGCAGTTGAAAGTTTAGCAGGAAGTGATCAATTCCAAGAAGCACTTGACCAACTAAAAGAATACGAAAACACACATTAACAATAAATTAATTCCATAAAAAAGCCCTGACCATAAACGTCAGGGCTTTTTTTATGATTCCAATAGGGGTATTCTTATGCTTAGTTGTTCTATTAAAAACAGATAAAACTATTGACATGAAAAAATTATTCCTAGCCTTATTAATAAGCACCCCATTTTTAATGACAAGTTGCAATAAAAATCACTTTTGTATTTCAAGTGACGACAATTATGTAACTGAAGAAAGAACGATTGAAAATTTTGACAAAATCAAACTCAGTACGCTTGCCAATGTTCAATTTATTCAAAGCCCTACCATAAGTTTAACCATTGAAGCATCTGAAAAATTAATTCCTTATATTCGAACCAATGTGATTGGAGGTACATTAGAAATCAGCACAAAAAACAATACTTGTATACGCAGTAAAGGAGCATTAACAATATATGTAAGTGGTCCAAACTTAAAAGATTTGAGTATTTCAGGAAGCGGAAATATTATGGTAAACCAACTACTTAGTACCAATAAATTAAATATTAAAATTTCTGGATCTGGCAATGTTGACATTGACAGTTTAACCGCCCAAGAACTAAGCGCCAATATTTCTGGTTCAGGAAACATTTATGCACAAGGATTTGATACCCTTCAAAATAATGAAGTTAAAATTTCAGGTTCTGGAGATATAGATTTCGGTCAATTAATTTCACATGATGCGAAGATCAATATTTCTGGATCTGGTAATTGTAAAGTCAATGTGATTGACTATTTAAATGTAAAAATTTCAGGCAGTGGTGATGTTTACTATAGTGGTAACCCAGCAATAGATGTTGATATTAGCGGGTCAGGGTCTTTGAAGCACGATTAAGTTTAATTTAGTATTTTTACAATTGCTTTGACTACAAAAACAATTTTAAATATAGGCGATTTCGAATCACTTTTTAAAACGCATTATGCGGGACTTTGTGCTTTTGCCCATCAGTATTTACATGATGTAGATGACGCAGAAGAAACTGTTCAATCATTTTTTGTAAAATATTGGGAAAATAGGGCTCATATCACACATGAAAAAACCAACAAATCATATTTATACACAGCCGTTAAAAATGCTTGTCTAAATCAATTGAAACATATAAAAATAAGGGAAACTTATAAAGCTGTAAATGAGAGAGAGATGAATGCCGGAAACCATACAGTTACAGATGAAATTGAAGGTAATGAATTGCAAGAAAGAATAAGACTTGCCATTGATGACTTACCCGAAGGTAGAAGAAAAATATTTATCTTAAGTCGGTATGAAGGACTGAAATACAAAGAAATTGCTGCTCAATTAGAAATTAGTATCAAAACAGTTGAAAATCAAATGGGAGCTGCAATTAAGCACTTGAAAACAGCTCTTTCAGAATATATTATAACACTCACCATCATCATTCAATTATTGTTATGAGTATGAAAAATCACATCACGGAAGCATTGTTGATGGCATACCACAACAATGAATTAGAAGAAACAGAGAAAAGGACTGTAGCAACGTGGATTGCCGAAACTTCAGCCAATCGACTAGTATACCTGGACTTGGTGAAGGTATGGGAGCATACAGCCAAATTGAAACCGCAACCTATTGTCGTAGATACTAACTTGGCTTGGGAAAATGTAAAAAACAAAATTAACCAAACTCCTAAAAGTGGGATGCGAATTCGATTAAAACCATTTTTACAAATCGCAGCTATTTTTACTTTAATGGTCGCTGGTTTTTTTGTTTGGAAATCGAACTTAAAGAAGGATACCATTTTATTAGCGGGAATTGATAAAGTGAATACTGTGTTGGCAGATGGTTCAAAAGTATCCTTAAATGCCAATTCCAAAATAACCATTGATAAAAATTTTGAAAAGAAAGAAAGATCGGTTTCATTAGTTGGAGAAGCATTTTTTGAAGTCAATAGAGACACCACTTCTCCATTTATCGTTTATATGCCTGACCAAACTTTTGTCAAAGTTTTAGGCACTTCATTTAATATTGATAATTCAAAGCATAAAACAACGGTATATGTGAAATCAGGGAAAGTAGAATTTGGGACAAAAGCCGAATCGCTCATTTTAACTAAAGGTCAAAAGGCCATCTACGATCATCAAACCAAATCATTTGAGAGTATCATGGAAGCACTCAATGAATCGACTGAAATTTATTGGTTAGATGAAAAGCTGAATTTTGAAGGAGAAACATTGGAAAATATACTTGCAACCCTAGCAAACATTTTTCATAGCAAGATTGAATTAAAATGTCAAGAAGCAAAAAACTACCCAATTGTTTCTAGCCATCATGGTGAAAGTTTGACAGAAATTTTAACTATAATTTGTACCGTTCATCAATTAAAAATGGAAATTATTGAAGGAGATGAAACTACCTATATATTAAAATGTGATGAATAAATTAATTGGTGTTTTTATACTATTAACCTTTGGTTTCAACCTTCATTCCAAGACAGGGATTTTAGATAAAATTATATCCATTCAAATCACCGACACTCCCATCAAAACAATTTTAAAAAGCATTGAAGAAATTGGAAAGGTCAAATTTTCATACAACCCTGCATTTATTGAAGAAAACAAAAAAGTAAGCATATCTCTCTACCAACAAAGCATTCGGTATGGGCTCAATAAAATTTTCGAAGGAAAAATTAGATTTAAGGAAGTGGGGATGCACATAGTTTTGCTTAAACAAGAAGCGGATGTGAGTCCCAAAAAAAAATCTCATTTTAAAATTTCAGGCCAAATTATAGATAGCAAAACCAAACAGCCTATTCAAAATGTAAGTATTTATGATATTGACAGTAAATACGCTGATTTATCAGATGAAAAAGGGCAGTTTGAATTTACAATCCCCCTTTACTATAACGAAGTTAGTTTGTTTTTTAGTAAGCTGGGATACAGAACTTCAATACAAATATTTAAGGTTGAAAATGATGGATTAATCGCAAATATCAATTTGGTAAAAAAAGAGGCTGAAATAGAGAAACTGACGCCGAATGAAACTGGTTCCATTCCTATAACCATAGAAGAGCGAACCATTTCTGGACAAATATTTTCGGAGGAGACCTATACACACAATCAAAACTTGACGGAATTGGATGAAACAAGGATTGCCCAGTTTTCATTTTTACCAAGTTTGAGTGTAGGCTCACAAAAAGGTACAAATGGGTTGATGACCAATAATATTTCAATGAATTTATTGGCGGGTTATTCAAAGGGTTTGGCCGGTATAGAATTTGGTGGAATTGCGAATGTATTAAAAGAAGACGGACTGGGGTTTCAAGCCGGAGGAATTGCAAATTTAAGTGGTGGCAAGTTTCAAGGTGCTCAATTTGGTGGAATATTGAATGTAGTTCGAAAAGAATTCAATGGATTGCAAGTAGCAGGGATTTCCAATACAGTACGTGGCCATTATATTGGACTGCAAGCTGGTGGAATTGTTAATAGTGTGAATGGCTATTTTTATGGTTTGCAAGTAGGAGGAATAGGAAATGACGTAAATGGAGGACTAAAAGGGTTACAAATTGCTGGACTCATAAATGCCGTTTCAAAGGATGTTTATGGCCTTCAAATTGCAGGAATATCCTCTTTGACAAAAAAAGGTTTTGTGGGTGCACAAATATCTGGTTTAACAAATATCTCAGTTGAAAGTTCATATGGTGTTCAAATTGCTGCAGTTCAAAATGTGGCCAGGGCAAAATTAGTGGGCGGACAAATTTCTGGAGTGATGAATATTGCAAACCAAGGAATAAATTTACTACAAATTTCAGGTGGACTGAATTCAACTTATAAAAATAATGGCCTTCAGATTAGCGGATTATTTAACGTAGCACACTACAACAACGGGCTACAAGTTGGTTTAATTAATTTAAGCAAAGAAAACAAAGGTGCTAGTTTAGGCTTAGTTAATATTGTTTTAAAGGGTTATCATAAAACGGAGCTATCTGCAAATACAAATTATCCTTTAAACATAACTTTCAAATCTGGAACTAAACATTTATACAATTCTTACCATGGAAGTGTTTCATTTAAAGATGATATTTATTATGCATTGGGTCTAGGCTTAGGCACCTATTTTAGTACTGGTGAAAAAACCCAAATTAGTATTGACCTTTCTGGGCATGTGATGGCTAAACACAAAATTCATTACAATTCACAACACTATAAATTTGCCTTTAACTTTGATTTTTTAGTTGCCGATTGGATCACCATTTTCTTTGGTCCTACTGTAAATGCTGGATTGTATTTTCAAACCGAAAATGGTCCTGAAATCCTTGATTTGAATGATCGGTATTTTGTCGATTATCCTATTTCAGGTTATAATGCCTATACCAAAATTTGGTTTGGTGGACAATTTGGCATTCGTTTATAAAAAAAACAGCATCAAATAGGGGTAATATTAAACTCAGTTGTTTATTCAATAAACAACAG
Organism: uncultured Putridiphycobacter sp.; assembly: GCA_965367695.1. Taxonomy (GTDB): domain Bacteria; phylum Bacteroidota; class Bacteroidia; order Flavobacteriales_D; family Crocinitomicaceae; genus Putridiphycobacter. The sequence continues at coordinate 5,336 of CBDUKB010000054.1, forward strand.
GTTATGAAAACTTCTTTATTATTTGGTATCTTATTGACAATGAACCTCAACTCTTTTGCTCAAGTGGATTCAATTCAATTACCAAAAGCACAAGTGTCAATTATATATCCATTAGGATCCAATGGGTTGGGCTCGAAAACAAAACCCAACAATTTTTCTTTTAATTTGTTTTATGGCTTAAATGGTGGACTCAATGGTTTAGAGATAGGTGGGTTTGCAAATGCGAATACAGGACCAGTGAATGGTATTCAAATTGCTGGCCTTTCTAATATCAATTCAGCCGAAGCAAACGGCATCATCATTTCAGGGTTAACTAACATTGTAGGTGACTCTTCTCATGCCATATCCATTGCAGGCATTGCCAATAAACATGCAGGAAGTTACGACGGAATTCAAATCGCTGGTATTGCAAATTTTATCAATTCAGACCTGGTTGGGATTCAAGTTTCAGGAATCAGTGGAACCATTATGGGGAATACTACTGGATTCCAAATTTCGGGAATTAACAACTATAGCAATGGTGGTTTTTATGGCTGTCAAATTGCGGGTATTTCAAATGTCAATAAAGGAGATTTAACTGGTTTGCAAGTAGGATTGATTAACCATGCTAAAAAAATGACTGGTCTTCAAGTGGGTTTATTTAACATTGCGGAATCATATGAATCTGGCATACCAATTGGCTTATTTAGCTTTGTAAAAAATGGGTTTCACTCTTTAGATTTCACTTATAACGAATCGGTTTATGCCAACTTAAATTTAAAATTGGGTGTCCCTGCATTTTACAATATTTTTAAAGTAGGCTACATGCCCATACCCAATGATGAATATTACACATACGGAATAGGGGCAGGAACTATGGTCAGTTTAACTAAAAAGTTTAAACTATCCTTAGAGGCTGCTGCCAATCATATTGTTCCTAAGACATATGTCCCAAAAATTGATTTTTTAGTGAATACAGATTTAAACTTACGTTTTCATTTAACAAAACACATTGGCTTTTTTGCCGGACCAAGTTTGAACATTTACTTTGCTGAAACAAGTGGAGAGAATAATGCTACAACCTTAAAAATACCTTATAAATTATATACCGACAAATGGTGGTATGGACAAGGAGAAACCAATTATTGGATTGGCTATAATGCGGGTATAAGCATTATGTTTTAATCGACTAAGGGAGTATTTTCCTTTTCAGGTTTGATTACCATCATATCGTAAATTATTTTCATCCAAACTAAAATACAAGGTACTGCTTTTAACACGTAAGGATTAATAAAATCGTCACGGAAAGCACGAGGAAAAACATCAACTTGAGGTAAACAGGTGAATAGCATCACGGTACAAAATAAAATTATATTAAGTTTACTTTTAACTGCATAAATAAACCATAACCCTACGCCAGCCATTGCAATAATAAAAGTAGGTGATTCTGCTTTATGATTAAAAATGACTACCCAAATAAGTATGGAAGACAACATGAATAATTTCATTTTAAAATCATGGTAAAGTTTCAATCTTAAAAATGGCAGCATGAAAATTGCCGCACCTATAAGTACTATGATATTTTTATTTACATGGATATGAAACCAAGTACTTAACCAACCCATTACAGAATAACCCAAGGAAGTACTGTGGTCGTTATTCAACATTAATTTATAACTTTCAAATAAGGCCATATATTGATCAATATCAATAAAAAGGAACGGTAGTAGTAACATAATTCCAGTCCATACTAAGGTATATAAAGCCAATTTAATTTTATCGGGATAAAAAAGAAAAAGTGCGAAACCCACTACGCCAAATAATTTTATATAAGATGCCAATACAATACAAAAGACAGCCATAAAATATTTTCTTTTTTCCATTAAAGCAAATGAAAACACCAGTAAGCCTGCCATCAACCCATTAGATTGTTCATTTTGAATACTCGTGATCAACTCAATCAATAAAATGAGTACCACAAGACCTTTTTGGTAATCTGAAAATTTGGATTTAGGCAAATAATAGATGGCTAATATTAAAACAAAGGAATTTATTAAGTTCCAAATGAGCAAACCTAGCCAATCTGGCATGAGTGTAAACACTCCGAATAAGACCGAAAAAGTGGGTGTATACTTATATAAATCCCAATGTTCTTTAGGATATAGTACATATAAATCTTGTTGGTTTTTTAAATGATTAAATGACTCCTTAAAAATTGTATAATTATTATACTTGTTGTACTCCATGGTATCGTTTCCATAGGTTTTTGTCCCAGAAATCGACTGCAAGCTACCAATGATTGTCACTAATAATACAATGGTGAACACGGCACTTTTAATGGAGATAAAAGCTTTTAACTTTTCACCTATTTTATTACTAAAAGACAATGCACTCATGTGTTTTTTTTACGAATGTATTAAATAAAACTAAAACACTTCTTTTCTACATTCAAACAATGTGTACTTCTCAATGTTAAGTAAACGTAAATAATATTTAACATCTTCATAAAAGACATATAACTGTAACCTAACAGGGGCAGCTTACTTCTTAGCGATCTTTGTCAAAAATAATTAAAGATAAAAGAAATGAAATTGAAAAAATCGACTTTAGGACTATTGATTTTAGCGGGTACTTTAACAGGAACAGTTACTTCATGTAAAAAAGGCTGTACAGATGAAACAGCAACTAATTTTGATCCGGATGCAAAAAAGGATGATAAAAATAATCCTTGTGTATATGCGACTTCAGAATGGTACACAGTTGAATCAGTAGGCGGAACTTCCTACAACAAAGTAGTAGGGACTATTACTGGTGATAAAACCATGACTGCTTCAGCAAACTGGTTACTTTCAGGTGGTGTTTTCGTGGAAGATGGCGCAACATTAACAATAGAAGCAGGAACAACAATTAAAGCAGCCAACGACGGAACAACACCGTTTCTATCGATATTAAGAGGTGGAAAAATAATGGCGAATGGTACTGCATCAGCACCAATCGTATTTACCCCCGTAAAGGACAATCCAAAAGCTGGTGAATGGGGTGGCATTATAATAAATGGTAAAGCACCTATCAATGTTGGATTAGAAGCTGAAGGAGAAGGTGGAACAGGAACATATGGCGGTATCATCTCGGATGATAACTCAGGAACAATGAGCTATGTGAGAGTGGAATACGCAGGTAAAATCTTGGGGACAGACAATGAATTAAATGGTTTTTCATTCAATGGTGTTGGCTCTGGAACTACCTTAGAATACTTACAAGCCTACAAAGGGTCTGATGATGGATTTGAATTTTTTGGAGGAACTGTTTCTTTAAAATATGCAGTTTCAACAGGTAACCAAGATGATTCTTTTGACTGGACTCATGGATGGTCTGGAAACGGACAATTTTGGGTTGTTCAACAATCTACTGAAGGTGGAGATAGAGGAATTGAAGGAGATAATTTAGGAGATAACAATGCGGCTACTCCTTATTCTAATCCAACTTTAGCGAACATCACATTAATAGGTGTTGATGATGGAGACGCTAGTAACCAAGGATTAAAACTAAGAGAAGGAATGAAAGGAAACTTTTACAACATGGTTGTTACAGGATTTCCGAAAAGAGGATGTCAGGTTGAACATGACATTACCATTTCAAACATGAACAACCAAGAGTTAAATGTAAAAAACTCTATCATTGATAACGTAAGCCCTTTTAAATTCACAAGCTCAGCTGGTGATGATACAACAGTAACAAATATGTTTAATATGGCTGCTTATGCAAACCAAACAGCTAGTGATGGCTCATTGGTGGGATTCTTAAGTGGTTTTATTGGTACGTCCTCAACAGGAGCTTTCAATACTTCAACATTAGGATCTTGGTTTACACCTGCTAATTATATTGGTGCAGTTCAAGCTGGAGATAATTGGACAGCAAGTTGGACTAAAGCTTTATAAAATTAATTATTACCCTTACTCGAAAGAGGATGACTTTAAATAGTTGTCCTCTTTTTTTGTCAGCCTGTTTTTTTTTAAAAATCAGTTTAATTGGACTTATTTTTCTTCTTTGGTTGGATATTTTAATTTGTAACCTATTCCCTTAACTGTTTGAATGCGTTTATCTCCAAATTTCTCTCTTAATTTACGGATGTGAACATCAATAGTCCGGTCGCCCACAATCACATTGCTTCCCCAAATTTTATCTAATATATCTTCCCGGGTACAAACATTTTCAATATTATCATGCAACAATGCCAATAATTCAAATTCTTTGCGCGGCAAGCTTAATTCATTATTATTAAAGTAAACCAGGTATTTATTTCGGTCAATCACAATGTCATTTGCATCTATCGCAGCTTCATCACTTTCTAAGTGCCCATGTTGACGACGCAAGATGGCATTTATTTTACTGATTAATAATTTTGGTTTAATGGGCTTACTAATATAATCGTCGGCTCCAGCATCTAAACCTGCTATTTGAGAATAATCTTCGGTTCGGGCAGTTAAAAATACAATTAATGTACCGTTCAACTTCTCTTCTTTTCTCAATAATTCGCAAGTCTCCATGCCATCCATTACCGGCATCATTACGTCTAATATAATCAAATCAGGCACCCATGAAAGTGCTTTTTTAATTCCTTCCTCCCCATTTTCGGCTTCTTCTACTAAAAAATCTTCTTTCTTTAAATTATACTTAATCAGTGTTCTGATGTCAGGTTCATCATCAATAATTAATATTTTAGCAGACATAGTTAAATTTCTTTGAGCCAAATATAATCATATTAAAAAAAGTAGTGCCTTAATTTAAAGCATGGGTTTATATAAAACAAAATGGTATGAAGAAAACAAGGAGGAGCAGCAGCCCTTCCTCGTTTAAATTTCTAATGAAAAAAATATATCATATCATTGTTTATAGTCACCTTGACTTAAAATCAAGTCAATTTGTTTTTGCTGTGCTTCCATTTTAATTTTAAGTGCTTCATTTTCTTCTTTTACTTTTAAAATCATTTCTTTCTGCGCTTCAATGGTGATTTTTAATCCATTCACCGATTCATTTTGGTTTAAATCTTTTAATTCAATTTCACCGGTTTTTTTATTTTTTAAGTACACCAAATTCTCCCCGCTTAACAATTCTACCGTTCTTGCCATTTTTGCCATATCTACATTGATAATGGTGTCATTTCTTTCGCTGTAAAAAGCCCATGCTAAATTTTCACTTGCTCCTGCTGGAATACCGCTAAAATTATGTGGTGAAATTGTTGTGATGTTGTTGGATTCATCCTTCACTTTAATCTCACCATTATCATTCCAAATTGCAGTTTTATTGGTACTACTTAAACTACTAGGTGCTGATCCTCGGTTGATGTATAAAACACCGCCCCCAGTGGTAGTTCTTGTTCCTGTGCCATTTGTATTACTCCAATCTGAACCGATAAATACATTGCCATTTTTTTGAATGACCAAAGCATCTAAACCTGTTTGAGTTGGACTAGCTGCTTGTCTTCTTCCAACAGTAAATACCCTATCTGTAATATTGTAAGCAACTGTAGATGGTACATAACTTGTATTTTTTAAGCCAACACTTACTTCTCCTCTACCATATGAATTTGCATCATATCCAATCGATACGGATCCGATTCCATAGGTTTCGTTACTTACCCCTAATGCCAATGAATAATCGCCGTAAGTTACATTACTTAACCCTGCAGTTAATGAATAATCGCCTCTAGCTTGATTACTGGCACCTAATGAAGTAGAAGCAACACCCAGCGCCACAGTATTAAAACCTGTAGCAAAAGAGTAATTCCCCAAACTATCGTCGTTCCAATAAGCATTATTTGTAAAACCTGCTCTGAAAGCCGCCTTATTTTTATTAAAAAACATTCTTCTCCAAGAAGCAGAAGTTGAATGGTCCATTTGCGTGGCACCGACGATAAAATCTTTATCGATATCAGTTGAAACAGGACTAATTAAAGTACCATTTACTTCAAAAACAGTGGTTGGAATTAATGCGGCAAGATCAACTGAAGCTGGGTTACCATTTTCAATATTTATTTGTAAGCTTGTTCCAGTCAAAGTAGCAGAGGTTAAATTTTGATCATCCCCTCCGTCTGCACCAGCAGGACCTTGTGGACCTGTTGCTCCTGTTAAACCTGTTGGACCTTGTGGTCCTGTTGCTCCCGTCAGTCCAGTTGGGCCTTGAGGACCAGTTGCACCAGTTAGGCCAATTGGACCCTGAGAACCAGTAGCACCTGTAGTGCCTGTTGGTCCTTGTGGACCTGTTGCTCCTGTTGCTCCTGTTGCACCTGTTAATCCAGTTGGACCCGTAGGACCAGCGGGACCAGTTGCTCCCTGAGGACCTGTTAAGCCAATTGGACCTTGTGGACCCGCTGGACCAACGGGTCCGGGCAATGCACTACCTGAAGTTTTGGCATACAAAGCATAAGGAACACTCATCAATTGAGTCGTTCCTGAAATTGTGTAATTACTTCCACCAGTTGGGTCAGTTTCAGTTTTAATAAAATAAGGACCATTGCCCCAGTCTATCTGTGAAAAGTCTCCATTGACTATGGTACCTGTGCCCACTTCAATACTTATTAATGCATTTACATTTGAGCTCGGACTTTGTGTTTCAACATATACCGGCGCACCATTAATCGACCCTTGAAGAATAGAAACCTGCATACCAATATTACTGTTTGTAATTAAATTACTACTGGCATCTCGGATCACAAATTGAAACGACATTTTTTCGGGTGCTTGTGCTGATACCATTAGGGTAATCAACATTATATTAATTATTAGGATTAACTTTTTCATGTTTTAATGTTTTATTAATTTGAAATTCTTTAAAATTTGACCGCTATTTTGGATTCTTAAATAGTAACTACCATCTTCAATAGTTGATATATCTATGCTTGTAATAGCTGCACTTAATTCAGCAGTCTGAATCAGTTTTCCTTGTAGGTTATACAATTCATAGGAGAGATTGTCCCAGCTTTCTTCAGTAATTTTTATTTTGACCACCCCAATTGAAGGATTGGGATATAATATGGCATTGAACGTTTTATGAAAGGTCAACAGCGTATTGATATCAATGCTTAAAATTTCATAAGGTTGTTGCACCCCTTGGGTGAGTATTCCTGTCGCACTGCTGATTGCTTGATAATCTATTTGGCCAACAGTATAGCTGATGCTCCCTCCTACCCCGCTTAAATCGCCACCACCGGCGACAGTATTTGATTGACCAAAGGAAATTTGAGCAGTCAATAATGTAAAGATTAATAGTTTTCCTACCATAATGATTGTTTGAATGATTGAACTCAAACATAAATATTGAAAAAGAATTAATCTTCACCCTAATAGGTGAAATTAAAATATGAATGCGTTAAAACACATCACCCATATTGGTGAAATATCAGTGTTAATGTATTGTTATTCAATTAATAAACAGGAAACACTATTAATTTTTCCTTTTTGACTTTAATTCAATAATTATTGTTTTATGAATTTTGTCACTCGGGGTTTATCTCCTGTAATTTCAAGATGATAGATACCAGTTGCAAGTGAGGCAATATTTATTCCGCCTTGGGTTAAACCTGTTAGGATTAAACTTCCATTGATTGTATAAATATTGTATTGAAAGACCGTCTCACCGTTTTCGAAATAAATAAAATCATTGGCTGGGTTTGGATAAATTGTTAAGTTCGGTTTTAAAACACCTTTACCAATACTGCTGGTTCCTCCAATCACATTAATTGAACCAACCATTCCAAACTGAACAGCATGTGGGGTGCATTCGTATTCATATAGGCCAGCTATTTGCGGGATATATTGAAAAACAGTGTCAGCAGGAGCCTGCCATATTTGATCAAATGGGGCTGCACCGTTAGGGATATTGGTTGAAGTAATGGTATGAACCATAGTTGGAACATCTAAAGGAAGCCATAAAACGGTATCGCCAAGTTGGATGGTGATGTCTTGTGAAAAGTCTATTGCACTCACAAACTGGTAATAACCATCCCAAACTTTCACAACATGCACAGTTGCTTTTGAAGTAAATGATATTAAAATAATGCATGTAATCGTTATAATTTTTTTCATCTGACTTGTTTTAAAGGTGGAATATTTAAGTAAAAACCAAAGTTACCTTTAACTCAAATATAATGATTCATCCTTAGATCAAGTGTATTTTTCACCCGCAATATGCTGTTGTCGATTCAATGAAATCAATTTATTGTTTGACTACTTGTTCTATTATTGTTTGATTGTTCAGTGTTTGTTTTATCAAATACATCCCATCCGGTAAATTATTTAAATCAATCCCTGTTGGACTATTTACTTTTAAAATCAATTCACCCGAAATATTGTATAATTTAACTTGGGTAGGGATTTCTATAAAATTGATTTGACCTTGTGTTGGGTTTGGGTAAGTATTAATATTATGGTTTTTTTCTGTCAAATTGTCAATGTGGAGTGTTGAACAAACATATTCAAAAGTAATGGACAGGTCATTGGTGTTTTGCGTGGCGTCACTTAATAAGGAAGATGTAATTACGGAATAAGTTGAATTCAAATCGGTATAAAAACTATTGCTATTGTCGAAGCTAAAAGGTTGTTGTGCACAGGTCGTTTCAAAGGCTGAGTTGGTGTGTGTCAAGGTAATTCTGGAATCGGGTTCAAAACAAGTGCCGTCAATCCCTAAAATGGTCAATTCATGTTCATCATTCATCACCGAAGAAATGGATAAAGTGTATTCGTTTGGCCTGAGGTAGGATACCGATTCTGTGTTACCTTGGCTGTCGGTCATTAATAACCAAGAATACTTAGCTATGTCATTGTGAGCAATGCTTTCATTCCCTACAATTACCAATCCACCATCAATTCGCTCGTGTATTGAGGCTCCATATAACATCACAGAATCCATGTGGTATCTTTTCCCCCAAAGTATTTCACCAGTGGTTGAATACCTGGCGGCAAAAACATTTTGTGTTTCTGTACAAAGGTTTGAAATTTTAGTTACTCCTACTACAAGAATGTCATCATTGTCTGCTAATTCAATGTCTCTAATTTGTTGAGTGAATCCAAAATTTAATTTCCGAAACCAATCAACATTTCCATTGCCATCTATTTGGTATAAGTTGCTATTTACGCCACTCGAAGCAGCTATCACAATTTTATTGTTATTGGTGACCAAGGCGTCAACTGAAGCCAAATAAGTATCTGTTTCATAAGTTTTTTGCCAAAAAAGTGTACCATCTAGTGTAATAGCAGTGATCGCAGTGCTTGCTATATGGGAGTTGTCGTCAAAATAAGTGCCAATCACATAAATGAATCCATTCATTCCAACAATAGAAGCTGATTGACAGCCAGAACTATTGTTTTGGATTTCTTTGGTCCAGATCAAATCTCCAGTTGAAGAGAGTTTGAAGAGTTTATAATGTGTTGCACTACTTAATGTAGCGGTATCTCTGAATGTAGCAGAAAAAAATATTTCTCCATTGCTACTTTCATGTATTCCTGTATATCTTCGGTGATTTTGGCCATTAAAATTTTTAGCCCAGACGATATCTCCAAACTCATCAAGTTTTATCAACTGAACACTTTCTAGGTCATATGAAGGGAGTAGGTATCCACCATCTGCGCATTCGTATAGCTTAATCGAGATATCGGGTGAATAATATGAAAATTGAGAATATTTTTTGCAAAACTTACTCTGTGCATTGATGCTCCATGATAAAAGTAAAATTGAAAATAATGTAAATATATTCTTCATAATACTTGCGTTTTATTAAATATACAACATTCAAAATTAAATGGTTGTCTCAGTGGAATATTTTATATAGTGATTGGTCATGATTTAAATTTATTATCACGCATTAGAAGTGCTATTATATTGCTA
>CBDUKB010000055.1:0-14797 GCA_965367695.1 uncultured Putridiphycobacter sp.
TAAACCTAAGGGACTATTTCCCTCTACAAATGGGATGAAATTTTTCAATGCCCCATTTAAAGTCATGTTGGAATGTTGGGTTTGAACGGTGATGTTTTTAGCTGCAGCATCATCTCCATTCAACACTACTTCACCATTAATATTTTTATATAATACCTCGTCGCCCAGGCCCTGATAAGCTACATTTTTTAAATCAAATGTGCCAGTCGAGTTAAAGATATCGAATTGCTCAGGATTGTATTGAATGTCCTGAAATTTGATGGCATAATCGGTATTAAAAACAATTTGACCGCTTAAAGTTTTAACTGAACTAAACTGAAAAAAATCATTGAATGTCTGTAAATTAACATCACCATTTATACTGCCCTTAAATGTCGGGATTGCAAAATCAATTAAGGTAGTATTACCTTGCACCGTACTGCCTAATAAATTTAAATGCATTTTTGAAAATTTCAACTCTTCTTTTCTATCGAATTGCCCATTTTGATAATGACCAACTACTTGAATTTTTGTAATTGACAAGTTCTTTTTGAGGTGTTTCACTTCTCCATTATCAATTGAAAAATCTGCCACAATACTTGGCATTACTGTGGATTCAATTGCGCCTTTAATGCTGCAATTAAAATTAACAATCCCTTTTCCTTCATAATCATTCGACACTTCAACTGATTGATTAAGAATTGACTTCGACATCTGATCTAAATCAATATTATCGCCTTTAATACTTAAATTAATATTTTCATTATTCACTACACCTTTAATATGAAATGGCATTTTTTCAATGGTCAAATCTCCCTTCGTAAAGAAGTACGACTTGCTTACGTTATCAATTTTTAAACCCAATGCTAAATGAGCAGCTTTTTCATTTAAGAGTGAGAATGAATTAGTTTTTAATTGATGAATAAAAAGATTGGAAGTAGCAGTTAAGTCATATTTATCCGCCGAAAAATTACCCGCTATTTTGCTTTTCTCAATATCGACAATATAAAATTGTTTGGTGGCGATATTGGCATATTCAAATCGAACATCTCTTAAATGAACCGCTTCTACTTTAAAATTAAAATTACTCGGTGTTGTGTCGTTAGAAGGCTTAACTATATTATAATTAATTTCACCATTTCCAGCTGTTTTTATTTTTAAAACTGCTTCGTTTGATTTAATGTTTTTTACCTCATATTTTTTTTGATAGATGTCGAATAAACTAAAATTTAAATATAAATCTTTGGCATAGAATAAAGTGTCTTTACTTTTGATTGTTTCATAATTATCCCTGATTAATATCTTTTTAAAATTCAAGGAAGCGTAAGGAAAACTTGATAAAAAAGCGACTTCCATATCTTGTACATCTACTTTAACTGCTAAATGCTTATTGATTTCTGCGACGGCATATTGTTCAATATCGTCTTCGTAAATTTTAAGTAGAATCGTAATGAGGGTAATAAAAAAAACAAAAAGGAGGCTACCCCAAATCAATATTTTCTTTATTATACGCCAGAATTTTTTCATTTATTCAACTGCTATTTTAAGCTACTCAATACCCATAGGTACATTGTTACAAAACTACAGTTATATAGCGCGTAAAATTGGGGAAAGGTTACAGTTTTTCAACTAATTTTAGTTAATTAAGTCGACTTTAATGAAAAATGCGAGCAGTTTGTGCTTATTCCCAGAAATCATCAATATCTCTTCTGTTTTTTTTCGTGGGTCTACCACCTCCTTGTTCCCGATAAAAAGCTTGATTTGATTGTATTTCTTTATACTTTTCAATTTCTTCTAAAGGGGTAACATTTACAATAAATTGTTCGACCAATTTGGCGCCAACTCGCTTTTCATTTAATGCTAAAACTTTATAATTAAATTTAATTCCCGATTTTTTAATGGTGACAATGTCATTTACTTTTACATTTTTCGAAGTCTTAACTTCTTCATCATTCACCAATACCCGGTTTTTCTTTACAGCATCAGCCGCAATTGAACGGGTTTTAAATAAACGAACCGACCAGATAAACTTATCTATTCTTGCCATATGCTTGTTGATTGATCACAAATAAACTATAAAAAAAACCAAAAATAGTAACCCCTGCCTGTGTTTCAATGACATCTTGTGTTAAAAAAGAAAGAAATAGCGAAAACAGCACTATGATGGTTAAATAGGTAGGCTGTTTCAAAATGATAAAAGGCATAATAAATAGCCCTATCATTAAAACTAAACCAATTATACCATGACTAATCCAAATGGTCAAAAATTGATTGTGAGAACGGTGTTGATTTTCTTTTTTTAACAATGTTTTATTCCTAGCATATTGCTGTACAAATGCATCATTTACATCTCCTATTCCGACCCCGAATAGCCAATGTTTTTTTATGATATCAATTCCAGTTTCAAAATGAATTTTTCTTTGAATGATTGAATTCCCATTTGGATCCCCATTGTTTTGCAACATATACCATTGCATTTTTAAATCTTCTAATTTTTCAAATATCCCTTTGTTGATGTTAAAATTCGAATGACCATTTTCAATCAGTTGAATATCTTGCGGAGTGAGGGATAAAAAACCGATAGAATCCTTTCTAAGCGCCTTTGAGGTCATGTAACGATAAATTGTTCCCTCTAAGTTTTGCCCTCTTTTATCTAGTCCATCAAAGTCTAATTTTGAACGTTTATTCCAAGCCTCTCTACATTCTTTTGTGCTAATGTATAAATAAACCAGTCGACCGTTTTCCATGATGGTCGCGTCTTTTAAATGATAGTACCCATTATTATTTGCCGTGTACAATTCCAATTTTGAAAAATCTACTTGCTCGGCTAGTGGAGCCTGTTTTAAAATGCTACCCAGCAAAACGAACATCATTATACCCACAACTGCCATCAAACCATAAATTATCCCCTTTAACAATCTTGATTTTAATTGTTTCACTAAAAAAAATAAAGTAATTACTGCTAAACCAATAAACAAAGCATAACCATTTACCACTTGAGATTTATATTGGTAAAACAGGAACCATCCAATTACAATTATTAGGGGGAAAGCTTTTAGTCTATGCTTGTATAAATAGTATCCCGAAATAAATATCCCTAAATTTATCAGGATAGAAAACCTTACATGTGAAATAAATTTTGACATTTCCCGAATGTCTATATTTTCAGCTAATCGCTGTGTATACGAATAGTAATTGATTCCTGAAATCAGTAATAAAGTAGCTAAAAATAAGTAGACAAGAAATTTAAAATGTTCTTTTTTTAAAGGATTAGAAGACCCTACTACTAAGGGGATTACAAAAAATGGCAGTTTTTTTCGCATGTCATCCAAACCAAAATTCAAATTACTTGTCCAAGCTAAGCTTATGAAAGAAAAAATTAAAAACAGTAAAATAATGAGGAGAAGCGGACTGGATTTTATTTTCGTGAATTTCAACTGGTATTGCCCTTCAAGCAACCAGTTAGCGATAAGCCAAATGGTACCAATACTCATCAAAACTTTTGAAGAAGATATACCTACTGCAATGATAGATAAGGCTACTAAATATAAATAATAATGCGCAGGTGCTTTAAACCATTTATCAAACATGTATCAATTTTGGATCTTGAGGATATCGTTATAACGTGTTTTATCATTTAATATTTTAATGGCTTCTAACACTTCCTTATCACTAACCAAAGATTGCTCAATTCTGCCCTTTTGAAAATAATACCTTCCTATAATTTCATCTTCGATAAGTTCGCTGATTTCTGCTTTATATTTGTCTAAATCATTTGATTTAACCGGCTTTAGTTTTTCATAAAGTGCTTCATAAGTGGTTTTTGCTTCCGTGAATAATCCATCAGCTTCCATATTCTTCTTTAATTCTTTTAATAATTCCAATGAAGCATTTGAATATTCAAAATCTTTTGAAAGTGCAAATTGTTTAAAAGCTTCGTATGCGTCATCAGTCAATTTGAATTCACCCGATTTAGCAATTGTAGGATGTGTTTGACTAAATTGAGTAACGTACTCAAAAATTATATTATCAATCATTAAAATTGCTGTTAATTCATGTAAAGTGTCTTTTAGAATTGTCACATCTGGTTCCACCCCTCTTCCATCAATCACTGTTCTTCCATTCAATGTTTTAAATTCTTTTAAAGTGCTTTCATCCATCTCGTTAGCATGTTCACCAACTTTTTTATGCGAATAATCTAGCTTTTGTATACACCTGCCACTTGGTGTGTAATATTTAGCAATGGTTACTTTTATTTTTGCATTGTATTTTAAGTCCATGGGACGTTGAACTAAGCCTTTTCCGAAAGAAGTTGAACCAACAATTACGGCACGGTCTAAATCTTGAAAAGCACCTGATACAATTTCACTTGCAGATGCTGATCCCCCATCAATTAAAACAACAATTGGAATTTTTGCATCTACTGGATTTGCCTTTGCCGTGTACTTTTGATTTACACCTTCTGCTCTTCCTTTTATTTCAACAATATCTGAGCCCTTTTTTACGAAAAAATTCACAATTTGATTGGCTTGGTTTAATAAACCTCCCCCATTGCCTCTTAAATCGAAGATTAATTTTTCTACGGTTCCTTGTTTTTGAAGTGCGTTATAAGCATCTAATACTTCCTTAGCTGCTGTTTGTGTAAATGAATTTAGTTTAATATACCCTATGTTTTCACTAACAAATCCGTAATATGGTACTGATGGCATTTTAATTTCTTCTCTCGCAAAAGTAAAGCTCATTTCTTTTCCTTGTCGACTAATTTTAAGCGAGAGGTCTTTGCCGGGTTGTCCTTTTAATTTTTCAGAAATTTGTGAAGAAGTTAGATTAGTTACTGACTTTCCATCAATTTCAAGAAAGACATCACCTGCTTTTAATCCAGCCTTTTGAGCAGGATAATTTTCGTAAGGTTCTATGACCATTACTTGGTCCTTCACCTGACGAATGATAGCGCCAATTCCACCGTATTGACCGGTTGTCATCAATTTATAATCCTCCATTAAAGACTCAGGAATATAATTTGTGTATGGGTCTAATTCTGCCAACATAGCTTCAATTGCTGTGCGCATTAATTCACCGGGATTTGGCTCATCAACATAGTTCAAATCGACACTTTTGTAAACCATCTCAAATAATTCAAGGTTTTTTAAAATCTCAAAATCTATATCTTTACTTGGGTTAGGTTGCGTCAGGCCAATATTTGAAACCCAAAGTAAAGTAATCCACAAACACAATTTTAATTTCATATTGCTAATTTTTCTTCCAATCTTTTTAAAAGTACCTTAATTTTTTTCTCCATTAACAGGTGGGACTCTTTTTCTTTTCCTATATAGATTAAAAATAGTGCCACTTTTTTTTCTCCCGCTTTAACCGATTCGATAAATGGCAATTTATGCAATCGATAAGCTTCTTTTATCTGCCTTCTTAACCGATTTCTTTTCACAGCCAACTTAAATCTTCTTTTGGGAACAGCCACTACAATTTGAACAGGTGAAGCGACATCATAACCTACTGGTACCTCAATGTAATTTAAAATAAACGGATATTCTTTTAACTTATTTCCTTGCTCATAAATTGCTGTAATCAACTTTTTAGATGAGAGCTTTTCAGCTTTAGAAAAAGTATGTTTAGCACCTTCCGTTTTCATAGTCCCGCAAATTTAAGACTAATTTTTGATTAGAAATTATTTGTGAAACATTCACTTGTTTTCTTACATTATATTCACAAGTAGTTCCCAGAAATACTTCCCTTCTTTAGGCTCTTTTATTCTTAAAAAAGGTTTGTAAAATTTCCTGACATTGTGTTGCTAAAATCCCTCCTTGTATTTTTGTCTTGGGATGGTAAATGTTTTCAACCAGTCTTCCAGCGCCTCTTTTTGGATCACTTGCACCAAAAACAATATGATCTATTTGCGACCAAGCCAAGGCGCCTGCGCACATGACACATGGTTCGAGTGTTACATACAGGGTACAATTTTTCAAATACTTGGCCCCAAGATGAGAAGCAGCAGCTGTAATTGCTTGAATTTCTGCATGTGCCGTCACATCATTTAATCTTTCGGTATAGTTATGTGCCTTTGCGATAATGGTATTGGTATTGTTCGCTACAATAATTGCACCCACGGGAACTTCATCTTGTTCAAGTGCCAGTTCTGCTTGCAAATAAGCTTGTTTCATAAAGTACTCTGGGGTATAAACGTCTATCATTTAATTATGTTGTTTTTAATGTGAACTCTAATGCCTTCTGAATGTGGGGTGAACTCAGGGGCATACATACATTGTATGGTCGCAATCCCATTCGAAAAACTCCCCAATTGTGCTGCTCTCAAATCATATTCAAATACATAAGTCCCCTTTGGTATATAATCAAAAAAGAAATTAGTCCCTGCATCTTTGGTCGCTTGGTAATAACCCAATCCATCCCGATAATGATAAGTTGAGATGACATTTATAGGTTCTAATCCCGCTGCACGCATATCTTTCATGTGCACATACTCTAGATTTCTATCAGTCCGTAATTCAATACGTACCCTAACTTTGTCACCAATTTTAATAGGATGATTCACTGTAATGGGTACTAATTTTTCTCCCTTTTCTGTCATTTTTATTTGATAGATTTTCTTCTCCAATTTTAAAGGCGTTTCATGAAAAGTGATTTTATCTAAATTTTCGAAATACTGCCAATATAATGCCCCCCATGCTGGACCTGGATTTGTTTTACTCACTTTCACCTCTCCCATTTTAGCTTTAATTTCTGCTGCTTTCCAGCTAGTTTTAATGTAGCCAGTCCCAGCTTCTGCAATGACTTCATAAGGTGATTTGGGGTCCTCTTTCACGTATTTAATTGCCTTTCCACCAATACTTATATTCACCAAGTCTTCACTAGCCAATAAATCAATACCATTGATCAATAATGCATAAACCGCCTCTGATGTTTGTTTGGTCGTTTTCCAATGCGTGGTTTGCTTTTCTTTTAACAACCACATTTTTAATTGTTCCACCGCAGCATTGTCTTCCATTTCATTAAAGAATTCAATCATGAGTGCTTGCGTTTCAACAGGAGCTTGGTACCAGTAATATCCGATTTTATATGATTTCCAATACATGCCAAACTCTTCCTGTATAATAGCATTGTCTTTTAAAGACTTGTGAATACTAGTCGCAAGTGCTTCCATTTTCATTCTTTTGGCTGCCAAACCTATCATTCCTTTCGCATAAACATTATAAGTTAACCAATATTTCTCTGCTTGTGTTTTATAATATTGCACAGCCTCTTCCGTCTTTTTATTCATGTTGATTTCCAAAAAATAAGAACGCATATACAAGTATTGAATCTGCATGTAACCCAAATGATTTTCTTTTAAATAGGTTTCGGCATGGTACTTTTTTACATTTTCAAAATCTTTTACAATCTCTTGATCCAAGTAATTTACACCTTTTACAACCATATTTCGCACTTTTCTATCCGATTTAATGTCTTGAATTCCTAAAACATCTAAGTGGCCTAAACCAGTTACTATATGTTGGGTGATATACCTATTTTCTTTCATCCCCGGAAACCATGCCCAACCTCCATTGTTCGATTGTGCTTGAATTGTTTTAGTAAGCGCCTTGTTCAGTTCACCTTCCATCCTATCCAAGTCTAATAGAATTGACAAGTTCCTTTTGGTCTCTGATTCACTATTCGCATTTAAAACCCAAGGTGTTTCTGCCAATAACAACTCTTTTAAGTCTTCATTTTTATTCAAATTGGATAAAAAGGCATCTGGTGAATCTTGTCCCCAAGCTTTAATCACTTCCTTGATTCTTGGCTTAGTATTTAACAGGTGTGTGGCAATGGCGTTAGCATAATACCTTGTAAAAGTTTGTTCAGCACATTCATATGGGTATTCCATCATGTAAGGCATGGCTTGCAAAGCATACCAAGCGGGATTTGAATTAAACTCTAAGGACAGGTTATGGTGCTTTAGGGTAGTACTTTTTTGTTGCATCAATTTTTCAAACTGAAAAGTCTTGCTTCCCACACCACTGATAGGCATAGGCATAGCTTCTGTCACCAGCATACGATTTGATAAAATAGGGAGTACATTTTCTTCCCCATCAGCATGTTTATCGGTTCTGGCAACGATTTGATACTTCACCGTACTGTAGGTGTCTGGCACCTTCAGTTGCCATGAAACCTGTGTGTTTCCGTTCGGTGCTATATAAAAAGTTTGAAGCACTTTAAATACTTCAAAATCCCCGGTAATTTCTTCATTCGTCACGGGATCAAATAATTTGATACTCACATTTCCGCTTATATTTTCATTGAGTAAATTTGAAATTTTGGTGGACACTACAATGGTATCTGTTTCTCTTAAAAAACGAGGCATATTAGGCATTACCATTAAATCTTTTTGCGTGACCAATTCCTTTTCAATTTGTCCTATTTCCAAAGTAGTACTGTGAGCCAAGCCAATCAGTTTCCATTTTGTCAAACTCTCAGGCATGTTAAATTGAATACGAATTTCTCCAGCTTCATTGGTATGTAATTGAGGATAAAAGAAGGCCGTTTCGTTAAAGTTTTTTCGGACTTGAAGGGAAGCAGTTTCACTTGTGTTCTCGTCAACAACTGGTTTATTATCCGCTTCATTTTCAAACGCAGCTTTGCCAGCTACTGCCATGGGAGCACTAGGAGCTTCTTTAGCTTCGATTTCATCTGCCGCCATTTCAACTGTCTGCATTCCTGGTTGCATATCATCAGCATCCATCAATGCATTTTTAGCGAACCTATACCCTCCAAAATAACTATAGGTACTATAACCAAAATAATTTAACGCTGGAAAACTTCGGTAAGGCATGCTCACATAATCATTCCAATAATAGTTTATATTGCCCCCACGCTGTTTTCCAAATCCTATAGGAGCACTCCAGTTGACTTTATAGTGATAAGGCTTGTAAAGCGATAAATTAAAACTGTTCTGGGTAAACAATTCGTCTAAAGATGCATCATATAAACTCGCCAGCAATTCTGCTTTCACTTTTTCGTTTTGTGCATTTTTTATGACAAATGTCCATGTCTCTTCTGCGCCTGGTAATAACTTATCTCGGAATGATTCCAAAGTAACACTCAGGTTATGTGCAGGCTCAGGAACTAATACATTCACGGTTTCCTGCTGCATTCTGTTATTTTTTAAAACAAATAAATCGATTGAAAATCCGCCAATATGATGTTCATCTACTGGAAATTCAATTATTTTTTGCTCATTTTTTAAATGAAGCCATTCTTCTTGTACTGTTTTACCTTTTAAATCCACCGTCATATATACATTTAAATGTTTTTCGCTAGTTGACAATAAAACTTGAGCTATTTCGCCTGGCTTGACTGACTTATTTAAAAGGGTCACTTTAAAAACTTCATTTGCAAGGGGTGATTTAGAAGCGGTATTGAATACAGTGAAATAAGTAATGTCTTCTATTAATGCGCCATTTTTATCCTTGGTCGAGGCGGTATATTTATAAATTCCTGGCTTCCATTTATTCAAATTGTTTAAAGTTATTGTTGCTACATTGGGTACTTCAAACTTTCCCGATTGTGCGGTTGATTCAACTTTCCAACCCTTATAATCTCCTTCTTGGTCAAATTCGTAAGTCGGAAATTTTTCCTTAAAGGTCTTTTTATCATATTGAAGTTGATCAGGGGACTCCCAATAACGACTTATATATGTTTGATTGGGTGCTAACAGTTTTTCAATTTTATAATCTCCTTTTGCCAGCAATGGCTCCCCATTCAAACTATTTGCTTCAATTTTAAAGCTGTTTTTTTCTTGATTATTGACAGTAGACTGAAGGTTATTTGAGAGTAATAAACTTTGGTAACCAACACTATATATCGTAGTTGCTGAATGGGTTTCTCCGTTTAAGTCAATGATGTCTACTGTAATGGTATAATTAAAAATGGGCATTGTTTTCGGATCAAGTGAGGCGTCTGGAATGGCCTTGAAATTAAAATTAAAAATCCCGTTGACATCTGTCATTGTTTCCCCATTCAGAATTTCTTTTGATACAGATGGTCGATACCACCATCTCCAATAATGGTAACGGGTAGTTCTTTGAACACGATATACTACTTTTGCATCTGTAATTTTATTTCCAGCAAATGCAGCAGCTACTCCACTAATTGGAATTGAATCGTTTAATTGATACTCACCTACTAAGGGTGATATACTCGCCGTAAATTTTGGCCTTTTGTATTCTTCAACTTGCACATTTGTACTTCCATAATGATTGCGAATGGTCATGCTTCCAGTCAAGGCCCCATATGGGGCAATGAACTTCCCTTCAAATGAACCGAATTCATTGGTAGTTACCCTTACCTTTTTGATTACTTGCGCATTAACATCTAAAAATTCGACAAAAGTTTTAAAGTCAGGAAGTAATTCATTTCGATTATTATTAAATGCGGTTGCAATCCCTTTAAAATAAATTGTTTGTCCGGGTCGATATAATTTTCTATCCGTAAAAAACGAAATGCTATATCCCGGATTTGTAGCTTCATTTCTTTTGTAATAATAGATTGAATTTTGAGGGTTATATTCATCCTTACCACTTTTCATGCTGATGAAATATGATTTGTAATTATCCAATCCTTCCACTATCACTTTTCCATCTTTATTCGATTTAAAAGTCCCAACTGTTTTTTCAACATTCTTTCTTAAAGCTCTATTGTAATCATAGTATTTAACTTTAATCTCTGCGCCTTCTAGAGGATGACCCACTCGACGACAAAGGGCCAACACTTCCATTTTATTGTCAATAATCTTTGTTTGATATGTCATTTGTGTCACCCAAAAGGAAGTAGTAGCCAACCCTTCTTTTTCAGTATCTAGATTATTATCAGTGTGTATCACTACCATATAATTTCCCAATGGTAATTCAGGCAAAGCATATTCTGTGCTGTGTTTTAAATAATCTTCACTGCCTTTTAAATTCACAATGGTATCATATATTGCTTTGGTCTTCTTCAAGTAAGCCTTCAACTTCTCCTTAGAATATTGTTCTTCCACACCTGGATAAATTTTCAAATAAACTTGATTCACATTTTGATATTCAATCAAACAGGGATTTTGAAGATGCGGTAAATAGGCTATTTCAGTAGAAATTTGAATTGATTTTTGCTTAATTTGTGCGATTAAAGCCTTGCATTGATTGGCACCAAAAGATTGGGGTGCTCTTTTGATAACCTCTTCACAAATTGCAACAGCATCTAGTAACTTTCTTTTCTCATCTGGGGTCCCTTTTTTTACGTTTACACTTGCCCCTTGCTCCTTTAATATTGATGCCAGTTCAAACCAAGCCTCTCCTACAAATTCATAATCTTTATATGCCATTGTCATGGCCACAATTGCGGAAACATATAACGCTTCTTTATCACTAAGTGTACTATGCTGTTTTGCGTATTTTAATCTTTTTAACTGAACATGAAAGGCCTGTTCTGGATGAGGATGTTTTAAAAAATAGTCGGTTCTTGCTTGTAAGAGTTCCACTGCATAATACTTTAAATTAAAAGAGTCGTTTGTATGAATGGGTATATTAACAAATTGCTGGTTTGATTTAAAATAATTCACTTGATTTAAGTTAAAGGTCGCTGCAGGTCCATCAATATTAAATGAATTTTGGCTAAAAAAATTAAATGCTTTTTCGAATAAAAAATCGTATAAAGTGAGTTGTTTGATGTTTTCAGTATTGTAATTCGATAACAACTCCTTGAATTGACTCAATGAAGTTTGATTTAGTACTTGTTTATTTTTTATAGATAGTTGATAATGCTCAATTATTTTCTTTGCCAAGCGAGTTGCGTCCCAAGTTCGTATATCATCCAGTTTAATTTCATCTGCGAGTACGGTTCGCTGATCAATTTTCCACCTGTTTTGATTATAGTAACCATTGTATACCTCGGCCAATACACCATGAAGAATAGCTGCAGTTTTGGTGTCAGCTATACTTATTTGATCATTTACACGCTTTATGCCGAGGATGTAATCGTCTTCTGTTATGTATTGATTAAATTTTAATTGATAAAAAATTCCTTTAATTATATTATTCGTTGCCAGTTCTTTATTAGCTAATAGCAGCAATGAATCCACTTCTTTTAATGCTTCACGGTACAACCCCTGTTTTTCTAATGCGTCTATTTTAAGCCAGCGATCATTAAAATTTGTTTGTGAGTGTGTAGTATTCATACTTAAAATGAATAGAAATAAGGCAATAATTTTGAACTGCAACAATTTCATAAGTTAGCTGTTTTATATACAAGTACAATCAAGGTAAACATAAGTTCAAACATAATGTTAAAATTAAAAAAATAAAAGGCATGGTAATTGAATATACGATATAAGAAATCCAAATAAAACTCGAAGTTATGAAATCTAAGAAATCCAAAATGAATAAAATAAAAACTTTTATTAAAACTATAAGTGATTTAAAAGAGGACTATTTTGATGGCTTAGCCTTATCGAGACAAGAAAGAAAGGCATTAAAGGCTTTTGATGTTTATAGACTGAAGAAGTTAAAGGAAGTTGAAGACAATCGCTTATTCTCCCAGAAATTTAAAGAACTGCAATTCATTGAACATACTACAGACTACCGAGAGTTTATAAAATAAAAAAACCCGCTTCAAAAATGAAGCGGGTTTTTTATTTAATTAAAATTGATTATTTACTTACAACCATTCTTTTTGTTACTGAATATTCTCCAGCAGTGAATGTGTAAAAATAAACACCATTTGATAAGTTATCAGCATTTAAATTGATTGTGTGGTTTCCAGCATTTTGAGAACCTTGGTTATAAGTAGCAACTACTTTACCAGTTAAATCAACAACGTTTAAAGTAACGTTTGCATTTTCATTTAAAGTATAATTAACTTTAGCATTTGTGTTAAATGGATTTGGAACGTTTTGACCTACAGTAATTGTAGAAACTTCAGTTTGCTCTACTCCAGTAAAATCAGTCATTGCTAATCTTACCATAATAGCAGAAGGAGAAGTTAAAGTAAATTGAGACCCATCAGCTAAAACACCTCTAACAGAACCTGTTTCAACTTGTTGAGCAGTTGCAAATTCAACTTCATCAACACCACCGTAGTGAGCAGCCATTACTAATAAATCATCTCCTGTAGAAACAGGTAATGGTCCATCATTCACATATAATCTAATTGGTGCACCTTGGATATCGGTTGCAGTGATTTCGTGATCTTCTGTAATTGCTATTTCAACGTATTCACTTACATTGTCATCATATTTAAAAATTCTTCCGTAAATAGTTTGACCAACATTCGTTGCTTCATCAGTTACTACAATTTCCATTGCACCAACTACACCATCTGCAAATATTTCCATCATGTTACCAATAGACAACTCTAATTCTGGTTGGCTACTCACATTTGAAATACCACCACCTTCGATACCATTATCTCTACTGTAAATATAATCCGTTACTTCAAAAGAAGTAGTGAAATCATTGTTAGTTGGGTCATGATCAGGGTTTGTTTGATTTGCCATCATTGTTACGTTGTAAGTACCTAAGGCAGTTGGTGTAAATGCATTTGCTACAGCAAATGAATCAGTTGCTCCAACAGCAATATCAAGACTTGGACTCACTGAAGAGAAAGTACCAGCACCAGTAATATCAACACTTAAGTTAGATCCTACTTGAACCATTCCACCATTATTTTGAATTTCTCCAGAAAATTCAATTGGAGAAGCTTGACTTAATGGAATCATGTGGTAATCTAAACCACCAAGGAATACTGTCCCTTGAACACCCATTCTGTATTTTGACAAAGTTAATTCAGACTCATAGTTCCATGCTTCTGCTACTTTAAAATCATCAACCATCCATCCGTAACCAGCACCAAAAGATTGGTCATCAGTTCCAGTCCATCTGAATCTTACTTTTACGTTTGCAGCGTTTCCTGAAGAAATGTTAATTACTTTTGTTTCTTGGATTGCAGAAGCATTAGTAGCTAATTGCAAGTTAATTGGCCAAGATGTCCAGTTTGTTCCACCGTCACCTGATACCTCAACAAAACAAGTATCGCTATTAAAAGCTCTGTAACGTTGTTCAAATTCTAAAACGACACCTGCTACACCAGAACAGTTAATTGTAGGAACATATTCTACAAATGCATCTTGAACACCAAATGGTGTAGTACCTGCATTTAATAACAAAGAAATGCCATTAAAAGTAGCAAATCCATTTCCTGCAGATGTTGAAGCCATTGCTCCCATATACGTATTTACGTCAGCTGGAGTTGTTGAACCAATTGTCCATTGGTTATTATTTGCATCAGCTGGCGTTGACCAGTTAGATGCTGTACTAAAGTCGTCGCTCACAATAATATCTCCTTCAGCACGATTTTGGCTTGCAGACACAGGTCGAACATTAGTAGTAGTTTCATTTTGCAACTCAATGTGTTTTAGAGATCCTAACTCTTGCATTTGTGCAAAAGAAAATCCAGCTAAAAACATGAGTGCAGTAGATAAGTATACTTTTTTCATTTATAATATTTTTATAGATTAATATGTGGTAAAATTAATTAAAACTTATTTAAACACAAAATAATATATACTTGAATGGTAAGTATTGTTTATTGAATGGTTAAATTAAAACTATCGCCATCCAATAATACTGGAAAAACGCTCCTTGATTTTGAAAGTAAGCTATAATTTAAAGATTGACGCATGATTTGCGTAGCAGCTATTGGCGCAACTAAATAATTACCAACAGGGTCAATAATTGTTGAAGCACCATTGTGTGCGATTCCATTCCCATCATCTCCT